>JBPOIV010000028.1:0-19157 GCA_052034245.1 Myxococcota bacterium
TGCATACTGCATTCATTAGACTTTTGCTGTAACACTTTAAGCTGAAATATTCTTTGGTCGATATTCTGATCGAGTAAATAACTACTAAATTTCTCATACCAATTTGACTGAAGAGAAGAACCACCTCTCTCACTGCCACATGAGCTAATAAATAATAACATAAAAAAACAAACAGCTTTTAACATCTTTATTTACCTGATAAGAAATAAAATATTAGAAACAATTACCACGATAAAATATTCCATTTAATATCTTTATATGGATTTCTTAATTCTTCCTTATTATTAAATACAGAGAAAATCAATTTAGTACACCCTCTATTTCTCAGTGTAAAGCGATAGGGCAAGAATACTAGGACAGTGTTCCCATAACTACTCGTCAATTATTTCATCAACAATAATTCAACAACCGAACGAATGCATACTCAAATAAACCTGTAAATAACAACACTATTTTACACAGTATTTGACCTTATCATTGCCAAACTAACGGTAAAACTGGAATCACTTAAATGATAGGGCGAGGCCAACAGGAATTGTCGCTAAAAAAATAATTACCCAATATTGTTTCAAAGCCCCTTCATCCCTGGCTTTGGCATGCCATTGGTCAACATCAAGATAGCGTTTTGCTTAAACTGAAAATATTGCTCGAACCTTCATTTTTTACTGACGGTTGGGGCTGATATGAACGCCATATCAGCGTCGAACAGCTATCCATAGGAAAAGAAAATACTCAAAGAATAAAAAAGAAAGCATCTTACTCTGCATACAAGAATCAAGCGCCTGATGCGAAGAGCTATTTGCTTTTCAAAATCTGAAAAAATGCACGATATCGTCCTCGGTTTATTTATCAATACGCACGAATTTGGTCTCAAAATATGATATCAAGATTTTCTGGAATTGACCCTTTCAATATTGAGGACAAAAATGAGATATTTTCTATGTTTTCTTCTATTTATTCTCAGCAACAATATTTGCGCGAGTGACATTCAAGGGGCAAGCAACAACATGGTTCTTTTACCCAAAGAGGTTCCTCTTTGCTCAATAATTGAAGGATCTAAGCTGCGCTCCGGAAAATTTAAAGTAATCAAAACACATCTTTCAAGAAATCTAAAGGAGCTGGGCACTTACAATTATGGATATTGGAATGCTCTGGTGCGTGATAACAGAGGATTTAGTGTTAAAGAGCATGCAAATGAAACGATTGTTGATCCTCCTTTACCAAAAAATTGTCAAACAAGTATTTTGATACTTTCTGACCCTGTTAGTGGTACAACAACATCTTATTTCACCGGGCTTAGTGAACAAGGATTCCAGTATCTGATCAATGAAAACCTTACTCTCCATATAACTTTGCAAATAAAGGAGAACGATGCTTCTAAAAATAGATGGGGCAGTGCCTTGCAAAAGTTTTTTGGAAAAATATGGTGTTCGCCTGTGAACTCTTGGCAATAAAAAAGCGTGAGGACAAATTACCCTATCTAGGTAGTAAGAAATCCATTATGCCGCAATTAAAAGGGTGCTTTTGATTAGCCTAGTGGCTGCTAAGTCGAACCACGAGTATTTAACCCGGCTGGCTGAGGCGATGGAACAATAAATCACTAGGGCTGAATACTCGCATGCGTCTTTTGCGCGGTCGCGTGATTCTACTCTATTGAATGGCCATAGGGTAATATCGAGCTAATAAAAGTCAGTGACAATCAAGTTTGAAGTCTTTTCAACTACACGGATTATTTGTATGCGGAGTAGATGTTTTTCAAAGCTTAAATGCTACTTTGTTAGTTAATCATTTCAGGTGCTTTTATGTTTAGTTTATTGATCTCAATTATATGTACTATTGGCCTCATTGTTACCGGTGGCGAAAAGCCCAAAAATGTTGTTGAAGAAGAAGCCTCTGTTCAGAATCTTAAGAATTCAGATACTCAACAACAAGAAAGAGGGGCTGCCTATGCCCGAATCAAGAATGCAATCACAGCCGATAATGAAGTTTTCAGTGCTGCATTAGAAGAAGAAAGTGATGAAAATTTTGCATTTTTTCTTTATAGCTTTTTACAAGAAAAGGATAAGGCAGCGAATTGGGAACAACTGGGAAATAAAAAGTATATCTTGCTGAAGCGCTTACAAAATATTGCCAAAAATTGGCAAGCCACAGATCATGAAGAAACAATAAAGAAGCTTATTTTTTTCAATCATTTTAATGATGTTCTGAATGCAAATACTTCAAAGTGATTTCACCTTGGCCATCCCGCCGTGTCGGCGGGCTATTAGCAGCTATGCGCTGTTAGTGGACAAAACGCATGGTGAAAGCACCCACGATAATTTAAGGTATTTGATTTTTTTATCCTGACAAATTCAAAAAGACACAAAACTATTAGACTTTTGTACAGCGGATAGAACTTTTTAGGTCTAATTTGATGGTAAAATCAACGAGGCCCTCTTTAGGGAGGGCCATAATTCTCATTTACTGGCTCATTAAGGTTGTTGAACCTCAAAGGAGCCAATATCGCAACGCGCCTGGGCATCGATGGGGTCGAGGCCAATGATATTGACTGGCCTGAATTCTCCCCGCTGATCAAAGTTAATGGTGCAGTTTGTATTTCCTGAATCAATAGCGGGGCTTAGGCCTAGCAGGGCATGAGTTTCGGTCAATCCTCCGTTGTCTTGCAAGGGGCCTAGGAGGGGATCGGTGCTGGCCAAATTGTCACTGCCACTACTAAAAGTACAAGATGCGTCGCTAAAAAGACTGAAATTAGCATTATTAATCACGGTACCTATATCTACCTCGCAATCATTACTAATATTGTCAGAAATAATCGTATGATAGGTGTCCAGATTAGAGTTAGAAGTTTTAAAGACGCCGCCACCATTGATAGCCGTGTTAAAGGCTATGGTAGACAAATTAAGCGATAGGGAACTCAAGCCAGTTTCATAAATCCCACCGCCTGAGGATGTAGCGGTGTTGGTACTGATGGTTGAATCCGTGACAAAGACCTCGGAAGAGTCGGAGACCGCTATGCCCCCACCTAAAGTTGCGCTATTATCGTTGATCGTAGACCTGAGCAGAAAGAGTCGGGAGTCTTCGATTATTTGAATAGCCCCGCCACTAAGAGCTGCATCGTTGTCTGAGAAAGTCGAGTCAGTTATTTGTAAGACCTCTTGTCCCACAAGAGCAATGGCTCCGCCATCTTGAGTTGCAGTATTATCGAGGAATCGACTATTTTCGATAGTCGTTCCGACACCGTTTGCAATTATAGCCCCTCCTAATGCCGATGAGTTTTGTGAAAATTCGGTGTTTTCGATCTGAACGCTTCCCACCGCAACCAAACCGTGTACGAGGATTATGCCACCGGCTAAGAATGAGGAAGTGTTGCCGCTGACTAGACTATTCGAAATGCTAAATGAATCACCCGCACTTCCGCCGCCGCCACCAACGAAACCGGCGGTATTGTTGATAATAGAAGTGTTATCGATGGTCATAGTGGAAAGATAATAATTACCAAATCCTCCCACGGATTGGCCGGAAATATTTAGCGATATAGTGCTATTTCTAATGTGCATGACGCTATCGGTATTATTCCAAATTCCAGCGCCGGCAAGATTTGCGCTATTTTCGGTAACGAGAGAGTTGCTCAGCAACAACGTTCCGTCGTTAAAAATGCCAGCCCCTGCACCAGGCGAAAGATTAGTATCATCACCCATACCTTCAACTAAACCGCCTGTGATGGTTATGCCGCAAATCGTGGCTTCGACATCTTCAGCGATTAAAAATACCCGGCCATTTTGCTCGGCATCGACGATAGTATTGGTTGGACCTTGTCCTAAAAGCATAAGATTCTTGTCGACCAAAATTGTATCTTCAAAAAACGAACCATTTGCGAGAACTAAAGTATCGCCTTCATTACTTTGGCCTATGGCGTAGACGATCGTTAGACACGGAAAATCAGGCTCCAAACAATCATTGCTCGTATCGCTTCCTGATGGGTCGACATAACGCGCCTGACCAGTAATTCCGTCTATTTGATCATTTTCATCGTCGCAGTCACAAAGAGCACCAACGCCATCCTCATCAACATCTTCCTGTTCGGGATTGGCTAAGTCAGGGCAGTTATCCACACAATCAAAAACGTTATCTTGATCGGCATCGATATCTGGGACACCGCACCCACAAACTCCAGGCTCAGCTTTTTTTGCATCCCTCGGGCATAAATCCCGACGACCGCCGCCGCCACCGCCCAAGATGGGAGCAAGGAAGGGCTGTCCAAGCTCAGGATAAGGGGGTGCTACGAGAGGTGGCTCGGCTACAGGAGGAATTAATTCTTCATCTTTACAAATTTCGTCAATTTTATCTTTTTCTTTTTCATAACTATCAAGGACATCTGCTTCTTTTGGTTCTACAATACTTTTATTATCGCTTAAATAATCACTACAACCCATGTAATACACGACCGTTGCAAATGAAAATATTAACGCGGATATTTTTTTGATGCCCATGAAACTCCCTAGAGAAAATAATTTAAAATGTTTCCCTAGCCTACAATAAATAACATGATTTTTTACGTATTTACGATATCAAAATTATTCCCTAATCAAATCAGGCAATTACAATACAGATAAACCAAACATCCTCGCAGATCATACAATCTTTTTCTCATCAATAAATAATGTTATTTTTATACACTATTGAAACCAAATAGAAACCAGCACCTTCTTGTCTTTCCACAATTGCTGTAGAGAGTGGCTGTGCTAAGGGCGCTCCATGATTACAGGCATCAATCACATCACCACAATCAGTCTCTGACATCGAGCGATCTTTTAGTTTTTACCATGAATTACTCGGCCTAAAGCCACTCTGCAAATGGCCGCAAGGGGCCTACTTGTTGGCAGGCAATGATTGGTTTTGCCTCAATCTAAGTGACACTCATCAAATCACAATAAGAAATGATTATACCCATTACGCTTTTTCAGTTTCCGCTGAATGCTTTTCACCGATGGTCGAACGACTTAGAAATGCTGGGGTAAAATCTTTTAAGGATAATTTTTCAGAAGGAGAGTCCTTTTACTTTTTGGACCCGGACTTGAAACCTCGCTTAAGCCCAATATTCGCTAACATTCAGGGCTAAATCTTTCGATGCACCGCCAAAATACTCGCTCAGGGAAATAACCACTAATTCCCTAACTTTTTAAATGCGGGTATTTCATGCTCAAGTATTTTTTATTTTTTTTCATTTCACCTTATTTGTGCGCTTTAACGACGCTCACCGTGAGTCTGAGCTCCGATAACAATCCGGGTGGCTTTGGAGAGGTTGGTGATCTGAGATATTGCCTGAACTCAATGAATCAAACTTTAAACACAACGCCTGATGATTATGCCATTGTTTTTGCCTTTCCTATGACCATTCAACTTAATGGAATTCTGCCCATCATTAACAATTCCTCCAATCCCGTGAATATCACCATCGGGAATCCGGGCCCTGCTATCACCGTCACCATCGATGGTAATGGCGGCGCTTACAGCGGATTTTTTATCCCTATCGGCAATGTGGTGATCCAAAACATGGCCTTTCAAAACTTGGCGGCAAAAGGGGGCGATGGGGGCGATGGCATTTCAGGCGGAGGCGGGGGGTTAGGCGCCGGCGGCGCGATTTTTGTACCTCAAACTTTTTTAAATGGTTCGTATCCCTCAGTTACGGTGATCAATGTCACGATCAGCAATTGCTCAGCTATTGGTGGAAATGGGGGAAATTATTTTAGCCTGGCTTCTACCGGCAATGAAGGCGGAGGCGGGGGTGGTGGCTTTAGCGGAAACGGCGGCTCAATCACAACCACGGGCACCACTGGAGGTGCTGGGGGTGGCGGTTTTGGTGGCAACGGTGGAGATGTGACGCTCTCTTTTGACTCACTTGGTGGAGGCGGGGGTGGTGGCGGTAGCTTGGGATCACGCGCCATCTTAGGGCTGCTCACTAATCTTGGAAATGGTGGGGCGGATCAAAGTAATGGCCTCGATGGAAATGGATATGGACTCAGCATTACAGCCGGCTCTGGTGGTGGGGGTAATAACGGCGGAAATAATGCTGGTGGTGGCGGCGGCGGTGGCCCCCAAGGAATGGCAGGGGTTTTTGGCGGCGGGGGCGGCGGAAGTTCTGGATCGAATGGAATAATGCCTCAAGCCAATATCCCGCCACTTCGAATCCGATCGCTCGATGCCCAAAGTTCTGGGGGTAGTGGAGGAGATGGCGGCGGTGGCGGTGGTGGCGCAATCGTTACGACCTCACCGACAAATGAAGTTGATGGCCAGGCCGGAAGTGGTGGCTACGGCGGCGGGGGCGGTGGCGGTGCGGGCACGGGGGCTTATGACACGGATTATACCGTCAAAGGTGGCTCAGGTGGACTTGGCGGCGGTGGCGGTGGTGGCGGCCCATCCAATGGTCCCACTGCTTTGGGGGGAATTGATGTAGGAAATCTCGGAGGAGGAGCCGGAGGTGCTGGTGCCAACACCTATGGCGCGGGCGGTGGCGGTGGCGGCGGTGGAAGTGGTCTTGGCGCTGCTATCTTTGTGGACACGGGTTTAAATTTTACGATACAGGCATTTTCTGGGCTTCCAACTATTTTCAACACACCGAATAATACGACCCAAGCAGGCATTCATGGCACCGGTGGCAATGGTGCTTTAGATGGACTTGATGGCACAGCCTTGGGAAATAGCATTTTCCTGCGTACGGGCTCTTCTCTCACCTTCATTGCCCAGGATGCGAATGATATTTTAACTCTCGGTGAGCAAGTCGCCTTTGTCGATGACACGATTTTGGGCGCAGGGGGGACCAGCGTCTTTGTCAGAGGAAATGGCACGGTAATTTACCAGGGAACAACTGATTATCAAGGAAGCGTCACCATCAACAATGCGAATTTTAAAGTTGATGGACAAATTGATGAAGCACCCATTTTTGTTTGTAGAAATAGTAGTTTTAGTCAGCAAAGAGGAATGCTTAGCGGCGCGGGAACATTGACGGGCAGTGTTTTCGCCAATTCTGGCACCATTTCTCCAGACATAGGAGAAACACTTAGCCTCGGCAGTTTAACACTTAATCCAGCAAGCGGTGGCGCACTTGGAAGCCTTGTCCATATAGAAATTAATGCCAATGGCTCATCTTTGGTTTCCGTTGCTGGTGCGGCATCCTTGGCAGGTGTTTTAGAAATTACCCTCGATCCAAACGCTGTGCCAGGGCAATACATCCTGCTCACATCATCAGGAATTACCGGCGCCTTTGATTCCGTCACTTTTACCGGACCAACGCCGAACTATTCCCTCTCTTATCTGCCGATTGGAAATCCAACTTTTGTGCAATTGGATTTTACAGGCTATCCATCCACCACTTCTCCTCATCATGGCTCGGGAGGGGGAGGATTATCTGGATATCCAGTGACTTATCCTATAGGACTTCCTACCGTTGTACCGCCATCTGAGGAAATGGAAGAGCCTACCGATGCTTCAAGCTATGAGCCTGATGAAGCCAAAGCACCTCTTGCACCAAGTTCTGCAAGTGGGTGTAGTTGTAGCGCTAACAATGGAGCGCTTAAAGATAACTTTTTGAACTTAGTTTTGTGGTTCATTGCCTTGTTCGCCATGCGCACATGGCCAAATAAACAAAGAAATATTTCTTTGAAAAATTAAAGAAATCAATGGCTCGCTACGAGCCATTTTTTTCACTGTAATAGGGACTATTCGGTAAAGATTAGTAGGAACTTTTCATTTTTACCGTCGGTAGAGAAAAATTCTCCAACAGATAGATCGATGGCAGAATTTCGTATTACCTTAATTTGGCCTATGGGAGGCTCTAAAGCACCATCTTCGGTCAAAATCTTTACAAAGAGTGTTTGCGTACTTTCTATTTCGAGCCTTTGTCCTTTCAGTTTTAAATTATTTAAAGAGCGGCCTGCCTTGACTTGAACTTCAGCAATATCATCAGGGTCCTTAAAAATGTAGGATGACACTTTTAATAAGGCAGGGGCCCAAAATCCTTGCATGCGCGTAAAAAGGGCTTTAGCGATCCCCTTACGAAGGGACAGGATATTTAATGAAGGATTTTTTTCTAAGGCGAGTTGCGCAATTAATTTAAAAGGTTCTACAGAATAGCTGTTTTGGGTCACCTGATTCAATGACCTATTGCGTATTTCTATCATCCCAATTCTTTGGTGATAAATACGATTTTGCTCGTCGAATATATCCGTGTCGCTTCTAGGAAGATCAACAATCATATTATGATTGACGTATTCTTTTTCGTCGGCCGATGGATCAATAATATTTTCTATCTGTCGTAGAAAATTTCTTGAGTCCTGATCTTCGGTAAAACTAATAGAAATAGAAAAATCTTTAAAAGCATCGATTTTACCTAAACGAGCCTTATATTTAGCAATTAAAGCATCAGTTTTAACATCGCCAAGATTATAATGAGAGCCGAGATAATCACCACTAAGAGAACTGGTTGTCGCATTTACGGCCATGACCTTAGTTAATGTCTTCGCCTCGCCAAGCATTTTTTGGCAAGCATTTTGCGTCCCGACTATAGTCCCTCGCACCAAAGAATAGGAAGAGTTATTGAAATATGCTTTATAGGTCAAAATCTTATTGGATGCGTCAGCTAAATAGACATATTGTGAATTAGCATAATAGCAGGCAATTTTAATATCGTATTGAGCACTGGCAGCAACACTAAAGATTGAGCCAAAAAAAGCCATAAATAATGAAAATCTTGTATATTTTATAAGCTTCATAACTAAAAAATCTCGTATTATAATAATTATTAATTACCTAACAAAACAAAGTTAAAAAACTTGGACTATTTTATTTAAATAGCTCAATAATGCACTGTAATTAATCAAAAAATCTATACGTTTAAGTACTATGGATAAAACAAGCAGTTGGGCCTTCTGCTAGGGCCCCATATTTTATGTAAAAAGATATTAGCTCGCCTATTTTTAACTATTCTATCAATAATAATTTTTTGACTATTTTTAATCAAAACTTGCTGAGAGAACAATGTAGATTTAAGCATCTTTCTTCTTTTCATTCTAATATTGAACTAACCGTCCATTCTAAATTTTTAAATGATTCATGGAACATGGCAAAGATAAAGTCCTGGGCGAATGGTGCTTAGGCCAAGAAAAAAATACTTAAGGATAAAATCCTTCTTCTCAGGTGAAAAGAAGGATTTTATTTTCTTGATGCTTAGAATTAATACCTATTACATAACACCGTTTGACATCGATACAGTCTTTTAACACTGTTTTTAATCAGGAAGCCACGATGATAAAAGATCTTCACATCGATGCCAGCCATCCATCGATACTCGCATGTCGCTCGAAACTACCAGGTGGGGGGCAAAATTACGCTCCAATGCCATTTGGTACTCTTCATTGTCTTCAATGAGCCCTGATGATAAGGCGAATTCTCTGAGTTGTTGGCATTTGCCATTATCAATTCGTTTTGGCCAATTGATAGGCCGAAGAAGGATACTGGAGGGAAGTTTGCATTTTGCCCCTTCTGTGGGGACAAAACAAAATCCCGCAGCCTCGTAAATACCGTTCATTGCTGTCGTATAGTCATTCAACTGAGAACGCAAATCTTCAGTTTGCCGGTGACTCAGTGAATATTCGGTTCTATCACGCCCAATCAATATCTCTCTAAGCCGCCCCACGCTGGACGATATATCTTGGTACCAGTTGAACAATTCTGCCACTTGTCGTGTTTTAAAATCGGCGAACTGATTTCCTAAAGTAGGAACGAAGGATTTGATATGCATGGTGACAAATTGGATGGGCACAGCGCGAGACTGATTCATGCCTTTTATATAATTAGCTAAGACTATTGGCGCTCGATTATATTTGGAAAAAAAATCTGCATTTCCCGCATCATCTAATAATGACGCAAGACTGGTCACTCCCTGCCCCCCGATGGCATTGACCATTATGCTGACATTACTTACTGCGGCGATTGTACTCATAAAACTTTTGTAATCAGCCTGCGTCGATGCATTCCAGATTCCATTTCCAAAACTCGCACTGAATTTTGTATTCAATTTACTTTTTTGACTTTCCGTTAAATTGTTGACAGTGAAAAGTGCATAGGCCATTACGCCTTTACGCACTTCAGTAACAATTTCTGAGCCACATTTATCATAGAGAATGTCGTCGGAAGTATTAGAGAAACTTGGATCAAAACGCGGGTTTTTCAGAATGCTTCTTCCATAGTCTGACCTAAATAATAACAACCAAGAAAGCGAATCTGATTGGAAGGATGATTCATTTTCTAACTGAACCGAACCCTCTCCTGAAACAAATAAAAATCCTCCGCTGATAGATGCTGAAAACCCTACCGCGTCATACAATTCCTTTCGGCTCTTCACCATTCTAAAAATTGCTTCGCTATGTACCGCTCCATCGCTGGCAGTATCGACCTGCTCTACACCGTCGTGAATAATGCAGCGAATACTCCCCTGATCCGGCTTATACGGATTAAAGCCGCCACCAAGATAGAGTCGGCTGCTTGGATGGTATTGATAGACCGCTGAATGAGTCTGCAAAGATCCAAGCCAAAAAATGATGTATAAAAAGTAGATAAATCGAAGCATTTTTACTCTCTAAAGATAGAGCTTTCTTTACAGAGGGTTTAAAAATGATCTTCTTGTTCAATTTTTTCGTCGCTATTATTTGATCTTTATTTTCTCATTGCCTTATTGATCATTGGCATACAACTCAAATTGCTTAAATCGCAGCGGATCAATGAGTTTTGGTTGGTTAGAATTAGTTCTTAAGTATTTTCGTAACTCTCGAGCATTTTTAGGACCGCCGGTATTTTTTAAGTATATCGCATGAGCAAGAGCTAATGGCGTCGCCCATGACGTCGCCATCACTCTAATAACACGGTCTGAATCGAAGCCGAGATACCGATAATAAAGAGCATGCTCACTTATTTTTTGGGGTTCAGGCTCATCGATAGAGGCTGGTGATCCTTCAGTGACGCCGCTATTCACATAGGTGCTGGCGCAAAAAAATTGATTTAATTGCGGTCTCGATAATAAACGCGCATCAAAGGCTCCCTTTACACCGAACTTCGCCTCTGCTGATGCAAAATAGCCAACACGAACAAAGTTGTCGTAATCAGCCGCCACTAAGTCATGACGTTTATTGTCAGGAAGATAGATTGTTTGATCCGTATTTGGCAAACTTTGAAAGACAGTAATGGTGGGAATTTCACTTAACTTTCTAAAAACAAATGCCTGCATATTGAGAAAATTATTTTTAGCCTCGTCGTCGATAGCGAAATAAGATTTGTTTTTTGGCCCTCTGCAGAACATCCCATAATTTCTTTCCAAGGCCTCAGGACTTGGCGCTTCGGATATATTTACGTAATTTATGTCATGAGTTTCAATGAGCTGTAAAACCTGAATCATGGCACGAGAGACCTTTGTTCGCATCTTTCGCATCGTTTCTTTTTCGTCAAAATGACAAAAAAGCTCCAAAGAAAATGGGCTGGTCGGAAGATCAGCTATGACGAATTGTGCTTCAGGCACTAAATCAGCTAGCCATTCAAAAATAGGAACACCATGGCTCAAGAAGGGCTGATGTTTTACTAGCTTCGAAAATCCATTTTCTCTTAATCTTTCGCTACTCAGGTCTGCTGCAGGGACATGATAAGGCAATTGGCTTAAAAACTCCGCGATCTCATCGAAGGGCTCATACACCTCGGTATCCGGAAAATACTCTTTATATTTAGGCGCATCTTCTTCAAGTTTATAGAATCCTAGAACTCTGTTCCTATAACGAAGCATCGCTGAATCAGGCACAAAGAAATTTTCCAAAATTAAAATTCTTTGGCCTAGGCTTTCGTTCACAGGAACCGCTGGGCTGAAATGTACTAATTTTGTGGGACAATCAGGCACACTACATTTTTGTTCCCATTCGTCGATAATGCGATCTATTTCTTCTTGGGCTTTTATCGATTGATAACTAGATGCGATACGGGGCAAAGGCGCTGTACGGGATACTGGTTCAGTAAAATACATATAGCTGGCTCTATCGCCATAATAACCTTGCTCACAGGATGCAAGGCTTGAAGAAATAAGCGCTATTAAGAAAGGAAGATATTTCGTGGAGTAGGCCATTTCACTATGATTCCTTTTTATTTGATTCATTCCAAAATGGCATGAAGGCCTTATCGACTTCATCATCAGACGAAGAACGATAAAGATAAGAAGCTATCACGTGACCAAACACCTGTTTGAGCGAGGATTCATAGCCAACGCGAGCAAAGAAAGATGGTACATCTGCTAAAATTCTTTCTCTGCCTTCAACTTGGACAAGGGCGCCAGCGAGATCACGTAAATCGTGCTCTCGCCCCTTCTGCCATTCATTGGGATCGGACGCTAACTTTTTGGCGAGGTTCTGAGCCGCGCGTTCAAGCGGTGCGAAATCTCCAAGCATTGCTCGCATCTTTAGAAGTTCTATTGCATAGATACGTATTACGGCTTGGTCCTGATGAAATTGTTTTTGAACCCACTCGAAGTCTTCAAATACGCGCTCAGCAAGCTTAATAGCAACAGCATCTTTAGCGAGCTTGCTTAAGCTTTCTCGTCGACGAGCATGCTTATCGATAGCTCCACTAAAAGAATGCAAAGAAACAAACTCATTGCGCAAAGCTTCAATTTTTTCGTGATTTTCCGATTCCTCTGTGAAATATCGGTGTTCTAAATCACCATCACCATAGTGAGCTTTGTGGGCAAAAATCATTTCTTGACTTAGCTTTTCTAGCGGGCCTGCTAAGTGCTCAGGCTGTATAGAATCCTCAGGAGGGGATTCTACTAAAGATGCAGCGGGTTTTTGGGATGAAAGCCCAAGAGTTAAGATGAATACTATGCTTACTAAAAAGCACGCCCATACTACCCACCGCATCTTCCTTTTCATATTTTCCTCACTGACGAATTATTACTTGTCGAAGCTCGTCTTCGAGCGAGCTCTGCCAAGCAAGATCGCCAACCGCTATGCCTTGTGCAAAAATCACATGTTCTCGATGAGATTCGATGGGCTCATCAATCATAAAATTCACGACTTCACCCTCAAAAATTTCGGAACTCAAAGATGCTATTTCCACTTCAGCGCCACTTTGGTCCAAAAGACCGTCGTCGATGCTAAGTTCGCTGGCGATCACCATCGTTCCTTTGGCCGTCAGAATGGGATGTTTTTCGGTGACCTTGAGGATGCGGTTATCGGTAGTTCTAATAACGATAAGTGGTTTTTCTTCAGCACCACTCGTAGCAATTTTTATGGGTGTGCTCTTTAATAAAAAATTTGAAATGCTGGCATCAGGTGCCAAATGAACCACGCGATAGTTTTCGATGTTTCGGCTTATGTTTAAAGCACTCTCTAAGCTCATCCCTATGCCATTGTCTGCATCAATGGCAATCGCAGAATCGGGATGAAAACAGCCGCATGGACACCACGATTGCAGCTCTAATCCTGAGCCATAGTCACTGCATACGGGAAAAGAGCCAAAGCGTTTTAGAGTGTCATATTCCTCTCGACTAATGCATCCTTTTTTAAGTCCAAAATTTCTTCTTTCTTCACAGGTAGAAGCGCTCACTCCTCCCAAACAACGAGCCGCGTGGTTGGCATCGTCTGATATTCTATTGGGCCCAGAATATGTCGCGCCATTAGCATGAATACTGATTAGCGTGATCGCACACAGAATCAAAAATCTCATAAGACCTCTTGCATTAGGGGGTTTTTCGTCGTGAAACTGTTAAATTAGTGCGCAATAAAACTAATACGTTCATGGGAAGATCGACGTCATTTAAGTACAAATTTTATTTCTTTTTCGAACTATTGGGACAAAATTGTCTATGGATTAACAGGGCAACACAAAAGTTAGTTAAAGATATCTGCGCAATTTTTTTGCGCTTCCCTAATCAGGAGTTTGGGGCACTTAAAAATGCATTATTATCATTTATTGTATTTGCCTTTAAATAGGCAGATTTAGGTCAATGACTAAGTAATTATTGTATATGAACCGGATTTTGGCATACGATGTTCACTATGCAGCTCAAAATCGTCAAAAAATCATATTTTTCGATAGCGCTCTTTGGGCTTGCATTCGCAGTGTTTTCTTCAACCATGTCCCACTTTGCTATTGCGTATGGGCCGCTATTTTCAAACAATACGCATACAAGTTTAGCTATCGATAAATCCTGCGAGCAAAATTCATCGTGTATCAAAAGAGAGTGTGATCATATCACGTTCACCCACAAACATGCTTCTGACGAAGACAATGACCAAGAACACGACCACACTCATTTTATCCATCTTAGCCACGGTGAGTTCCTTTCTTTAGGCTCGCAGATTTTAGCTCTAGATATTTCTGGCTTTTTAGCAGTTTCGCCTCTTTTGGCCTTGGCAATGCAGCCTGCTTTTTTTCCCAAAGTAGCGTATGCGAGCATATTTAGGCCGCCTATCGCCTAGTTTTCACACCCAAAAGATTAAGCCGCAAAAGTGAAAACATGCGCACCGCATGCTCTTTTGCACTGTTTACTTTCTCTTTTTTTGTGAGAACTAGTATGTTGAACTTTTCCCAAAACAATTTGTATCGCTTTCTGCCGAAATTATCCGTCTGTGACATTACTCATGCCGTCGGAAAGACTCCCATAGTACAGCTTCAAAACATTCATCCTATTTGCCAAACTAGCTCATGCTGGCTCAAATTAGAAAGCTGTAATCCGGGTGGTTCCATTAAAGAAAAAAATGCCGTCTACCTCGTTGATCAAGCGGAGAAAAAAGGACTGCTCCGCCCTGGTGGCACCATTGTTGAATCGAGCTCTGGCAATTTCGGCGTTGGGCTTGCTATCGTCGGTGCAGTGCGCGGCTATCGCGTCATAATTGTTATCGATGCCAAAACCACGCCATTTTTTCGGCGCTTACTAAGCGCTTATGGAGCTGAACTTTGGGAAGTTCCCTTGAGTGAATGCGATGCCTCAGGATCCATGCAGAAGGCGCGCATGAAGCGAGCACAGATGCTCCAAAAAGAAATCCCTGGAGCGTGGTATCCTTGTCAGCATCTTAATCCCGATAATATAGAAGCACACGCACTCTACACCGCGCGTGAAATCGAAAAATTTTTTGGGCGCGATCTCGATGCTGTTGTAGTAGGGGTGAGTACCGCAGGACAAATTATGGGCATCGCGAATCGGTTAAAACAAAGCCATCCGCGCGTTAAAATCATTGGCGTTGATGTGGAAGGCTCGGTGATTTTTAATACGCCAGCGAGTCCCTATAAGATGACTGGCATTGGCTTGTCTTTTTTCCCGCCCAATTTGGATCTTTCACTTCTGCATAGTGCCTATGTTGTTCCTGAACAATTAGCCTTTTCAGTCTGCCATCGTCTTGCGAAACGCGATGGAATGTTGCTTGGGGCTTCCACCGGCGCCATCGTTGCGGCCGGCATGCACGTGGCAAAATCTCTTGGTCCAAAAAGCAGAGTGTTAATGATTAATCCAGATCGGGGCGATCGCTATCTTGAAACTATTTATGATTCGGCATGGCTTACAAAAAATGGTTTTACGATCTTAGATCACGCCGCAATAATTGAAGAAATTGCGACACTACAGCCGATTTTATTAGATGGATATCTTCATGAAAACCACTAGCCTTACTGCACAAGCGGAATACAAAGAAAGCCCGACTTTGTGGGCACTCTGGCGTCAATTTTACCCGCTTGCCATGAGTGATTTTACTATGGCTTTAGGTGATACTTTACGCACCATCGCTCTTGGGCGTTTCCCAAGTCCGGAAGTGACTTTTGCGGTTATCGGTGTGGTTAAATCCATTGCCGTTTGTCTTGAAAGTCCGATCATCACTATTTTGCACGCATCAACCGCGCTTAGTATCGATGTCAAAGCGCATCGAGCGCTAGGCCGATTAACCTGGCTATTATCTGGCCTTTTAACATTTATTTTTCTCGCTTTGTGTGTGCAGCCTCTCTCTAGTTGGTTATTGTGCGAAGTATTTGGGCTTTCGCCATCGATCGCACAGCTTGCGATAGTGGCTCTTATTTTTATGACGCCCTGGCCTGCAGCCATCGCTTGTCGACGATTTTATCAAGGCATTCTCATTCGTAATCGGCAAGAAAAAGAAATGTCCTATGCCGCTATTATGAGACTTGCTTTTACTGCGCTCGTTTTGATGATTGGTTATCAGCTGAAATTTGATGCGATTTTGATAGCAGTAATTTCTCTCGTCGGTGCGGTTATTTTGGAAGCTTTAGTTGTGGTGTATTATACGCAGAGGACCGCGCTTGCTCAATCAGCGGAACAATCCCACGGCAACTTGCCTTTAAGCGTTAAAGAGATTGCCACCTATTATGTACCCTTAGGCTCAACTTCCGTCGTTGTATGGATGGGACGAGCTGCATTGGTCGCTCTCATCGCTCATGCGAACGATGGCATCTTCGCGGTAGCTGCATGGACCGTCGCGAGTGGATTCTTTTTACCCATCGCCAATTCCACGCGCATGATCCAACAAATTGTTATTGCTGCGCCGAAGCATGTCTCTGCTCGTCTTTTATTCAGATTTTCTTTAATTATTGGTGCCTGCGCTTCTTTACCCATGATCTTTCTTAGTTTTGCTGCACCAGGCAAAGAGCTTCTGCTCATTTTGATGGGCGACAACAAAACGCTCCTTGGAGCGCTTTTACCAAGCCTGCAAGCATTATTCTTTCTGCCAGCTCTAGTTGCATTGCAAAATTATTTACAAGGGCGTCTCATTTTATTGGGCGCATTGTGGTGGATAAATTGTGCAACCATTCTCGATATCATCGCCATGTTATTATTGTGCGGCCTTTTACTATTTTTTGGTGTGTCCGGAGCCCTAGCCGCAGCCTTGGCTTCATTAAGTGCGCTGGTTATTGAGATTATTTTATTAATTTTTGCGATAAGGCTTCAAAACCGCTGAATCATCTTCCTACCAATTTATCGAGAGCAATCGCTAATTTTTCCACATCTTCAATGCTCGTAAATAAAGCGGGAGTAACGCGCACACAATCACCTTTGGCAATTCCTCCTCGCTGCACCGTGAAAATACCGTGTTTTTCAAAGAGATAATTCACGATTTCCTGATTTTCCGCTTTGGTAGTTTTTCCTTTAATACGAAACGACGTGATACCAGCATGCATATCTCGGTCATTCGGCGTCAGGATTTGAATAGCATCGATGGCACTTAGGCGAGATACCCAGTGATTTCGCAAATATCGTAAGCGCTCTTCTTTGACTTTTGCCCCAAGGCTTAGGTGAAAATCTAGCGCTGCAGGCAAAGTTAAAATTGGAGCTATGTCTATGGTCCCTGAATGAACACGCGCACGAACGTCGCTATGATCGAAAAGCTTATCTGCAAAGCACGGATCGATATCCGCGATTCTATTCTTGCGAATATACAAGCACCCAAGCCCCAAGGGCGCATGTATCCACTTATGAAGCGACATTCCTACAAAATCTGCACCGAGATCTTCAATAGAAAAATCTAGTTGCCCATAAGAGTGAGCAACATCCACAATCGCATCTACGCCCTTCTTTCTTGCCATAGCGCAAATTTCGGCGACAGGAAGAACCAGGCCAGTGCGATTATTTAAATGGGTAAGGAGAAAAAGTTTTACACGCGGATTCTCTTCCAAAATTTGCTCATAGAAATCGATCACGGATTGTTTTTCGCACGGTTCAGGAATGTCGGTTTTAATTAGAGAGACCTTTCTTCGATCTTCTAGCCAGTCAAAGGCATATTGGCAGCTGTAATAATCAAGATCGGCATACATTACTTGGTCGTGAGGACTTAAGTTGTTGTAGCCGGTAATCAGATTTTGCAGCGCCTCCGTACCTCCACGAGTAAGGGCAATTTCTTCGTGCGAAACACCAAGGACCTCTGCCAAATATTTTCTTATTGATTCCAATTCATTGGCATAGCTCGATCGCAAATAACGCGAATTGAGACGATTCACACGCGCAGTGTTTTCTAAGTAACGACTATAGATTGAATCAGGCATTATGCCGTAATAACCATTCTCTAAGTTAATAAAGCTCGTATCAATCTGAAATTGAGATGCCACTTTTTTCCAAAACCTTTCATCCTGCGCAAGCTCTATAGGCGAGCTATTTGCAGGAGATGGCAGCGGAAATAGATTTCGATCTGGATGGCCAAATAGTTTTTTAGAGAAACTTATACCTAAGCTAGCAGCAGAGCCGATAAGAACTTCGCGTCGAGAAAATTCCATCGATGACTCCCCTATCGATATGAATTTGGTAGTAAAGCCAAAATACTCACTTCTTGGATCGTCAGGAAGATGGCTTAACTTAAGCTTTGAAGAAACCTTAATCGGCGGAATTTTTTTTGCGGCCGCGCGCGCTGCACTATAAATTCTTTGAAGTGGCGAATGACGCGTTTCTTTTTGATTAATTATATCTGAGCCATCATTGCTTGCACTCAAAAACAACAGCGTTGCATGGGGGATAAAATTGGACTCAACAATATTATCGCCATAGCTATTTTTATTGCTACGTTTCGCCGCAGAAATAGCATTAACCAATTCTTGCTGCTTTGATAGGTCGATTTTTATTAAAGAGCCCGCATTAAGCAACGTACTGGTAAAAAATATTAAAAAATAAATGATTTAGTAAAACGTCTCACAGCGGCCTCAAAAGATTAATCCTCCTTTATCTGACATTAAGAAGAGCCAGCTGCAGAGATCGAGTTCGTAACAAGCTTGGCAAGGGCGGTAATTGTTTAGCTAAGCGATTGAAAAATAAACAATAATATGCTTCCGTATAAACACTTACCATAACTCATTTTAATCATAAAAATGGACATTATTGACTATTTATTATCCCTATATATACTGGTTTTTTTTAGGTGAAATTATAAAATATTTAAATAAAATAATAGCATTTATGCTTATAATATCCTCTTTTTCAGCAATAGCAGCACACATCGAATCGGATATAATTAATGCCGATGAAAATGAGCTAACATATTTCGAATTTTTGCATCTTGAAGCGTTATTCAAAGAAGCCTCTATAAAAGGTAAAGAAATAGCCTTAGAGCAAGCAAAAAAGCATAATGGCGAAGGTTTTT
>JBPOIV010000061.1:0-1655 GCA_052034245.1 Myxococcota bacterium
CTTTGTTGCAATTTGAGACCCTTGCCTCATGAGTGGCCGCTTTTTGCTAATAGAGAAAAATCTTTAGAAATCCAAAAGGAGGCTGAGGAATTTTTTGAATATTTAGTGGAGGAAGCAGAGAATGGGCAAGAATGCTTGATGGATGCTTGGGCCCATCGCGAGATTGAGGATGGCATTAAACACGCATTGGGTTTTAAAGAGTTTAGGGCCATGATGAAAAAGGCGAGCCGCGCTAATGGCTTTGCTTTGCTCGCTCTTTCCCGTTTAGATTCACGTTTTCGACAAGACGATACTTTTAAACGACTTGCAGGAATGAAAAATCCAGCTTTTCTCACTGAAATTGCCCTTAATCCTGAGGAGCTTAAATATTTTTGGGATAATTATGGTGATGATTTTAAAGATTTTCCAGGCAGAAATCCTAAAGAAAAACTCCTAAACCTCGCTATAAAGAAAAAATGGAACAAAGCTCGTTTAGCGAAAGCCGAAACACTTTTTGAAAACTATTTAGAAGATGCCAATCCAAGCTATCTAGAAGAGGCCTTTAGCCAACTGCGCTATGCAGCATCGAGAGGATATGCGCTCGCCATGTATCAACTGCATATACAGTTGCAAAAGTATCCAGAATATAAAATAGCTGAGAATGAAGAACAGTTATATTTAGAAGCGGCAACAGAACTGGAATTTCCTTCGGCACTTTATACGAGCGCCGTAATTTTGTTCGAACAACAGAATTTTATTTTGGCGAAAGAACGATTGACGCGGCTTTTAACTAATGCTGAACAAGATCTTTCCATTAAGTGGCTCGCTGACAATGCCAAAGACTTAATGATTTTAATTGAGCTGGCCGAAAGGGGCTTTAAACAAGCGATACTAACCAATGGAATGACCGTTAATCGGAGCTACGAAAAAAACAGTTATTTAATCACGCCTAGCATGCGCGAAATGATAAGTAAGCTTCGAAAAATGTTGGCCGAAATTGACGCGATGAAAAAAGAACTTGCGCAGGAAAGCACCGATGAAGACTCCGATGATGCGCGCATAGACGAGCCCGCGTGCAGTCGTCAACTTCCGTCCGAGACTGAATCTTATTCCGCCCCTTGTGCTCAGAAAAAACCGGTTCAAAACAGCGCGTCGATGCAGACAAAATTGAGTCAGAAAAAGAGCAAAGTTGAGGCCCGAAAAACCAAGCGGGCTCAAAGACCTGCCCAAAATCGAGAGCAAGGAGAGATTGCCGAAGCTTCTATTGCTGCTAATCCTTTCGCCGAGCTACTAAAAGCTCGCCTGATGCCTGTGCGAGGCCTAGTCGAAACTATGTTGAATGGTCAGCACCTTAATGGCCGTGAAATCCAAAGTTTTTTTAATGCTTTTGAAAACGTTAATCTCACCAACACTGTTGGTTCGCATCATAGGGTCAACCTCCAGTATGCGGAAGCAGGTCCTAGCGAGAAGATAACTATAGTTGCGCCCCACAAAGGTAAGAAGCGTCGCGATCTTACGGGCAAATATAAATCGATGACTTCCAAATTAAAAAGTATGTTGAATGATCTGGGCATCAGGAAAATAGAAGATTTGGAATAATCTGACTGTCGGTTTTAATTCTAAGCCCCTCGCGGGCTTATTTTTTGACCACTCCAAGAAAAATCCCAAATACATGT
>JBPOIV010000222.1:0-4560 GCA_052034245.1 Myxococcota bacterium
AATGATGGTGTACTGCTTAATAAAGCCTTCTATGAATTCGATATTATGACCGGCAAAATACCCTAAAAAGAAGAGTAAGCTATTAAAAATTAAAGCCGATAAAAAGCCGCTCATAAGCACGAGAAAAAAGGACATGTGATTCATGCCAGCGGCGACGAAAAATAACGATCTTATGCCGGGAAAAAATCGATTGATAATGAGTAAAGGATAGCCCCATTTTTTGTACCATCGATTGATTTTGTCGATGTCGTCCACGGAAATAATCATCGAAGGCAAAAAACTGGTGTTTTTTCTTTTTGCGATCATGTGACCGGCAAAATAGGTGAGGCAGATGCCGATAAGAGTTCCTAAAATTAGCCCTAAAATTATTTCCCAAAAGCTTAGGGCGCCGCGAGCTTTGAAAAGGCCAGCGGCAATAACTATAGTGTCGCCAGGAAATAGAGGGAAAACATATTCAATTGTTGCAAAAATCGCTATTAAAAAACATCGCAAAAATGGTGGCAGGGCATCCACATATTCGGTCATGTGCTTGATAAATTCGGTCATAATGAGCTCCGAATTTTATAGTTTAGCCAAAGCTCTTCGGTAAGCAAATATTTTCTCTTCTGCCCAGGCTAGAGATCTTTGTGGTCTAAATTCCGTAGTAAATTTAGAGAATTGGGCCAATTGCTCAAAATTAGTAAATATGCCGACGGAAAGCCCTGCCATATAAGCAATACCTAGAGCGGTTTTTTGTGCGCTGTCAGAGCGCAAACAAGGAACTTGTAATAAATCGGTTTGCGTTTGCATCAAAAGATTATTTTCGGAAGCACCGCCATCGACCCGAAGTACCGTTGGTTTTCCCGCATCATCAGCCATTGCAAGCATGATATCGGTATTTTGAAGAGCGATTCCTTCCAAGGCTGCACGAGCGATATGGCCAGCTTTGCTTCCGCGCGTCAAACCCATAAAAGATCCTTGGACTTCAGATTTCCAATAAGGGGCGCCCAAACCACAAAGAGCAGGGATAAAAATGACCCCATCGGAATCAGGGACAGTGTTAGCGAGGGCTTCAATTTCAGCAGCTTTTTCTACCAAATGAAATGCATCGATCAAAAATTGCACAGCGGCACCAGCAATAAATGCAGAACCTTCCAGACAATACGTTGCTCGGTCATTGATTTGATAGGCCACACTCGTGAGCAGTCCATGTCTCGAAAAAACTGGCTCAGCTCCCGTGTTTAACAAAATAAAACAGCCGGTACCAAAGGTTGCCTTGATCTCACCCGCGTTAAAACAAGTTTGACCAAATAATGCGGCTTGCTGATCACCAGCCATAGCGGCGATAGGAATGCCATCAGGCAAAAAATCTAAGCCTTGGGTGGTGCCAAAAGAACCTAGATTGCTCACGATTTTAGGAAGACATGCTTTTGGAATACCGAAAATATCCAAGCATTCATCACTCCATTCGCGTTTTCTAATATCCATAAGCATGGTGCGCGAGGCGTTGGTTACATCACTAATATGGAGTTTGTGGCCGCTTAACCAATGGCAAAGAAAACTATCTATGGTGCCAAACAGGAGCTCTTTAGATGCGAGTTTTTTCTTTACGCTTGAATCTTGCTCAATCCACCACTTAATCTTGCTCGCACTGAAATAGGGATCAAGAAGAAGACCGGTGCGTTGATGAATGCGTTCTTGTAGTCCTTGAGTCTTTAATTGTTCGCAAATCTCAGCGCTTCGTCGACATTGCCACACAATGAAGGGGTACTCAGTTTCGCCTTTTTCATCAAATAAACACACCGTCTCGCGTTGATTGGTTATGCCAAGGGCCGCGATATCAGCTCCCTTCAACGCGGCTTTTTCCAAGACACTGCTTACGCTTTTTTTGACCGATGCTTTGATATCTGAGGCATGGTGTTCGACATAGCCTGAATGTGGGTAATACTGTGGATAATCTGTGGAGTGTGAAGCAATAATTTGGCCTTTTTCATCGACAATCAATGCCGTTGTGGTGGTGGTGCCCTGATCTATTGCAAGAATATACATTGTTTCCGCCTGCAAGCTTTGTGTGCCTCTTTTCATGTCGTTATTTTTTCGCAATAATTTCTTTGCAGTTGCCGACAAGAACAAACGAGAAATTTATGACGCATACGATCACACTTATTTATGGGGATGGCATTGGACCGGAAGTGGTTTCGGTAACTCGTGAAATTATCGAGACGGCAGGCGTTAAAGTAGATTGGGATGTTCAGCTTTTGGGCCTTTCTGCGATCGAAAAAACCGGTAATGCAGTTCCTAGCGAAACAATTTCTTCCATCCGTAAAAATAAACTAGCTCTCAAAGGTCCGACGACAACTCCCATAGGAAGCGGTCATAAAAGTGCCAATGTTAGTTTAAGAAAAGAACTCGATCTTTATGCCTGCATTCGTCCCGTAAAATCTATTGTGGGACTAAATTCGCGTTTTAGCGACGTAGATATTATTGTCGTTCGCGAAAATACCGAAGGCCTCTATGTGGGACAAGAGTTTGAAGTTCAGCCTGGGTGTGTGGTTTCGCTTCGAACGATGACTCAAAAAGGCTGTAGCCGTATTGCCGAAGCCGCATTTCGCTTGGCTCGCAATCTATCGCGTAAAAAACTTACCTGTGTTCATAAGGCCAATATTTTAAAGATGGGTGATGGTCTATTTTTATCGTGCGTGGATGAGGTGGCGAAAAAAAATCCCCAAATACATTATGAACAGGCGATAATCGATGCATTATGCATGCGTCTTGTGATGGACCCCACTGAATTTGATGTTTTGGTCTTGGAAAATATGTTTGGGGACATTGTGTCTGATTTATGCGCAGGTTTAGTAGGTGGTTTAGGCCTGGCCCCAGGTGCCAATATTGGTGAAAATTGTGCGGTTTTTGAGGCAGTGCACGGCTCAGCTCCGGATATTGCCCAAAAAAACCTAGCGAACCCGAGTGCCATGATTCAAAGCGCAGTGATGCTTTTGAAGTATATAGAAGAACATCAGGCCGCTTTGCGGATTGAAAAAGCGCTCTTTGAAGTTTTAAAACAAAAACACTTAAGAACCAGGGACTTAGGCGGAGAAGCAGGAACGACCGAGTTTGCCCGCACTTTGATAGGTTTTTTAGATAGGAAATAATGAGTAGCCGAGCTTTGCAAGCGATAAAAACTGGGCTATAGGCCTCAAATAGGGCTTTTTCATTCATCGGCTATCAACTAAAGCGGATGTTTAGAGAATGTAAATCAGAAAGCAAAGCCCTCGATTTTATTGTTAGAAAGTGGATTTAGGAGTTATCAGAATGAGTAAACGGCATTTAGCGAGAGAAGTTAAGCGTAAAAACCTTATCGAGCTATATCAAAAACGTCGTGATGAACTAAGACTTATGCAAATTGACCCAGCTCTTTCAGAAGAAGAGCGGTTGGCTGCACGCTTGAAACTTAATGCTTTGCCACGCGATTCAGCTCCTTCGCGCTACAACCGTCGTTGTGCTGCTACGGGTACTGCTCGTTCGGTTTACAGAAAGTTTGAGCTCAATCGTATTTCTTTCAGAAATATGGCTCTGGCAGGTCTTTTGCCTGGTGTGACGAAGTCCAGCTGGTAAACTAATGCGCTTGCGCACTAAAACCAAACCCGAGTGGCTATCGACTGTACTAAATGATTTTGATCGTTTTTTGGTCGATCATGCCTTGTGTGAGCGCAAGGCATCGGCTCTTGCCATGTCTTTGGTGGCCCACTATTCGGACAAAACCGAGCTGGTCTCAGCGATGGTTGAGCTCTCGATCGAAGAGCTTCAGCATTTTCAGCAAGTTTTTAGCGTAATTGTCCAGCGTAATTTGCGTCTTGGTGCCGACGAGAAAGACGAATACGTCAATCAATTGCGTCTCTTGATGAGAAAAGATCGAGAAGATTATTTTCTCGATCGTTTGCTGATCGCAAGCATCATCGAAGCCCGCGGAACTGAGCGTTTTCAGCTAGTGGCAGAAGCTCTGGAAGATCCTTCATTGAAGGAATTTTACATGGAGTTTTGGCGGGCAGAAGCTCGCCACGCTGGCTTATTCTTACGGCTTGCTAAAAAATATTTTTCTTCTGAAATAGTCGAAGCTCGCTATGATTATCTCTTGGATCAAGAAGCTCTTATTGTCGACAAACTTCCTTTGCGTCCCGCGGTTCATTAGTCAATTGGAGCCGCACTAGATGGATGCCATCAAAAAATATCTCCATACTTATGCGGATAAGCGCTTATTTTTAGCCACAAGATCTGATCTTAAGAGCGATTATGTTTTAGTAATTCCTGCCTATAATGAGTGCGAAGATTTTATTGAGCGCTTACAAGAATTAAAAAAAATAACTGCATCGCTTTTAGTCATTGTTATCGTCAATGCACCAGAAAATGCCCCAGAATCAGCGCTAAAAAATAATGAAAATTTAATCAAACAACTTTCAGTAATAGGCAAAGAAAATCAAATTTCTGCTGAGGCACTATTATATTGTGATGGCGAATTTAAGCTTTTAATCGCTGGATCATATTCTCTTTCACCCCGCATGGGCGTTGGCTTAGCTAGAAAAA
>JBPOIV010000122.1:0-4513 GCA_052034245.1 Myxococcota bacterium
GATGCCTTTCGTAATCATGGTCGCGTCGCCAACACCATCAAAAAAGACCAAGATCAAGCAGCTCGGCAACTGCAGGATTTGAAAAAACTCAACATCGATTTTAAATTGTGTTGCGATGAACTTCTGATCGAAGGATTAAAAATATTTACCGATTCCTTCGACAAATTGCTTCTCGCTGTCGATAATAAATTGCGTCAAGTCGTCAAAGAAGATCATAAAAAAAAAGTCTAGAATATTATCTTGAGCCTGCCCATGATTTCATGTTTGACGACATGTTGGCATGGAGCAAACGCGAGAGCATTTCCTTTCGCTTATGGGCAAAGGATCCCACCATATTTGGACAAACGCAGCCCCTAATGATGGATTGGCTCGATGAGCCGCGTGAAATTTTATCGCAAATCGAAGAATGGAAGAAACGAGTTGCTGAATTAAAAAATGATTTCACGACGGTCGTTTTATTAGGAATGGGCGGATCAAGTCTTGCAGTAAAGGTCTTTCAAGAAATTCTTGGCACTAAGTCTTCGTTGAATTTCTTTGTGCTCGACACCATTCACCCCGATGCCATTGAAAAGATCGAAGATAATATAGATCTGCGTCGAAGCTTATTTATCGTTGCGAGTAAGTCTGGCTCTACGCTCGAACCCAATCTTTTATATCGCCATTTTTGGCAAAGCTTAGAAAAACAAGGCGAAGAGCCAGCTCAACATTTTATCGCTATAACTGATCCTGAGACGAGCCTTGCAAAAGAAGCACTCGAAAAAAATTTCTTAGTGCTTGCTAAGGGAAACGCTTGGATTGGCGGGCGTTACTCAGCATTGTCGATCTTTGGTATTCTTCCCGCTTTCTTTTTAGGAATCGATGCTGAGCTCTTGTTAAAACGGGCGGTCGTGATGGCCAATAATTGCGGCCCAAGTATCCCTGAAGAGCATAATCCGGCCTTCTTATTGGGACTTTTTTTAGGGACTAATGCCATTTTAGGGCGCGACCAACTGGCATTCCATTTTTCAAAGAGCCTTCAACCCTTTGGTATGTGGCTTGAACAATTAATAGCTGAGTCCTTGGGCAAAGATGAGGGTGGTATTGTGCCGCTCATTGATGGTAGCGCTGAATATCTCGCTTTTCCAAAGGCCATGCATTGCATTATTGAATTAGCTGATGAGCCTATTGATGCTAAATTAAAAGAAAAAATAAAAAATTCTGGCCTTAGCTATGTCCAACTAGATCTCGCCTCACGAGACGACTTAGGGGCTGAAATGTTTCGTTGGGAAGTCGCAGTGAGCCTGGCCGCCACTCTTCTCAAATCAAACCCCTTCGATCAGCCCGATGTTGAAAAGAGCAAACAAGGCGCTTCAAAAATCCTAGCCCTGATGAAAAATGGCCAATTTAGTTTCCCCAAACACCCCTGCTATTCATCGGAAAGTCTCGAAATCTTTGATGAAGGCTCCGATAAAGAAACTATAAATATTTTAGCTCGTTTTTTTTCAGCCATAAAAAAAGGCGATTATTGTGCCGTTTTATCCTATCTCGATGAAAATGAAGAAAACTCTGCATTATTAAAGGCTTTTAAGCAGCAAATTGTTCAGCGTGCGGTCCCAACTCTCCTGCAAAGTGGGCCGCGCTATCTTCACTCGACTGGCCAGCTTTTTAAAGGCGGCAAAAATAACGGTCATTTCATTTTGATTACGGGACCTTATGCCAAAAAAATTATGAGCCAAGGCGGGCTAATCTTCGGCGATATCCATTTGAGCCAGGCACTAGGCGATTATCAAGCCATGCTCGATCAAAAGCGCCATATTTTACACATCCATTTAAAAGATATAAGCATGGGCTTTAGAGAATTATTAGCCCTGTCGAAACATATGTAATGGAGCCTTTATGCAAATCGCAATGATTGGACTTGGACGTATGGGTCAAAATATGGCCAAGCGTTTATTAAGTGATAATCACGAAATTATTGCCTACGATCCGTCGGCAACGGCACGTGCGGAAATAGAAAAACATGGTGCTAAGTCCGTATCAAAACTTGCGGATATTGCACAAGAATTAAAAGGACCTCGAATAGCGTGGATAATGGTACCGCATGGTGCTCCCGTCGATCAGGTGATTGGTGAGCTTGCGCAGGTTTTAGAAAAAGGTGATTGCATCATCGACGGCGGCAATTCACATTTTCTTGATTCAATAAAACGCAGCAAAATGCTCAAAGAAAAAGGTATAGATTTTCTTGATATCGGTGTGAGTGGTGGCGTATTTGGGCTTTCTCGAGGCTATTGTCTGATGGCCGGCGGCGATGAAATTGCATTTAATCTCATTGAGCCTATTTTAAAGAGTCTTGCTCCGGGAGAAAAGGCCGCAGAAAAAACTCCGAGCCGCACAAGCAATCCATCCTCAGCGCATGAAGGCTATTTTTATTGCGGCAAAAGTGGCGCCGGTCACTATGTAAAAATGATTCATAATGCCATCGAATACGGCATGATGCAGGCCTATGCGGAGGGCTTGGATTTATTACATCACGCCCAAAACGAAGATCTTCCAGAAGATCAACGCTACGATTTTGACTTGAGAGAAATTACTGAGTTATGGCGAAGAGGCTCCGTTGTTGGATCTTGGCTTTTGGATTTGATGGCGAATGCTCTTCATAAAGATCCAAAACTTTCTGACTTCAGTGGCCAGGTAAGTGATTCTGGCGAGGGTCGTTGGGCTTTGATGGAAGCGATCAAGCAAGGTACTTCCGCCCCCACTCTTGCCAACGCGCTTTTTACACGTTTTAGATCCCGCAAGGAAAATCCTTTTTCAGAGAAATCACTTTCGGCATTGCGCAAAGAATTTGGCGGTCATAGCGAGCATCAGGATAAATAATGAATAAAGACACGCAATGTTACGTCGGCACTAAGGGCAAACCCGCTCCTGATTGTGTCATGGTTATTTTTGGTGCAGGCGGCGATTTAACGAGTCGTCTTTTATTGCCCACCATTTGCCACCTCGGCGGGGCCCAACTTTTGCCCGAGAATTTCAATGTTGTGGGCGTGGCTGGACACGAGTATAACGACGAGAGTTTTCGCGATTATTTGCTGCACGATATCGCAGAAAAAGTGCATCACAGCGAAGCTGCGGCCTTTGGTAAAACTCTTTCGAGCAAAGTGCATTATGTGCAAGGGCGTTTCGAAAATATCGAAACTTTTGAAGTGCTAAAACAGCGTTTGCATAAGATGGCCAAGAAAGAAAAGGCCAGCACAAATTACATTTTTTATTTGGCAACGCCGCCCAGTACCTTTTTGCCCATCATAAAAGCGCTTCATAGCTTGGGTTTGTTTGAGCAAGATGAAGGTTTCCGACGCGTTATTATTGAGAAGCCCTTCGGGCATGATTTAGAATCTGCCATTGAGCTCAATCAGTCTATTCTTGAACTCATCAGCGAAAGTCAGGTCTATCGAATTGACCACTACCTCGGCAAAGAGACTGTTCAAAATCTTCTCGCTTTTCGTTTTGCAAATGGCATTTTTGAGCCTATTTGGAATCATCACTATATCGATCACGTACAAATCAGCGTGGCAGAAACAGCGGGTGTGGGACTTCGAGGAAATTATTATGACCATGCCGGTGCCTTGCGCGACATGGTGCCGAACCATCTCTTTCAGCTCTTAAGTTTGATTGCGATGGAGCCTCCTATTTCTTTTGAATCTCGCGCCGTGCGGGACGAAAAAGCAAAGCTCCTCCGCTCAATCAAATTGTATGCGCCCGAAGATGTTTTGACCCATGCCGTGCGTGCTCAATATGGCCCTGGCGAAATGGGACATAAAATGGTGCGTGGCTACACTGAAGAAGAACGCGTGCCACCCGAAACCACGACGGAAACCTATGTTGCAATGAAATTGCTCATCGATAATTGGCGATGGGCGGGTGTGCCGTTTTACTTACGCACGGGTAAAAGACTCGCTAAGCGCGTGACTGAAATCGCCATTCAATTCAAAAAAGCACCGTCGATTATGTTTCAAAAAACTAATACCGATGATCTTTCTCCAAATGTCTTGGTAATTCATATTCAGCCGGAAGAAGGTATTTCCTTACGCTTTGGCGCCAAGGTCCCCGGTCCTGCCGTACGCATTGGCGACGTGAATATGCGTTTTCACTACAAAGATTATTTCGGATTAAAATCGGGCACCGGCTATGAAACCCTCCTTTATGATTGCATGCTTGGTGATAGTACTCTTTACCAACGTGCAGACATGGTTGAGACAGGCTGGCGTGTAGTTCAGCCTATTCTCGACGTGTGGAGCGCTATTAAACCGAAGTGCTTTCCTAGTTATGAAGCTGGGTCTGCAGGCCCACTGGAAGCCGATCGTCTCTTAGAAAAAGATGGGCGTGCGTGGCGAAAAATGATTGATTAAGATTCCTTATAAAAAGAAGGGTTCACTATGGATCGATTGAATTTCAAGAATAGCGACGATTTATTCACCTGGGCGGCCCTTCAATTTTTCAAACTAGGTAATCAGGCCCTCAATAATAAATCATTTTT
>JBPOIV010000076.1:0-11841 GCA_052034245.1 Myxococcota bacterium
ACCAAGTTTTTCCCGCACAAAAAGCAATGATTTTAGGGTCCTTAGCTGCTGCTCAATTCAGCGCAATTCCTTTTTGGATATGAGGCATATTATGAAAAATATTCTTGTGTACAGCATAAATAATTGCGGCTACTGCGAAGCCGCCAAGACCTTGTTAAAAAATAAATCTTTGGATTTTAAGGAAATCAATCTCAGTTCTGACCCAGAAGCGCGCATCAATTTAGTGGCAAAAACAGGCCATCGGACCATGCCACAGATCTTCATTGATGATAGCTTCATCGGTGGTTACACCGAATTAAAAGAATTTCTCAAATAACGACAATTGTAAGCAGGATTCTCGATGAAAACTAACTGGACTATCCAAGAAAGCCTTGAGCATTATCTCATTTCTCGATGGGGACACCCTTTCTTCTCAATCAATGAAAAAGGCAATCTTATTTGCACTCCGAAGAAATCTGTCGAAGGCTCCATCGACTTAAAAGAGCTTCTCGACGACCTCATCAAGCGCGGCATCAAGCCTCCCCTACTGCTGCGCTTCAACGATATTTTGGCAGCGCAAGTACAGTCCTTGGCCAATAGCTTTAATAAATGCATCAAAGAATACAATTATAATGCGAGCTATCGCAGCGTGATGCCCATTAAAGTAAATCAACAGCGTCACGTGGTTGAGCAGCTTGTTAAGCATGGTCAGAAATATAATCTGGGCCTTGAAGCAGGATCCAAACCTGAGTTACTCGTCGCTATGGCGCTTTTGGAAAAAGAATCAGGCTTGTTGATTTGTAATGGCTACAAAGATGAAGACTATATCGAAACCGCTCTTCATGCTGAGCGTCTCGGCATTAAAACCGTTTTGGTCTTGGATCGTTTTGCAGAATTGGCAAAAATAATTGAAGTAAGTAAGCGCCTCGGCATAAAGCCACGCATCGGTATTCGCGCAAAACTTGCAGCGCGGGGCAAAGGCCGCTGGGTTGAGTCTTCGGGCGATCGCAGCAAATTTGGTTTGTCGATTCGCGAAATCATGCAAAGCATAGACATACTTAAGCAAGCTGACATGATCGATTGTTTGAATCTCTTGCATTTTCATATTGGCTCTCAAATCACGAGCATCAAATCAATTAAAAATGCCATGCGTGAAACCGCGCATCTTTATTGTGGTCTTCGTGCTCTGGGATGTAGCAGTCTCGATCATGTCGACGTGGGCGGTGGTCTTGCTATCGACTACGATGGATCCCAAAGTGATTTTCACTCATCGATGAACTACTCGATGCAGGAATATGCCAATGACGTCGTAAGCGTGCTGCAAGATATTTGCGATGAGCTTGAGCAGCCTCATCCGCATATTATTTCCGAATCCGGAAGAGCCCTAGTTTCACATCACGCGGTGCTCATTTTTGACGTGTTGGGCGCAAATGAACTTGGGGTAAAAGATGAAACGCTCATTCAGAAAGTAACTGAAGACGATCATACCATTCTTCATACGATGTACGAAGCCTATGCCAGCGTCAGTGCAAAAAATGTGCAGGAATGCTTCAACGATATCGTGGCAGCGAAAGAAGAAAGTGTGGCGCTCTTTAGCCACGGCGTCATTAGCGTCGAAGAGCGTGCACGAATCGATGAGCTTTTTTGGGCCACTTGCAAAAAAATTCAAAAAATGGTCGCCGGTATGCAATATGTGCCGGAAGATTTGATCAACTTAAATAAAATGCTGAGTGATACTTATTATTGTAACTTCAGCGTTTTTCAGTCGATACCGGATGCTTGGGCTGTAGGCCATCTCTTCCCGCTCATGCCTATTCATCGTTTGCAAGAAGAGCCGACGCATGAAGCAATTTTAGCGGATCTCACCTGCGATTCCGATGGCAAAATCGATCAGTTTATTGATCTACGCGACGTCAAGAGAACGCTGCGTCTTCATAAACTTCATGAAGATGAGCCCTATTATTTAGGTGCATTTTTGATCGGAGCCTACCAAGAAACCTTGGGCGATTTGCATAATCTCTTTGGTGACACCAATGCCGTACACGTTTCGATCGGAGATGACGGACGCTATTGGTTAGAGCACGTCGTGGTCGGTGATACTATCAGCGATGTATTGAGCTATGTCGAATATGATCGACTCGATCTCCTACGTCGCGTGCGCGATTCCGCAGAACAAGCGGTACGTCGCGGTGATATGACCTTCGAGCAATCAGCCGAACTCATGAAGCGCTACGAAGAAGGCTTATCCGGTTATACGTATTTGATCTAGGAAAAGCCCCCTAGGTCAGGATAAAATTCTTCCGTCGTCGCAATAATTGCTGCGTGCGTGTTGTTTTAAAGAGGTGCCTCACAGCACCTTTTTATAATTGCGCAAGGAGCGGTATGAGCACGAGAGAAGATAGCTACCAAGACCATAAAGATTTCCTCTTTCCCTGCGTTGCCAATTATTACGAAGAGCCCGTCATTGCCGAAAGCGCACGCGGCTCATTCTTGAAAGATATTTCCGGGCGCGAATATTTAGATTTCTTTGGCGGCATCTTGACGGTCTCAATGGCACATTGCGAGCCAGGCATTACCGAGAGCGTTATCACGCAACTAAAAAAACTTGGGCATACCTCCACCCTCTATCAATCGGAACCTCAAATAAAAGTTGCGAAGCAGCTGGCTAAAATAAGTCCCGGCAAACTTCAAAAAAGTTTTTTCACGAATTCTGGTACCGAAGCCGACGAAACAGCAGTGATGCTTGCCAAAATTTATACCGGCCGCGATGAAATAATTGTTTTGCGCCACGGCTATTCAGGCCGCTCCGAACTCGCAACGAATATGACGGGCCATGCGAGTTATCGCCATCGCACGAGCTCCATTGCAGGCATAAAACATGCCCATGCGCCCTATTGCTATCGCTGCCCTTTTAAAGCCAATCCGGCATCCTGTGGCCTTGAATGCGCACATGATATCGAAGAGCTCATTCAAACATCAAGTTCAGGAAAAATTGCTGCCTTCTTGGCAGAGCCAATCATGGGCGTTGGTGGCTTTATTACGCCCCCCAAGGATTATTTCAAAGTTGCCGTGGGTATTATACGCAATTACGGCGGACTTTTTATTTGTGATGAAGTGCAAACAGGCTTTGGCCGAACCGGTGAAAAATGGTTTGGTATCGAGCACAGCGGGATTGATCCTGAAATTATGACCATGGCCAAAGGTATTGCCAACGGTTTTCCTGTGGGCGCAACCATTGCCACCAAAGAAATTGCCGATGCTTTTTCAGGGGCAAGCATTTCGACCTTCGGGGGCAATCCGGTTGCTATGGCTGCAGCTTCGGCGACGCTTTCATTAATGGAAGAAAAAAATATTCCTGAACGTGCTTATCATTTAGGTAAAACACTACGTGATTTTCTCGACGATCTAAAAAAAGATTTCCCGCTTATTGGTGAGGTGCGCGGACGAGGGCTCATGCAAGCGCTCGAATTAGTCGAAGATCAAAAGAATAAAACTCCCGCCAAGAAGGCCACGCTCCAATTACTTGAGGCCACCAAATCCTTAGGCCTTCTCGTTGGCAAAGGCGGTCTCTATGGCAATGTCATCCGTATCGCGCCACCCATGCTCATCAGCGAAGATGAGCTTCACATGGGATTACAATTATTAAGAAAAGCTTTTCAAAATCTTGGCTAGCCCCATCAAAAAATTTGTGGCTCAGAGACGACCTTTTTGAGCTGGCCACAGATTTCTTTTCTCCGCTGAAAAAAGATCAAATATTCTTCGTGCAGCGACACTTGCGAAAGAACGCCCTCGCGGAAACTAAATAAGGCTTCCTTAAAACCAATGCCTTCATTGAGACGTGAGCCTTCAGTAACTCTCATTTTTGTGGATTGTTTTTCTTCTATAAGCTCATTTAATTCGATGCTTTGGTACTTGTCTATCGATAGCAATGTTTTAATTTTTTTCCCTTCGACCGTGATGGAATACGTGGTTTCGTGCTCCGCTACCGTCACATAACATTTATAATTACTCCATCTAAAAAAACTCCGAATTCTTCCTTCGTATTTGCCAACGAAATCGGAGTTTGCAAGGGAAAAGTTCCCCAATAAAAATAGGAAAAAAGACAAAATGAAATTGCTTGTAGTAGTCATGATTATCCTAGTAGTAGGTAGTCAAAAATAGTTTCGATAGTATTTTTTTTATGTTGTCGATCCGCAAAAAAAATTATTTTCGACCAAATCACAGCCTTTTTGCTATACCTAAGGCCCGTTTTTATAAGCGTTGCATTCTTTGTTGATTTTCTTTACTTAAAAGGTTTGCAATGATTGAACTTCGAAAAATATATAAGAATTATGGCAATAAAATAGTATTAGACGATGTCTCACTTAAGCTGAAAAAAGCCGAATGCCTGGTCTTAGTTGGTGCCTCAGGTTCGGGAAAAAGCACACTTCTAAAAATCATAAACAGGCTGATCGCTCCCTCTGGCGGCGAAGTTTATTTTGATGGAAAAAATGCTGATCTTTTCCCGGCGCACCAATTATCAAGAAAAATTGGCTATGTTTTCCAGCAAATAGGACTCTTCCCCCACTTAAGCATCGCTGAAAATATCGCGTTGCCCTTAAGCCTCGCACTGTGGGACAAGAAAACAATTGCAGCCCGCATAGATGAACTTTTAGAACTTTTGAACTTAGATTTTTCTTTAAAATCGCGAAGGCCAAAGGAGCTTTCAGGAGGGCAGCAGCAACGCGTGGGCTTTGCGCGAGCTCTTGCTTTAAGTCCTAAAATTATGCTTCTCGATGAGCCTTTTGGTGCCCTTGATCCGCTCGTGCGAGAGCAATTACAGCAAAGTTTTCTTGACCTAAAAATAAAATTGAATTTCACGTCGGTCATCGTCACTCATGACATTTATGAGGCAATGATTCTTGGCGATCGCATTGGCATTTTAAAAGAAGGAAAACTATTGCAACTCGCTTCTTTGTCAGAGCTCATTAACCGCCCCAAAGATAGCTATGTCGAACAATTGCTCAGTACCCCTCTTAGGCAATATGAGATTTTAGCTCAATTGCGAGCGGGAACTGAGCAATGATTGAGCAATGGCGATTATTGCCCGACTATTTATGGGCGCATCTACATTTGACGCTGCTTTCTCTTTTCGTTGGCATCATCATTAGTATTCCCCTAGGCATTTTCGCCTCTCGCATTCCCCGCCTTGAACGCTTTGCCCTCGCCTTCGCAAGCATTATTCAAACCATTCCAAGCCTTGCGCTCTTGGCCATCATGGTGCCTCTTTTAAATTGGTTTGCCCTCCCGAGTATTGGTTTTTGGCCAGCATTTCTTGCCTTGGTATTCTACAGTATTTTGCCCGTCGCTCGTGCGACTGTCGTCGGCATAAACTCTATTGATGGTCTTTACATAGAGAGCGCCAAAAGTTTGGGCATGAGTTCGTGGCAAAGGCTTTTTCTTATTGAGCTTCCATTGGCACGGCCCGTCATTATAGCCGGCATTCGTACAGCGACGGTATGGACAACAGGAGCGGCTACTTTGGCAACAGCGGTGGGTGCAAATAGCCTTGGCAATTTTATTTTTGTAGGCTTGCAAACCCAAAACATCCATTCGGTGCTCGTCGGCTGCATAGCGGCGGCAGGCCTAGCTTTAGCTCTTGATTCTCTCGTACATTTTTTGTCCTACAGTCTAGAGGCGAAAAAAAAGCCTTTGCTTCTTTGCTGCCTTTTTATTTTGAGTACACTTTTTGCAGTGGCTTTCTTCGGCCTTGTCAAAGATAGGGTACAAAGCCCCAAGAAAACAGTTGTGGGCGCCAAGGCCTTCACTGAGCAATACATTTTGAGCGAAATCATCGCCCAGAAATTGGCAGGTGAAAAATTGGCATATCCTGAACTGCGCCAATCCCTCTCAAGTCTAAATGCCTATGAATATATAAAAAACGGGCACATCGATATTTTGGTCGATTACACCGCCACCCTGTGGCACCATGTGATGCAGCGCTCAGATCCTCCTCACGATGCCCACCACCTGCTTCGGGAGATTGAGAATTTTTTAGCAAAAGATTCTATCCGTTTAGTAGGAAAACTTGGCTTTAAAAATAGTTATGTCTTCGCGATGCCAGAAGCCCTAGCAAACGAGCTTGGCATAGGTTCGCTGAGCGATATGGCGAATCATAAAAATTTACGCCTCGGGAGCGATTTCGAATTTTTTGGGCGCAATGAGTGGAAGCTCTATCAATCTCGCTATGGGCTTGAATTTAGCTCCTTGCTTCCCATGGAGCATGCGCTCATGTATCAGGCAGTACGCAATTCTTCGATCGATGTGATTGTGGCTTTTTCGACTGATGGACTTTTAAAAGCCAACACCATGAGAGTGTTAAAAGACGACCTTGAAGTCGGCTTAGCTTTTGATGCCGTCCTCCTCGTAAACGGCCCCTTCGCCCATAAAAACCCCCGCATAATTGCATCACTAAAGGCGCTAACTAGTACTTTTAGCGACGAGCTCATGCGAAGTTTAAATTTCGAAGTAGATAGCCTTGGTCGCAGTCCTCGCTATGTAGCAAAGAATTTTATCTCGCCTCTAAACGAATAAGAATCTTTATTATTTTTGCTCTTTTGGTTTTAGAATAAATTTCTCGATTTTTTTCTGCTCGTGGAATGTCCGTTGCCTAAAAATCATTAGCTAACAAACAATTCTGCTTGGCCTAGTAAGCTGTGGGGTGGAAATGCTCATAGTAAAAACCAGATTAGAAAAAAGTTCTATCGAAGGCTTGGGTCTTTTTGCCGCTCAATTTATCCCCAAAGGTACCATCGTTTGGCAATGGTCCCCTACTTTCGATATTCGCTTTTGCCGCGCTGACATGGAGCGCATGCATCCTGTGGCGCGAGAAACTTTGCTTCGCTATAGCTATTTAAGCAAGCGCAGCGGGCTTTATGTGCTGTGCTTTGACTATGGTCGTTTCGTAAATCATAGCGATAGCCCCAATCTGCTCGATGCATCATCGCCCGACAGCGAAGAAGGTCTCGATATTGCCGCCAGGGATATTGAAGAGGGAGAAGAGCTAACCGCCAATTATCAAGATTTCGAAGATCAGGGAAATACGAGAGATTTTTAGAAATCTATGTTTCAGTCACATGGCAGGGAAAGCGCTTTTTGTTTAGCAAAATGAGCATAGCTAAAAAACTTCGCATTGCCCAATGATAAGGCCCGAAGATTAATGCCCTCTCCTTCGCTATCCATCAGACCACAAGGGATATGATTACAGGTAGCAAGGAGACCATTGGTGAAAAAATTGAGTTCCAAATTCTCGTCTTTCCCTAATCCGGCAATTATATTTGCGCATTCTTCATAAAGTTCATCGAGAGTCTTAGCTAGAGGCAAATTTTTCTTCATTTCCTCATTAATAGAGCCTTCTAAGGGAGTGACGCTGTAATCGGCGAGGATATTATTTTCAAAGCGGAGAATGGTCCGATAGCGATTAGGTGTCCATCCTGGGAGTCCCGATTCTAATAGATAGGAATAGGTTCCCTGATGTTCTTTCTTTAAATTCTCCCAGGTCTTTTTACTCTTCGACAAAGCATCTGAAATTTCTTTTTTGATCAGCTTTTTTTGTGCCAATCCCTCTTCATCTTTTTGCTCTTTTCTAAAAGCTGAAGAGTGATTCGCAAGCGCCAGCGCATTGTCATCACGCACACTCGAACAGCCAATGGAAATAAGCAACAAAAAGCTAAGAGAAAGTTTTTTTAAAGTTTTCATGCAAAGATCCTTGCCTCACTAGTGAAATCTCATTCTAAATGTAGTGTAAAACTCGTCGTGTTTGCTATTTGCCCGTTATTATCTACTTCTGCTCATGAGAATTGACTAGTGCTCCTATTCGTCTAGGCTTCTCTTTTTTCTCATAAAGGAATAGACAATGGCCATTAGAAAAGATCTTCTTCACGACCAAATTGAAAAGTACGCCCGCCTCTTAAGCCTTCTCATCGGCGGCAAAAAACCGCTTGATTATGATCAGCAAATTAACGATGCACTTTCTGAGCTTACGGGCTTGAACCCAGATTTTTTTTCCGAGGTCAATGATGCAGGCATTTTATTATCGGTTCTGAGCATGGCACCCATGGATGATCAAAAAGCTCTCGCCGCTTTACTCTTGTGGCAAAAAAAACCTGAGTTAAACAAAGAATTAGCTAAGAAATTACTGGCTATGCTCGATCGTAAAAAAATAGATTCACGACTTAGCGAAATGCTGACAAATAATAATTTTTAAAGAAATCGCACAAAAGATCAGGAGTAATCACATTTTTTTTTATTATTTGGGAATGCACTAATGGCGACGTTTGCTAACCACGCAAGTAACTACACAAAACGAGGTTAGCTTTTATGATGTTAAAGAAACGATTGGCATATTGCGGTGGATTGTCAACCCTTTTGCTTTCGCTGAATGTTAGTGCCGGTGGCGACATGTTGCAATCAGCGCAACAAGATTGCAGCCAAGATTCTAGATATATTCCAAGTAACTGCTCAACAGCAGGTACCGTCATTCCTCCTAAAATTACTGAAGTCATAGCAAGACATGTTAAAACCTGGCGAACCGGCAATGACATTATCGTCAAATTTCAAGTTAGGTATACAACAACAACTTCGAAACGACTTGATCTGCCTGAACCCAACCTCCGCGAAGTTCCTGTCTGTGCCAAGGTCGAAGGTCAGCTTTCCTGCAAACCGCTGGAACTTAACGCAATCGTTGACACTACTAGACTCTATCAAAAAGGTGATCAAATTCAGATTGCTCCCGCATGTGACAAAAATGGTAGCGTCGTTAGTTCTCTCACCGGAGAAGGCGCACAGGTTGTTGACATTGTAAAATCGTATACCGAAGACAATGAATTAGTCCTAGAATTCCATATGAGCCGCGCTAGATATGGTGATTCCGAAACCAGAGAATATGTTGGTGATGCAGCTCGTCAACTTTTCAACATGCATTTAAATCGCATCAATGAAAATTGTGGCGACCGCCCACAACTTCTCAATGATATTTGGAACCTTTGCCAATACAATGGTGATCTTGGCCCTGAAGACATTTGGGGTTGCGCTAGCAGCGTAAGTAAAATGGCTGATCAAAGCTGCGCACAAATGTCCGATCAAATGAGCAGCAAAGGTTTGGCCCCAGTATTCATCGGCAAAGGTGATGCAAGCCAAGCTTCCTGCGCTACTCAAGCAACTTGCAGCAGCGATGCAAACCAAGCTCCGCTAGTACAAAAGGGCGAGCCAGCGCCAGTAGAAAAAGTGCGTAAGCATTCTTCACATCGCAGCAAAAATGTTGCTGAGTTAAGCAGCAAATTCGGTAAATAATACCTCTATCCCCCAACAAAAAAGCCCGATAATCTCGGGCTTTTTTTATGCTCAGCACAAAATTCTAGAGCCAACCAAATTCCAAATACACCTGCCCACCAAAGCCAAAAAGATCGCTTTTCTTCGCTAGATCCAAATCCTTCGCAAAAGGCATGCGATAAGAGACACCAGCACCTATGCGCATGATGGAAAAGAGGTCAATTTCAGCATTGATTTCGGGCTCGATATTGAATACCAAACTTGCTTCGCCACGATTTTTTAGTTTGAGATAGCCAAGGCCAAAGCCGTTGTAGCTCGTTAAGTGAAAGAAAGAGCCAGGAAACAAACGCACACCCGTGCCAATGCCGCCGTAATAATACGAAATATCCTCGTTCGTGCGACCTGCCAAATCAAGTTTCGATTGGGCAATAGCACCATGGCCTTCCACACCGAGAATGAAGAAATTCCACAAAGTACCCGTGATGCGTCCACCCAAAGTCGTCACCACGCCATTGCCCCATTTGCTCACTTTAACGACAGGACCAATGGTGCCACCAAACGCTGACGAAGAAGATGCTTGGTTATTGTCAGCATCGCCGTCATACGCGTTCGCCCCCACTGTCCACATCATGCTGCCTAGAAGCAAGGCTAAAAAGGCTCTTTTCATTTTGTCCCCTGTAGTTTGAAAAAATTCTAAGACATTTTCTAGGTTTAGCAAATTATTGACGGCTAATGAAGCTTTTTGATCAGTGCCCATAGAGCCACCTTGCCATCAAGCATTGTGCTGCTATTCATCCAACACCAGACAGACATAAGGGCCAACCGTGAATGAGAATGATTGCATGCGCTCAGCAATAATCGAGTGCTTAAAAAACACTGAGTCCTCCTCAACAATGCGACTCAATTACACATGGCTTTCGACTCCGCTTGGCACTATGATTGCCATCGCTACCGACAAAGAATTATATCTCTTAGAATTTCTTAATCGACGTCAGCTTCTCGAAGAAATCACCACACTGCGCCTGCTTTGTCAGGGAATTTTTAAAGAAGAAATGAATGCAATTCTTCAAAACTTAAAGGACGAACTTGATGCCTATTTCTTGGGTAGTCTGAGCGAGTTTAAAACACCACTAAAAATCTTTGGCACTCCTTTTCAAAAAGAAGCGTGGCAAGCTTTGCAAAAAATTCCCTTTGGACAAACTCGCAGCTATCGCGAACAAGCGATGTCTTTAGATAAACCAAAGGCCTTTCGTGCGGTCGCTCTCGCCAATAGTAAAAATCGCTTGGCCATCATTGTGCCATGCCATCGTGTCGTAAATCATAATGGGGCTTTAGGGGGCTATGCTGCTGGGCTTAATAAAAAAGAATGGCTGCTTCGGCACGAGAAAAGTGCAAGAAGCAGCCATTGAACTTAGAAGAAAACTTTAGTTTCGTCTAAAGCGATTTTCCTTGATTTCATCGTCGTCATCGTCTTTATCACGAAGCTTTCGCACAGTTTTCGCAGGCGAAGTATCTCTTACTACTTTTTTAATGTCTCTGGTCGCACGAAGTTGTTTCATGCGTTCCAAACGGTCTTGCATAGACTTTTTGACCGTATCGCTTGTGTCGGTAGTGGCGCGGCGCGTTCTACGTTCCAAACGATCTGGCGTTCCATCATTATCGCGATCTCTTCTGAGATTTTTAAAATTTTCCAAACGATCTGGAATACCATCATTATCGCTATCTCGACCTAATCGTCCTTGTCGACCGCGAGCACCATCGGTAGTGCGATCACGTCTTAGACGACGTTCTCTGCTGTCACGTATGCCATCGCCATCTCTGTCACGATCCAAACGATCTGGAATACCATCATTATCGCGATCTCTTACACGACGTTCCAATCTACTACGATCTCTTAAACGCCAACTACTACGGATACGGCGGAAGCTGTCACCGTACCATGTACGCCAGCGCCATGGGCGAAAGCGTTTCCAGCGCAAGCGTTGGAAAAATATGGTAGGTCTAAGCCAGTTCCACTCAGCACCATAATAAGAAGGATCATAGCTTCTTATCGGAATAGGCCGCGAGATACAGGTCACTACAGGCTCTGAGTTTTCATCAGCCACGAATACTTGGGCAACCACGAAAGTACTTGGAGGAGTACCCACTTTTATTTGTTCACTAAAATCATCGCTCGGGTTTTGACCGATCAAACCAACGTTGTCAGCAATACCAACATTTTGTAAATTTTGTGGATCGTTTTGCTCAGGGAAAGAAAAGAACAAACCTTCTTCTGAAGCATTTATCATACCCAAACGAAGAATGTGGCCTGGCAAGGCTTGACGATCATTTGCTTCCGAACAAATCGCCGGAAAACCATCGATGTCTATAGCATTAGCTAATTGAGGAACAACAAGTGCACTTAAGATAATGCTCTTAAAGCACAACGACTTAATTCTATTCATATTTTCACCTTAAATATAGGTTATTTAATATTAGATTTACCTACTTATCAGGGTGGTATAACTATTACTGTGTAAGCTATGCATCCGCATAGATCTGTAAACTATAAAG
>JBPOIV010000014.1:0-8947 GCA_052034245.1 Myxococcota bacterium
ACTGGCCCCGTGGCTTATCGTCATTGCGAGGCCAAGTATTGGCCGTGGCAATCCAGCAAAGGTAATACCTACCTCTCTATCAAAGTGCACTGGATTGCCACGCTTTGCTCGCAATGACGAGTAAGCAGCGTACCTTCCCTAAGGTTAGGCCCCAAATTTATAGACCCAATCAAAGTTAATCAGAAGATGCACGGCATGCTCTTGCTGGAATTTTTCCAAAATATCCGGAATGCGTTTTACTGAATATTCGTAGCTAAGACTTGCCCATTGGTTGAGTTTTAGCCCAATGCCACCGCCGCCTTCCAAAATAATTGCATCGATAAATGCGCGCTCTTTTTTCGGGTCTTGCCACGCTGGCCACATGGTATCTAGGCCGGCATTATAACTAAGGGTATCGTTGAAAAATTTGCCACCAATGGAGCTGCCAAGCGAAGGACCTATTTGAAAGAAGGAGCGCAAATCGCGCACGATAATCGTATCATCTTTCTCATCGACAAAAACTTTTTGTTTGTCGGCAAAGGTTTGTCTGAAAGAGAGGGCTGTACGTCCTTCCCACGTGAAAGGTTTGGTGTTTACCAGCGTAGCAAAGAGCCCTAGATTTTCCTGCAAATAAAGTGGCAAGAAAGGATCGGTAAGGGCCTGCTCACTGGCTTTTTTGGTGCCTATACTTTGGTCGTCCACATTTCTTAGGTCATAGGTCTTTTCTTTATCGTGAATATCGATGCCTTTGAATAATGAACTTTGTACACGCGCATGAGTAAAAGCCCCGGCCCAGGTGGCAAAGTTATAGACATAGCGAGTTTCAAATTGCAAAAGATCTTTAGCCTTGAGCCAACGGTTTTCAATGGCGGGACTCATGGTGAAACTTTCGGTAAGAAAAAGTGAAGTGCTCCAATCGTGAGGTCCAGTAGAGAAATGAAGAAAGTTAACGGAGCGGCCTTCTATCTGAATATAATGGCCATCCGATATGCCTAAACGGGATTTGCTGTTGGAGTATGAAAAAGGAAATTCCAAGGCTGTGGAAAACTCCCACCCATCCATGCGCTCACCGTTATGACGCATATTATTGCGGTAACTATAATTGATTTCCGCAAAGAGCTCGCCTGCAAAGAAACTAATCGCGATAACAATTAGTCCGAAATAATATACCATGTATCACCTGTGTTGGTTTATACATCATATAAATAGCAGGAACTAAGATATGGTTTCAAATATTGTAAAAAAAATAGTTTAATGTGAACTCTATTTTTGACTTTTCGCCATTGCCAGCTGAGCGAATCAATCCAAGCGGGGGGGCCGAAGCCTCAAGCGTTTTTTTGATTGCCCGGGCCTTTTCATAGGCCCTAGCAATGACGAATGGAGGCCAGCTTAAAAATGCTTTTCGATATGCGGAACTTCCATGAAACTCAGATACACCAAAACCGCCTCATCAGGAAAGTTATTGGCCTTCAGATGAGCGAGCAGCTCTTTAATTTGCGAGTCTTTGAGATCTTTAAAGAAATCTGGTTCGACTTCAATCAAACCGTTGTCATTTTCCACCTTCAGAAAATCGAGCGTGCTTTTTAGAAGAGGCCGCTGATGAAAAAGCCAGTTGCGGAAAAGCTCTTTGAGAAATTCCTGCTCTCTAGCTTGAGATGCATTTTGCAAAATCACGGGGAGATCTTTTACGCGACTTTCCTTCTTATCTTTCAAGGAAGGAACAAGGCCACGTTTTTTATTTTTGATGCCATAGTGGGAAAAAAGCGATTCGCGTACTTTTCGTGGCGCAATTGACATGATTTCGTTAAATGTCGTCGGGGAAATCTTTTTAAGCAGTTCATTAAAATTCACAAAAATCTCCTAAAGATTCTTGCCCTTATGTGCGGGGAATCGGCACACAGAGCATATGGATTTAGCCTTCTTTAAAGCGCGCAAGAAGCGTAAAAATCTCCTTGTCACTGAGAAGTTCGCTTTGCTGTTTAGCATGCTCTAAAATGGCTGCAACCAAGGCCTCTTCGGCTTCAATCTTATGTTCTTTGAGCCAAAACTTTATATTGGAGGCGCCACTCATTGGGCCTATTTCTATGCTTTGCCCTCTGCCAAACCAATGAGCAGGTACGCCTGAATAAATAGTATCGGCCAAAATTTCATCGCCCATGGCCTTGGCTTTGATTACGGCAGCCGCATGAACGCCTGTTGCTGTGCGAAAAGCATCCAGCCCGCATACGGGATAGTTATAGGGCACAAAAAGACCACATGCTGATGCAGCAAGCTCAACGTAAGCAACGAGTTTTTTAACATCATGCGGATAGGCATTCAGGAGCTTAAGATTGACAATGAGCTGATCAATGGCCGTGTTTCCAACGCGCTCGCCAATACCGAGCGCTGTGCCATGAATGCGGTGGCATCCTGCTTCAGCTGCAGCCAAAGCGTTAGAAAGCCCTAAGCCTCGATCATTATGGCCATGCCAATCAATTTTTACCGGGGCCTTAGTCTTTGCAATTAAGTTTTTGGTAAAAGCCACCAAAGCTTGGATTCCGTCAGGGGTCGCATGACCCACGGTATCGCAAAGCACCAAGCGTTCTATGCCCAATGAAATAGCATGCTTAAAAAGCGGCTCGATGGTTTCAGGGCTTGAGCGTGTGGTGTCTTCAGTGACAAAGGCGGTCGCTAGTCCCTCTTTAATCGCGAAGCTGAGAGCTTCATCGGAGGTGTGTTTGAGGCTTTCTAAATTCCACTTTTCAACTAACTGCCGCACGGGGCTCGTGCCTAAGAAACAATAAGCCGTAATAGGAATACCGACCATCTGTTGTATGCGAGCAATGGGCTCAATATCTTTTTTAAGCGTACGCGCCGCACAATTGAGTTTGATGTTTAAACGGTGATCCTTAGCATAGCGCGCGAGGATAAGAACATCTTCATAAGCCCGTGGGCCTGCACCGGGCAGGCCAATATTGGCAATAGTTATGCCAAGATCATTCATCAAATGAAGTAGTCGGCATTTAAGCTCGCTTTCAGGATCTTTTACCGATGGAGATTGCAGGCCATCGCGCAGGCTTTCGTCGCAAAGCTCCACCACGGGAAAGGGTTTTTTGGCCCCAATGATATTCCAATCATAAATCAAGTGCTGTTCTGACATGGCAAGCTCCTTATGCTTTCGACTTTTTGGACATTCTTATTATAGGGGAAAATAAGAAGGCCTTTTTCGCTCAGGAGCTTTTAGGCACACGATTTAATAATAAGTGCGATGCCTTGCCCACCACCGATGCAGGCAGAGCCGAGGCCGAGTGCATTTTTTTGATTTTTAAGGCTATGCAAAAGATGAGCAGTAATGCGGGCTCCTGAAGCGGCGAGCGGATGGCCAATGGCAATGGCGCCGCCGTGAATATTTAGTTTAGTTTCAGGGATCTCAAGCTCTTTTTGTACCGCTAAGACCTGAGGAGCAAAGGCCTCGTTGACCTCGATCATGGCCATCTCTGACAAGCTCAGCGCTGTTTTAGCGAGCACTTGTCGAATGGCAGGAGCGGGACCGATGCCCATAATTTTCGGATCACAGCCTGAGGTGCCAAAATCGATCAGTTCACCCAAAGGCCTAAGGCCATGCTTTTCAACAAAAGAAGCCGTGCACATGATCAAGGCTGCAGCACCATCACAAATTCCTGAAGCTGCGCCGGCATGAATAACGCCATCGGGCTTAAAAACTTTGGGCAGTTTTTTTAATCCTTCGAGCGTAGTTTGAGGCCGCGGATGCTCGTCTTTTTCCAAAAGCCGAGGAGCTTTAGCGCTTCCGCATTCGATGGGGGCAATTTCATCGTTAAAACGGCCTTGCTCGAGCGCTTGCTGGTAGCGGCTTTGACTGGCCACCGAATAGCTATCTACTTCATCTTGATTCAGTGCATATTTTTCGGCGAGATTTTCCGCCGTGATGGCCATGGGCATATTGACATAACTATCGCTTAAGCATTCCCACAAAGAATCTTCAAGCTTGCTTTGGCCTAAGGCCAGGCCAGTGCGGGCGCCGCGAATAACGTGAGGAGCCTGACTTAAACTTTCGGTGCCGCCCACTAAGACACAGCGCGCTTCTTTTGTCGCGAGCATGCGTGCTCCTTGAACAATGGCTTCAAAGCCGGATCCGCAAAGGCGATTGACAGTGAGAGCGGGTATGGCCTCAGGTACTTCACTTTTTAGGCCCACGTGCCGGGCTAGATAAATGGCATCTTTGGAGCTTTGTAAGACATTGCCAAAAATTACATGGTCAATGCTGGTAGGAGAAATTCCGCTGTCAGCAAAAGCCGCCTTAGTGGCGTGAACGGCAAGATCGGTCGCAGAAAATTTGGCGAGTGCGCCCAGATAAGTGCCAAAAGGATTTCTTTTGGCTGCTACGAAATAAATGGCTTCATCCGAGTATTTTTTCATGATCCTTCCTTAAAAAATTTTCAATTCAACAAATAAAGGAAGTGCTTTATGCGGGAATTTTTTGGGTCTGTGGGTGAAAGTGGGGGCCTTTTAGTTGTAGGGGTAAAATCTTACACAGCACGGCATGCTGCATAATTTTTCGCGAGCTTTCATTGCGTAAACTCAGCATGCCAATCCACTTCCAAACAAAACTTAAAAGCCTCCTTACTACCTAAGCCTAAGGCGATATGGTAGAGGCAAAATTTGCTTGCAATGGCCAATGAAGACTACTTTATTTAAGTGCGATGATATTAATCTTGGAGTTTTAGGAATGACAAAGTATTTAGTGGCCCTCGTGTTGGCTTTTTTGATGAGCACAGAGGCACTATCGAGAGAAATAATTACAGGGGTTGAAGTCATCCCTAAAAAATCTTTCGCTTTTGTCATGACGCCGCTTGTTCTGACCGATGTGCTTGCCGTCAAACTTGCCGTGGAATATCGCCTGCACAGAAAATTGAATCTCATCCTGCCCTTTGAAGGTAAATGGATGGATTATCGCTGGCTCATTGGATGGGGAGGGGATTTACTCCAATTTCCTCGTGAGCTTCCGCAATATTGGTACCGTCCTAATGCGGCCGTAAAGCCAGGATGGAATTTCGATTATTCGCAGATTAATTTTTCGACTGGTCTTGGCTTAAAATTCTTTCCTTTCAGTGAATCCATGCAAGATGGTTTTTTCATCAAGACACTTGCCATGGCCGGGATTGAGCGCCTCAATGCTTTCGCTGCTGAGGGTATCAAAGATGGTGCCGTGTTTACGCATGTTCTAAGTCTTGGTTATACCTGGGTAAAGGGCGATATTTTCACTATGGGTTTTGAGTTTGGCGAGGAATGGACCTATCACACCAACCCCATCGATAAGATGCCTCGCCTTTTTGCGGGCTTTTCGCCTTTGCTGCAATTTTCTTTGGGCTTTAATCTTTAAATTTTTGGGTTATGTTTGGGGCATGAAAGTCCCATACTTTTCTCATATCGTCGATGAGCGTCCGGGAATGGTGGATATCAGCCACAAAATACCTACGCTGCGCTGTGCTCGTGCCCAAGTTTCCCTGCAATGCCCCAATGATCTTATCGAGCTTTTAAAGGCAGGAAAGCCGCTCAATAATAAAGGCCCTGTTTTTGATACAGCAATTATTGCTGGCACCATGGCCGCAAAAAATACCGCTCACCTCATTCCTCTTTGCCATAACATTCCACTTTCAAGCATTAAGTTCGAAATAAATTATGAAGCGACGGCGGTCGTGATTTCATGCGAAGTTAAAACGCAAAATGCTACAGGGGTGGAAATGGAAGCATTAACAGGCGCAAGTATTGCGGCACTTACCGTATATGACATGTGTAAAAGTATTTCCTCGCTGGTGATAAGCGATCTTAGACTCGTTAAAAAAACGGGAGGAAAAAATGACCTTGGATCTTGATGGCCTGGTGCTCGTCGGCGGCAAAAGCTCGCGCATGGGTGAGCCTAAGGCCTGGCTTTCTTTCGGCGATATGCCTCAATGGCAAGCGTGCGAGCAACTCTTAAAAGCATTTTGTCAACGCGTCTATTTTTCGTGTTCACCGCAGCTAGTGCGGCCTTTGCCTGTTGATACATCTCGCCGTATTAATGATATTTTTAGTGAGTCATGCGGGCCCTTGGGTGGCATAATCTCTGCCTTTCATCATCATTCCGATCGCGCTTTTTTTATCCTAGCGTGTGATATGCCGCACTTTAAAAAAGATGCGGTCGACTTATTAGTAGCGCGGCGCAATAAAGAAAAAATGGCCACGGTTTTTTGCAACGAAAGGGGAGAGATTGAGCCCCTCTGCGGCATTTATGAGCCGGCTATTTTGAATACTCTGATGATGTCTTGGCAAAAAAAAGTTTTTTGTCCTCGTAAAATTCTCTTTGGAGTGAACATTGAAAAAATTCCCGTCCCGGATGAAAAATGGCTGAGCAATTGTAATCATCGGGCTGATATTTTTTCGGATAAACAAAAAAAACTAAAACTTCATTTTTATGCCCAGCTGCGAGAAGAAGCGCAGTGCGAGAATTTGGAAATAGAAACACGTGCGAGCAATCTTTTGGAATTGTTTTCGGAATTAAAAATTCGTTTTAATTTTTCTCTTGACCAAAAACAGCTTCGCTTCGCTAAAAATCATCACTTCGTCGATGCCAAAAGCTCATTTGACGACGGAGATTTGATTGTTCTTATTCCACCAGTTTCGGGGGGATAAGGCTTCTTAGATAAACTCTGAGGATTTAATCTTGATTAATAACTATTTTATTTTCATTGCATCTCTTTTTATGGTTTCAGCAGCAATGGCTGAAGTAAAGACATCGCCGCCAGCCAGTACCGTTGTTGCGACACCAGCTAAAGCTGGGGCAGTTTCTTTAGCACCAGCGGCTACTGCATCGAAAACCCCCTCCAGTGAAAAGCCTATGAGCCCTGAAGCGGTACAAAAATTTGAACAAGAAAATTATTACGGAAGGGCAGTGCGCAATGAGCAAGGAGAATTGCTCTATGTCGAAGAGAATGCGAAGCAAATCCATTCCAAAGATGACTATGTCATGGTTCACGTGAAAAACATTAAAAACGCCAAAGGCCGCGTTCGCGTCGCTATTTGGAATAAGCCAGACAATTATGGCAAAGAAGATCGCGCCCCTTTTCGTGCCGTGTCTTTTCCAGCAAGCGAAAGCAAAAATAAAATGATGGTCTTTAAAATAGGCGTCGAAAAAGAAGGTCCATTTTCCTATTTTGGTCATCACAATGAGAAAGATAATGGGAAGGTCAATCGTATCTTGGGGATTCCGACTGAGGACTTTGGCTTTACGAGCAAAGCCACTCAAGGAAAGGGCAAAGGCTTAAAACGCGATGGCCTTTCTCCACCGCCCTATGAACAAACCCTGGTGAATTATACCGGGCCCGGGCAGGTTATTGAGATTAATCTTTAGATTGTTTTTTGTCATGCTCGAGCGCGTAGATAGTTGTCATCCTTGGGCGCGTAGATAGTTGTCATCCTTGGGCACGCAGGCAATTGTCATCCTCGGGCTTGACCCGAGGATCCATTCCCGTCCGCCAGAATTTTCAGGTATTTCTTTTTTGTAAACCTTGTGTTGCTGACATTATATGTGGATCCTCGGGTCAAGCCCGAGGATGACAAAAATGAAAAGCCCGAGCATGACAACTATCTACGCGCTCGAGGATAACCATCGACTATGGGTTAGGCAAAATTCAGATTATTTACTATTCCACCAACTCATCATCCAACAATAATTTCAACTCCGATGACGAGTCCTTTATTTGCTCAAGTTTATCTTCACAATCAAGTTCATTATGCACCTCTTTCACTGCCGCCTGCGAGGTATCCTTAATCTCTTCGACTTGTTTAGTCAGATGAGGAAAGAGCGCATTTCGGTCGCCTTGGCGCACGGTGTACACAAGACGCATGACTTCAGGTAATGCGTTGGTCAATATTCGTCGGCACAAAGAATCTTCTCGCTCTAGAGCATTGGCAAGGCCCTCTTGAGCATTTTGTAAGGTGGTTAAAAATTCATTATCACCTTTCTCTGTTGCATCTTCTTTGACTAAGTTTTTATTTTCATTATTTTGCGAAAACTCAAGTATTTCAGACAACTCGTTGGCAACATTGAGATTTTTTATAGGCGCGAATTGATCGAGAATGCGGTCGGTGTTTTTCCATTTGTAGGGTATGAGGAAACCATCACTCGGTGTATTTAACTTAGATTTTGTCTCGACAATTATGTTTGGTTCTGGAGCTAAAGACCATGACCCTCTTGGTCTACCTGAAACATTCGTCTTTATGCTATTTGTATCGTCGAACCTAAGTCTACGTGCTCTGAGTGCAATTTCCCCAATGGTTTGTATGGCGTCGTTAAAACGAAGAAAAAAGGTTTCTTCGAGTTTTTTGTTATAACCCTGCAAATAGCCCACCATTCCTTTTTCGAATTTCTCTATTTGATCCTTTATGGCTACTAAATCATCCGGTATTTTTGATTCACTCAACTTGGTGGTTATTTCCTGCTTAAGCTGATTGAGTGAAGCTTCAACTTGTTTATAGTTAGCCAGAGCGGCTTGATTCTGCTCTATGGTGGTCTTTGCACTGTTTAGCGCTGCTCTGATGTTTTCAATGTCTTCAGGTTTAATATTTTCCGACTTACTTGCTAGGCGAGTAATTTCTACTTGTAAGTTATTTAAGGCTTTAGTGATTGGGGATGTATCAAGATTGGGCACTGGTTTTGCAATAATCGCTTCGGTGTCTTTTTTAAGTTGATTTAAAGAAGCAGTGAGTGCCGTTGTATCGAAGTTCGGTGTTGGTTTTGCAATAATTGCTTCGGTGTCTTTTTTAATTTGATTTAGCGCGGTTTCAACTTGTTTATAGTTAGCCAGAGCTGTGTTGTTTTGGTCTAAAGCATTTTTGACGCTATTCAAAGCGTTTTGAAGAGCCTCATGATCGACTTGCTTTAGTCCTGTCAGGGCAGAGTTACTATCAGTCAATGCTTTAGTGACGCTAT
>JBPOIV010000093.1:0-5757 GCA_052034245.1 Myxococcota bacterium
AGGCCATAGATTTATTATATTTTTTAGTCTGTTTTTCCGAATAGGTTTCAATCGCGATCTCATTCATCTTAGGCGTGCAAAGAGCAATGTTCTTTTTTTGATCGCGAACGAGTTCTTTGCTAATAAGTTTCGCCTGAATAATTGCATTATTAAAATTTTGAAGCATTTTAGCGGCAGTCCTGCGCTCGCTGGCACTGAGCCCGAAAGTTTTTTGCTTAATGCTTCGGAAAAATCCAGTCGTAGTATTTACGTTTTCTCTAATATTGCTCGGTCGCAAAGATTGTACCACATCAGCACTACCTCTTAAAATCGCATTGTGATGAGTCAAGATTTCGCCAAAAAAGCCTAGAGCTGGCACAATATAGCCTGCGTAGTGCAGACCAGTTCCCACAGTACTCAAAGTTCTGGATGCGGTCTTGCCTGCCTGAGCAACGTATCCTGCAGTCTCATCTATAGTAGCTTCGCTTGAGCTCACTTCCTCAGCTTTCATGCCAAGCAGTGCCCGAGATTCTTCTGCCCAATCTTCCAGCTTTAGACGTGTTTGTTCTGCCTCTTTATCAAAATCATTAATGCTAGCGAGAATTTTATTGGTGACAGATTCTTCCTCGGCATTGTCCTTTCTCTTAATTTCATCAATATCCCAAACATTGTCACAATTAAGAAAACTTAGTGCACAAAAAACACCAAATACGCCTAAAAATCTATTTAATTTATACCTCATAACATACCCGCCCATATAATATATAAACAACCCTACAGCAAAAAACCCACATATCAATACATTAAACAGCCTTTTTTGCATGTATTTTACATAATAAAACCTAGGTACTAGGCCCAATTTCTTGTTGTCGCTCTTTGTATTCGAGCCGGCGCCTAAACCTCTTATCTATAAGATGTGCCGTTAGCATTATTTGAACTTCGGCGATAGAGAGTTAATTAAACAGGGATAATTCTGCTAAATCATAAACGGGGGAAAAATAACTTAAATTCCGTAAATTCCCCATATTGGGAGGTACACGTAATATCACCATCAAGAGCCCTCATTACCTTTCGGCAATAGGCTAGCCCGATACCGCTCCCATGTTCTGTACCCGTATAGAATTCATTGAAGATTTTGCCTAATTCCGGATTTTTAATACCAGATGCAGTATCTATAAAATGGACTATATTAAAGTCTACGCTATGGCTAAATTTAATAGTTATTTCGCCTCTTTTTGATATTTGAATTTGGCATAGAGCATTTTTTATAAGATTATAAAAAACATGCACAACTAATGACTCATTCGCATTTACTAGGAAATCTTTCTCAGGGTAAAAGTGTATCAAATTTCTTTGATCAACAGGATGAAAAGGATACTCGTTAAGCGCTTGCTCAATCAAGGAACTAACAGCGACCTGTCTCAGAAGAAAACTCTGTTTTTCAAGATTTCCAAAATTAGTAAGAAAAATATCGATTATAGATAAACTTCTTCGAGAAATCGAAATGAGGTGCTTGGGAAAATCTTTTAAAATTCTCAATTTATGCCGATCAATTTTGGGAATTTCTAGCTTATTTAACTGAGCAATTTCATAGGTTTTCAGAAGGCTTGGCAAAAATTCTTGTACGCCTTGAGCGGAAATAAACATGGAAGAAAGGGGGGTACGCATTTCATGAGCAATGGAAGTACTCACGATTTTATAGGCATTAAGGCGTTCTTGGGCTATTTTTTCATTGCGTCGAGAAAATAAAATTCCTATCAAAGCCGAAAAAAAGCACATATAAATGGCCCAATATAAGGTCTCATAGGAGAGTGAAAATAATTGTGTTTGGCCGGTGATAAAAAAGAGCCCGTAGCCTGAGGTAACCCCTAAAAGCAATATTTCAAGGAAGCTTCGCCAATCTACCAAAATCGCCAAAAGAAAAAGCGCCAAGATCAGATTAAGTAGCCAGAATGTCTCACCCTGACTATCAAAAAGCATATAAGTCGTAAGAAAAGGTAAACAATACAATAAAGTTGCATGCCAATAGAGCGGCAAAAAAGGTACTAAAGATGAATGCCAATGGTCTTTTATAATTAATAAAAAACACATAATACCAGCAATTAGCCTAAGAAATATCAGGAGAGCATAATCGCTGGTAGAAGACGGGGACCACATGAAATAAGGGACAATATAATTAATCACGGCAAAAACGCCAAAAAGCTCATAAGGCGCGCCGTGTTCTTCGACGCGCCGAGCGCTTATGGCTCTGATACTTCGTAAATAGTGGCCCAAATAATTTTTCATAATTTAAGAAGAAACAACTACAGAATTTCGTAAATTGTTTATTTTTTGAAAATAATAAACCCCAGCAAATCCAAGAGCATTCGCGACCATGCTTGGAATTAGGCTGCCAATACCCAAACTTGGCTCAATGAAGAAATGCCAAAGAAAGAAAGTACCAAGTCCGCTTAAAATGCCGCCGTAGAAACATTGCTTGCTTACGCGCACCCCAAGTAAGCCCATATAAAGAGGTATCACGACGATGGGCCCCCAAAAGTTGAGCGAAAAGAGAATGATGCTCATGATGCTTGAAAAACTAAGGGCGATAATAGTTGCAGCTGTTCCTAAAATAAAAGTGGCAATCTTGGTCATGCGTAGTTCGCTGTCATCACTTAGACCTGGTTTGCAAAGAGGCTTTATCACATCGTGAATAAGGGTAATTCCAGCCGCATTCAAATAGGAATCAGCCGTAGACATTACTACCGACAATAGACCTGCAATCGCGACGCCTTTGAGGCCCACTGGCAAGATCGTATTTATGAGGTGGGGAAATGCCATATTGGCGTCATAGTTAGGATTAATGGCAATCGCGATGAGACCAATCAAGCCCACGACTAAAAAGAAAGGCAATTCGATGAGAGCTGACCAACGCAAAGTTCTTCTAATTTGCATTCTATCCTTGGCCATCAAAAGGCGTTGCATATGAGGCGGATCAAGGAAAGGCACGGAGAAAGCGAGGAAGATAAAAAAGTAATTGATCATAGCGCCGGGCGTATTAGGCAAAGCAAGGAGATGAGGAGGAATTTTCTCTATGAGAGCAGAGTAACCCCCTACGATATTCAAACCAACATTGCAGACCATAGGAATGGCGATGATCAGTACTGCAAACTGAATTACATCTGTTGCTGTAACCGCTTTTACACCACCAAAAGATGAGTAGAGAATTACTGCCCCGCAGCCAATAAAAATACCCAAAATAAAGGGGATATCGAGGAAATAATGGATAATAAATCCAATGGCACTTACCTGGCCACCTACAGCGGCGGCACAATACAAAGCCCCGCAAATGCCGGCAATCAGGCGAGCATTTTTACCATAGAATTTTTCCATAATATCGCCAACGGATATGCAATCATTAAAAGTATCCATTTTATTGACGAAAAATTGCGCTACAAGAGCTGCATTTAAAGGATTACCGAATGATATAAGTATGTAAACTATACCACTCGTGAAAACGCTGCTGATGATCCCAAAAGTTGAACCGCCGCCAATAACCGTGGCAGTCATGGTCGCAACCATAACAGGCAAAGAATAATTTCTATCTGCAATAGAATACTCTCGCATATCGCGAATTTTTCTACTCTTAAAGAAGCCAATAATTAGTACCAGGGCTAAAAACCCAAATACAAAAACATTATCGAACATATGCATATCCTTTATTATTACAAAGCACTAAAACACATTCAGTCTAATCGTGTATTATACAACTATTAAGACTAGTTATTTTTCAGGTATAGCATTGCCTTATCCATCGATAGATTTCAAGACAAAGAAATGACAAAAGCCTGGAAGATCTTCCAAGAGAGCAAAATATAAAGATATTTTTGCTAATTTTTAATATTATTTTTTCTTATTAAAGACATATTCAGCCACAACGCGGCCGCCAATGAGATGTTCTTCTATTATGCGTTCTATTACTGCATTATTTACTGAGTGATACCAAACCTGATCAGGGTATACCACCGCAATTGGGCCATGCATGCATACTTGTAAACAATTGGCCTTGGTGCGCATCACTCCACCTTGTTTTGAAAGGCCGAGCTCATCAAGGCGTTTTTTAAGATAGTTCCAAATTTCTAAGGAATCTTCTTTTAAGCAGCATTTAGGCTTAGTTTGATCGGCGCATAAAAAAATATGTCTTTGTATCTGATCTAGGCCAAGCTTTTTACTGCGTTCTAGAAGCTCGGCATCAAGGGCTTCGTTCATGGTAGAAAATTCTTTATATTCTTTAATTTGTCAGGCAAGTATTCTTCCATCACAAAATTAAGACCATGTAAACTTAGGGCCTGCTGCTCTGCACGCACTTGCATTTTCAAAAGTTTTTGCAAGGCTTTTTGCCACGCAGGGTAAGCCTGAAAAAAAGGATCATTTTTAAGTGCATCATGGGCACGTTTACGATCCTGCTCTTCAAGAGGATGAGTCGCTTTTTCGAGCCCATAGTGCTCAATATCTTCAGGTGTGAGTCCTAAATATTTTGCATTGGGTACGCAGAAAAATTGATTGATGTGTGCCGCGTTGCCCGAACCTACTTTGAGCGTTCGATAAATATTGCCTATACCATAAGGATCGCAATCGGTGAAAGCATACACGGGGAGCTTGGCGCTTTCGGACAAACGACGGACAAATCGTCGACACGAACGCGTTGGCACGCCGCCCATACTCACCAAAATACATTTGGCTTGACGCCAATAACTATGGCTTTGCAATCGCTGAAACATACCTTGAGTTTCTATACATAAAATGAATTTTGCATCGGTTTTAAATTGTAGATGTTCAACCCAAGATGGCACCGCATAAGCACCTGAACCAAATCGAGTACAATCTATCTCGATTTTTTCTCCTGTCTCCAGATTATAATCGACCACAACAAGCTCGCCCGCGACTGCCCCACCATGTTGATCCGGCACAAAGCGCAATTGTTCTCGAGAAATGCCCTCGATAGCAAACATCGCTTCAATATCATCCATCACAGTGTCCGACTCAGGTTGATCTTGAAAACGCGCTTCGCCCCAATTTTTGGATTGATAATACGCATCTCGTTTAGTTGCAAAATCATCTGCTTCAACGAGTTGCTTACTCAAGCACATCATCTTTAGAGTTTGAGCAAAGGTTTTAACGGTATTCACACTGAGGGTACGTTTTTTAATGCCTTTGCCAATTTCGAAAAAGCCTTTTTTAGTGTCGTATTTAACATTCGCCAAAGACCGAATGGGCAACTTCATATCCGGTGCTTTGCGTTTCGTTATTGATTCATGAATTTTTGCAGCAGCATTTTTAATAATGGCGAGGGTATTCACGTCATCTTTATTGCTCATGCGTTTTTTTGCCATGCTATTCCCTTATTGTTGAATGGTGCGCTTAGTCATTTTTACAGCTTTATGTGCGCGGCCCTTTTCTAAAATAAATTGTAAATCTTCAGCCAATTGTAGAGGATTGGCGGTTTTTTCACCTAAAATTTCGATGAGCGCTTCTTGAATTGGCTCAAGATATTTTTCAATGTATGAACGTTTTTTTGCTTCATCCGAATGTCTTTTTCTCTTGTTTAAAAAGCGTTGAAGACGACGACCCGCTTCCATCAATGCCAAGCGCAATTCCTTGATGATTTCCGGATAATGAGCCACCGCTTCTTTAGATTCCGATGTGTAAGGAACCCACACCGAGCTCATAGAAATCATAATTACTAAGGGACCCAAAGGAAGTGCACCTCGAGATTGCTGCAAACCATAGGATTTCCAC
>JBPOIV010000311.1:0-5326 GCA_052034245.1 Myxococcota bacterium
AAATCATAGATAGTAATTTTCAGTTGTTGAATCTATTAGATAATGATAAAGCTAAATTATCTCGAGAAAGTAGGAAAAATGAAGTCTTATCGAGCAGCGCGAATATTGCCTTTCAAGTAGGCAAAAAAGCTTTTCCTTTTACTGAGAATACTCTTATTCATTCGCTGAGAAAATTTCTCCCTCATTCCAATTTAAGCCAGTATTTTCCTGATAAAACTGAGTACGCCATTGAACAGGCAAAAACCACGGTTCAAAAAAGGATACGAGCTTATGAAGCTATGCTTCAGTAGATAGGATTAGCTCAACCTATAAGCACGTCATTGCGAGGCCAGGCACTGGCCGTGGCAATCCAGCATTGGTCGATACCTTTTGGGCATCTCCATGGATTGCCACGCTGCGCTCGCAATGACGAAGAAAATGCCGGGTTTTTCCCCTGCGACCAGGAAGGCGAATCTCAATGACGAAGAATTTGCATAGAACCTTTTATTCAGCAAATCAGCACGTCATTGCGAGGCCAGGCACTGGCCGTGGCAATCCAGCATTGGTCGATACCTTTTGGGCATCTCCATGGATTGCCACGCTGCGCTCGCAATGACGAAGAAAATGCCGGGTTTTTCTCCTACAACCAGGAAGGCGAATCCCAACGACGAAGAATTTGTGAGGGTCTTTTTTGCTCCAAGGACTGTCAGGCTTGAGAATGACAAATAAGATAAAGGAGGTTAATCAAAGTCGCTTAAAACTAGAACAGCATTGACATGGGTCCTTGGGGCATCCATGAAAAAAACATGAAAAAGGCAATATATCCCGGTAGTTTTGATCCCATTACCAATGGCCATGTCGATATTGTTAAGCGTGCATTACTCGTTTTCGATCATATCCTCATCGCCATTACGCGAAATCAAGAAAAATCGCCCACCTTTACGGTAGAGGAAAGGAAAGCCTTGATTCACGAAGTTTTTAAGGGTGATGAGCGCATTGAAATTACGAGTTTTGAAGGGCTCTTGGTAGATTTTGCCCAACAAAAAAATACGCCGTTTGTGGTGCGTGGTTTACGTGCGGCGAGTGATTTTGAATATGAGTTTCAGCTAGCGGCCATGAATAGGCATATCAATGTGGCTATTGATACGGTATTTTTTATGACTGGCAATGAAACATATTTTCTCTCATCACGGTTGGTGAAAGAAGTGGCCATGCTGGGCGGTGACGTGCGCAAAATGGTGCCTAAAGAGGTTGCCATCGCCCTTAAAAATAAACGTGCCGTCGATCAAATTTTGTAGGTGATGCAATGCTAGAGCTTTCAATCAGTAAGCGTGTCGTGAACATGAAACCATCAGCCACCTTAGGCATGGCGCAAGCGGCTCGCGAGCTCGCTGCGGCTGGGGTTGATGTAAAAATATTGAGCGCGGGTGAGCCTGATTTTGATACGCCTGAAGCTATCAGTGCCGTCGCTAAAAAGTCGATCGACGAGGGCAAAGTCCATTATGTCCCCGTGCCGGGCACCAAAAATATGATCAGTGCCATGCAAGAAAAATTCCTGCGCGACCAAGGGGTTTCTTACAAAGCTGATCAAGTCATGTGTACGGTGGGGGCGAAATCAGCCATTTTGATGGCGCTTGATGCCTTAATTAATGAAGGCGATGAAGTAATAATTTTTGCGCCTTATTGGGTTTCCTACGCAGAACAAGTGCGCCTTTCCGGTGGCATTCCCGTCGAGGTTGTCTGCTTGGTTGAAAATAATTTCATGCCCACTAAGGATCAGCTTTTAAAAGCGATGAGCAAAAAGACCAAGGCCATTCTTTTAAATTCTCCGAACAATCCAAGCGGCGGCGTAATTTCTTTGGAGCAATTAAAGGGCATCGCTGAGGCTCTTAAAGATACCCCGATTTGGGTGATTTCCGATGAAATTTACGAGAAACTTTTGTTTGATGGCCATAAGCATTATTCGCCGGCGGCGTTGAATGCCGATATGCAGGAGCGCACCATTGTCATTTCTGGTGCTTCAAAGGGCTATGCCATGACCGGCTGGCGCGTTGGCGTGGTGGCCGGCAATAGCAAAATTATTAGCGCGATGATCAAGCTGCAAGGGCAACAAACCACGTGTTTACCAGAATTTATTCAGGATGCAGCAGCCTTTGCGCTTCGTGAAAATAAAGAAGTGCAAGAAGCCATGAGCACCATGCTTCAGGCCTATACTGAGCGCCGTGATGCCTGTCTAAAACGTTTGGAAGCGATACCGGTGCTTAAGACCTTTAAGCCCCAAGGTGCGTTTTATTTATGGGTAGATTTTTCTCGTGCAGTTGCCCAGAAGGGCTTGAAGGATGATGTTGAGCTTGCGACCGCTTTACTCAAAGAAGCTCATGTGGCGACCGTTCCTGGTGGTCCTTTTGGCATGCCAGGCTTTATACGCATGAGCATTGCATCGGCTCAAAAAGAAATTCTTGACGCGCTTGATCGCATCGATACATGGCTTAAAAGCTAAGCTTTTAGAGAGATTGATGACGAAGCGCAGTATTTTAAGTAGGGCTCAAGAATATAGTGATGCATTTATAAGCTCCATCATTCGCTACGGCGAAAGAGATTGTATCGTGCGGGTTTTTTTACGTCATGAAGGGCGCATGGTGCTTTTTTATAAAAATGGCATGGGCACTAAACATGGCGGAGCAATTCAAGCTCCATCTTTTGCCCGCGTAGGCTTTACCTCTGCTTCAGAGCAAAAAATGCGACGCCTTTATTCTGCCGACATTGATCCTGCCCGTTTGCCTTTGGATCTAAAATCATTTGCCTATCTTTCCTATCTTGCCGAAGTTCTTGAGCGCTTGCTGCCTGAAGGGGAGAGTGCAGAGCCGATTTTCGAAGTGCTGGAAGAGACTGCTTTTGCGCTTATTAAACTAGGCCCAGAGCCATCGCTCTTGCGGGCCTTCGAGTTAAAAATCCTCGATTTTTGCGGCTATCTTCCTGATTTTTTTGACTTTGAGCAGGGCCCCGATTTTTTTTATGATCCCCTAAGTTGCCGACTCGAGCATGAAGCAAAAGATCATTCTTTTTTATTAAAAAATTCTGCTCTTCAGCTTGCCGTTGCCATGTTGTCATCGCCTATCGGGAGCGTGCTTAGTCAGGATAATGACGATTTACTTTGCCTAGGGCGCATATTTCGTAGTCGCTTAAGCTTGCTTGGTATCAAGGAGCTAAAAAGCGTTAATTTCTTAAAACAGCTGAGTGCCAAAAATAAGTTTTCTTCGGGTGTGGCCACACTTGAAATAGGACAGTAATGTTCTAGGTACATCTTGCTTTTTTAATAACCAGTTGGTGATTTTTATGTTTACAACCCTCATCAGTGTCGCGCTTAGCGCAGCTGTCTTCGCACTGTGCGCGAGTTTTTTTGGTGTCATCGGCGCTATTTTGCCCGCGGTAGTGGTGCTCGTTGCTAGCTTCTTTTTGATCTCGAAGAATATTGCCAAAAAACTGGAAAATAGCATGAAAGGTTTGCAAGATGACCTCATGCGAGGCCAAATTGACAAGGCCATTGCCACTCTTAAATCAATACAAAAAAAATATGGTCGGTGGCAGTTTTTTTTGAAGTCTACTATTGATGGTCAAATAGGCTCTATTTATTATATGAAAAGTCAGTTTCAAACTGCAAAGCCTTATTTGGAACGTGCTTTCGTACGCCATTGGGTCGCGAAGGCCATGCTTGCACTCATTTATTATCGCGAAAAGAAAATGGGAAAAATGAATGAGGTATTTTTGGCCACGACCAAACATGTCAAAAAAGCGGGGCTTTTGTGGAGTTTATGGGCTTATTGTGTATGGAGAAACGGCGATATCGAACGTGCTATTAGTATACTTGCGCAAGGAAAAAATATCTTAGGCGATGCGGACCCACATTTGGCGCAAAATTTGTTGTCTTTGCAAAATGATAAGAGAATGAGAATGAAAGCCTATGGTGATCAATGGTATCAGTTTCAGCTCGAATTTTCTCCGGCGCAAAATCAAGCGCGACAAGGCAGGGTGCGTTTCCAAAATAGGTAGCGATAATTAATAGTGAATATAGTTAAATCTTAAATCATATTTATTTGAAGTATATATTTTGTTAGATTTATTGTGGTTTTGTTAAGATATAATGAGGTCTTTAAATGCTCCTAAGCTGCAATAGCTGCCGAAAGGAATATGTAGCTTCTCATCGCGTGAGCGGCGAAGATTTTGTATGCAGCAATTGTCGCAGCCGGCCGCGTGATACTGCTCCGACGCGGCTTGGCATTCACCCAGCTCTTGAGCGAAAAATTTTGCCCTCAGAAATCAGGCCCACCATAGTGGTGCGTAATTCGATGCATGGCATGTCTAAAAGCCGCCATAACCTCGATAAAATGAAAGAGCTCAATACCATGCCGAGTATCCCCGGCTTTGATATTGCCTATCAAGTAGGCAGGGGTGCCATGGGCAGCGTATATCGCGCCCGGCAAATTAAAACGGGCCGTTTGGTGGCTATCAAAGTTCTTAGTTATGAGCTTTCCTCACGCACAGATTTAGTGGCGCGTTTTGAACGCGAAGCCTATGCCTTAAAATCGCTGTCGAACCCCAATGTGGTTGGTGTAATCGATGCGGGTCACGTGGATGATATGCATTATTTTGCCATGGAATTTATCGACGGCATTACCCTTCGCACGCGCATAAACCGTGGACCCATTCATTGGCGAGAAGCGGCATTCATCACCACGCAGATTTTAAATGGCCTGATTGCAGCGCATAAACATGGCATTATTCATCGCGATCTTAAGCCTGAAAATGTTTTACTTGCCTATCCCAATAGCGACTTTAGCCAGATGCCTGAACGTGTCGTTTTGGTGGATTTTGGATTAGTCGGCATTGGTGGGCTTGCTTTTGATCCCCATCCCAATCTCACGCGATCTAAAGTCACGATGGGAACAGTGAATTATATGGCGCCCGAGCAACACATTGATGCTAAGCGCGTGGATCATCGCTCGGATTTATATTCGTGTGGCGTAATTTTATTTGAGATGCTTACCGGTGATTTACCTCTCGGGCGTTATTTGATGCCGAGTGAACGAAGCAGTTTGAGTGGGGTGCCCTTGGCGCTTGATCCGATCTTGAGCAAATCCTTGGCGAGAAATTTAGAAGAGCGTTTTTTGACCGCATCGCAATTTTTAAGTGAGATCAATAAAATTATTGCTGAAGATGAAAAAGCACCTGAGACATCCATAGAGAAAAAAACGAGAGATTTTAGATATCTCTTTCAAAAGAGCCGCTATGGCATTCTATTGGCCATTGCGACACTCTTTTTTGCCTTTGGCATCAAGATGTCTTCCGA
>JBPOIV010000261.1:0-2199 GCA_052034245.1 Myxococcota bacterium
TAAAATACAAATATTAAAGAATTAATATAGTGCTTTTCTGCAATACATTCAAAAGTAAATTAATGGACTCATGTGTGCATAGAGCTTTTTTGGCTGATTTTTCTAATGCACACATGAGTTAACAAGAAGTATAAGTAGAATAAAGTGGAGTTGCCCCTGTAAAACCGGACAACTTAGTTAGCGTATAATTTCTGCAAATACTGCCTTGGTGACATCATGCCAAGCCCCTTGTGGGGATGCATGCAGTTATAGTCCTCAAACCAGCTATCTAGCTGCTCTATTACCTTTCTGGCCGACGACAAATCAGCGTGATACACATAATCTCTCTTAAAGGTCTTCACGAAGGCTTCAGCCATACCGTTGGATTGGGGGCTGTAGGAAGGCGTGTTACAACTTCAAAGCGGGTATAGGTAAGATAAAGGCCTTTTTTTGAGTTTGCCTAATCTACCCAAGCCCAACATTTAGAGCCAAATAATCATCGACTACTCAAAAGGTTCACATAACGCCCATTATGGGATTAGCTTCGCGAGTAAAATCAGAACCCAAGTCGTTTTAATGGCATATTAACCCAGAAATCATGATTTTTGGCGAATTTCCACTAAGGACCGGGGCTCTTCATGGGTGAGAGCAAATGCCGAAATACGCGCTAAAAAACCGCAGGGCATAATATGTTTTATCCGCATGGTGTCTACTTCTCCATGTATGACGTGGATTTTATACTCTAACACCAGGGTCATTTTGTTGTTTTAATGATTAATTAAATGACCATAAGTTTATGAGATTAAATAAGATATTATTTGTAGTGCCAAAGTGGTTCAAAGTGATTAGGAATAAAATACCTTAATATTTACTATGTAAAACCAGCATGCACTCAATTATAATTGCAGTAAATCAAGCGAAAAAAAACCATTTATTTTTGTTAGTATTTGAATTTATTCATCTTGTTTTTAATAAGTAAAATAATTGTAATAATTATCACCAATTAAATAAAATAGAGCTGCTGATTAGGACGAAAAAGTTCTTATTAAAATCCGGGGGGATTTATGAGAAAGAAGCTCTTTTTATTCGCGGTACTGATGGTCATTGGTTCATATGTACGAGCAGATTTAGCCTCTGATATCGCTCTATTATTTACTACTATTGAATCGAGTGTTGAGAATAGTAAATATCATGAAGCCAATCAAATTATGAGACGATGGAAAATATTTCCTGATCAACTTCGCATCATGCTGAGCAGTGTAAAAGTAGTAGATGGCGTTGCCAATACGACTCCCTTGCACGTAGCAGCTTCGGCAAGCCGCGATAATCATGGAATTTCCGTGCTTATCTTTCAAAAAGCTTCTGTTATGCCAAACTACCAAGCATTTGCTAGCGAGTTAGCTAATGCTTGCGATGCCTTGGGCAGAAAGCCTATCGATGTAGCAGATCATCCAGATATTATTAATTTCTTGAGCCGATTTACTGTGCCCTCGATTGTTTGTCCTTCGAATAAAACTTAACAGTAAATAATATAGGCGGCTTAAAGCCACCCATATTATTTATCAATAAATTGGATCGGTTTCACATTTGCTATTTAGGGTTCTGATCATTGTTGCCTGCGCGTGCTGGCAAGAAGTTCTTTAAAATACTCAGCGCACTTCCCCCTAAGGCTATAATAGCTCCGGAGTTCGAATATGCCCATGCTACTGCATGCATTTTGCCAGGATAGTATACTGTCCAATATGCCCAGCCGAGCTTCGAAGGTATGCCAAACATTGCATTATAGACAATCGGGTACAAAAATTCTACGGCACCGGCGACATAGACGGGAGCAAACCAAGCTGCAGCAAGCACCCCTGCTATAGCGACAACGGTCATGACTCGATCAGAGCCAACGGCCGTTTGCATCGCGCTTTTAAGCGCTGTGTAGACGACGTCAGATGAATTTCTCAATTTATCTAAGGTGGATGCAATTTGGTCAGCATTGAATTTAACAGTATTGGAAACGCCATTGGCAAAAGCTAATTTATCTGCTTCAGGCATACCCAAATTAATCCTAGGGTCATCTAATGTTAAAACCTCTTGTGGAAGAACATTCGGAGAATAGGAAACATAAACGGCTTTTTTTCATTTTGCCCACCCTACTTAAGGCCCATAATTTGGAGCCAGAACAGCCCTCGGTTGCTCAAGGGTTAACATAAGCGTCATTATGGGATTAGC
>JBPOIV010000069.1:0-3518 GCA_052034245.1 Myxococcota bacterium
CCGAAATTGGGTCTTAGTCGCATCGGGGCTCTTCTTGAAAGTATGGGCTTTAAACGAGATGAATTTACAATTATTCAAATCGTCGGCACTAATGGCAAAGGCTCAACATCGGCATTTTGTGAATCGCTTTTGTTGACGCATAAAAAAAGCTGCGCACTTTTTACGAGCCCTCATTTAAGCTCTGCTCGTGAACGCATTCGTATAAATGGCGAAATGGTGAGCGAGCAAGTTTTTAGCGATGCGGTTTCAGTGGTGCTTGAAAAAGCGGATTTGCTTTCCGATGAGCCAAGTTTTTTTGAATGTCTTTTGGCCATGTTTGTATTCATCGCTAAAAAGGCGAAGGTGGAAGTGCTGATTGCTGAAGCTGGGCTCGGCGGCCGTCTTGATGCGACTACGGCTTTGAAAGCTCATGCCTTGGGCCTTGCGATGGTTGATATCGATCATCAAAATGTATTGGGTGAAAGTTTAGAAGAAATAGCGAGGGAAAAAATCAGCGCGGCCTATACAGGGCAGCAGCTGATTAGCGTAAAGCAGCATGAAAAAGTAAGAGCTGTGCTTGAGATTATGCAGAAAGAAAGAGCCTTTACTCTAAGCTATGCGCCTTCTACTTTGCTGCCTCTTGGATTGATAGGTGAGCATCAAAAAATTAATGCCGGGCTGGCTTTGGCGCTCGTAAAATCCATTGGCCTGGAGCTTCAGGAAAATGCGGTTTCGGAAGGGCTGAATAAGGTTAATTGGCCGGGGCGCTATGAGAAAATCAATCATGATGGTGTAAAAATCATCTTTGATGGTGCTCATAATCCCTCAGGAATGCGCGCCTTAAACGCGGCTTTAAAACAAGACGAGAGCCTTAAAGAAAGCAAACTCATGGTGATTTTTGGTTCGCTAAAAAGTGCCACGACCGAAGAAAAAGTGGCTTTGCTTCTTGAATATAAATTTGAAGAAGTTTTTATTCATGTCTCGGAAAATCCTCGTCGAGAAAGCTATGAAGATCTTTGCGAAATTTTCTTTAAAAATCAGGTGAGCAAAGACAAAGTTTTTGCTTTTTCTTCGTGGGATGAAATTCTTCTTCGTGCACAAAAAAGCCGCGCCACTGTTTTAGTGTGCGGCTCTTTGTATAGTGTTGGAGAGTTGCGCGCCAAGCTTTTAGGCTTACACGCTGATCACTTGCTTCCTAATTATTAGTACGTTCACAGGGGCACAGGATACCGTCGATTTCGATGAGGCCAGTGTCGGTGCTGAGCGAAAAGAAAAACTTTTCTGAGACTTGCGATGCTTCGACGCTAAGCACCGGAGTTGGAACACCGTTTAAGAGCATATAGTGTGTCGTGGTTAATTCACTTGGAGAGATTTTACTGTTTAGTATTGAATCCATATCAGCGTTGGCATGTGCTAAGACTGATCCATTTTCAGCAAGGACCAAAAAGTGTGACTGATCGGAGGGATCTTTAAGTTCGATAGTGTAAAAGCTGCTAGTAAGTCCTTTTTCTATTGTTAGCGTAGGCGTGCCCCATTGGCGCTGCATGTCCTCGTAGCCAATTACGAGTTTCGTGGTTGAAGGTAAAAGATCAGAGAGCTTGGCTGGGCGGAGTATAGGGGACAAATAAGTCGCTGGATAATTCGGTTTTATCGAGTTACTACCCAAAAAATAATTAACAGAAGAAGGTTCATGCGCATGAATGCTAAATGCGCTAAAGGCCATACCGAGGATTATCGCTAAACGGAGTTTCTTCATCGTGACCACCTTGGTGAGGTTTTTTAATTATTTATCGTTAAGCTTTAATTAGAAAAGTGGGTTTGACGAACAGAAATAATGTGTTGAATAAGAAAAAACCTACTTCTGACATCGAGGCGCTATGTTTAAAGGCATTGATCTCTACTCCGATACCGCTACACGGCCTACTCTGGCGATGAAACAAGCTATGCTCGAGGCTATGCTTGGCGATGAACAGCTAGGCGAAGATCCCACTACTTTGAAACTTGAAAAAATTATGGCGGAGCGTTTAGGAAAGAGCGCGGCTTTATTTTTGCCTTCCGCCACCATGGCTAATCAGATCGCTGTGAAATTGCACACGGCGCCTGGCGAAGAAGTTATTGGGCATGAGCATTGTCATATTTTTAATGCCGAAGGTGGGGGAGCTGCCGTTCATTCTCACGTTCAAGCCCGCATGATCTCTAATGCAACAGGCATTTTTGGGGCGAAGGAAATCCGCGCTCGCTTTCGTGAAAGTGCTTCGCCCAATTGCCCACGCAGTGCACTAGTGATCGTCGAAAATACCACCAATGCCACCGGGGGCACGGTGTGGCCGCTCGCTATGATCGATGAAGTGCTTGAATGCACAAAAACATTGGGTTTAAAAACGCATCTTGATGGAGCACGTCTTTTTAATGCGCAGATGAAATCTCAATGCGAACTTTCACGCTTAACGAAGGGCTTCGACTCTATAACTGTTTGTTTTTCCAAAGGATTATCGTGTGCTACCGGAGCGATTTTGGCTTTTGACAAAGAACAATTTACCAAAGTGCGGCGGCTTAAGCAGGTTTTTGGGGGCGCCATGCGCCAAAGCGGTATGCTCGCGGCGGCGGCTCTTTATGCCTTGGAGCATCATATTGAGAGCCTCGCTTTAGATCATGAGAAAGCCTTTCGTTTGGCCCAAGGTCTGGCCAAAATCCCGAATATTTTAGTTGAAAATGCCGAGCCTTCCACCAACATGGTGTATTTTTCCTTGGGGCAAGCTAATTGTAATCCTGAAGGCTTTTTATCCTCGGTAATGGCCCAAGGTTTGCGTTTTTCACACTTGTCGCCTAATCGTTTTAGGGCTGTAACGCATCGTGATATTGCTCTGGAAGATATTCAAAAAGCTATAGATATTGTTGCTAATGCAATAAAATAATATATAAAATATAAGCTTAAACCTCTATAAATCGCCTTCTTGTGAGCTCGTGTGAAAATAGCTCGGCTGGTGGCATTGATCTTTTCTTTTGTCTCTTGTAAGGCTTGGGTCGCGTAAAAATTTGTCAAACTATTTTCTAGTTTACGGGAACATTAGTATGTCAGCACCAAGCATTATTCAAAAGATTGAAGCCACCAATGTACGTTCGGATTATCCTTCCTTTCGTATCGGCGACACTATTAGAGTTTTCTTTCGTATTTCTGAAGGCGATAAAGAACGTACCCAGGTTTTTGAAGGCGTTCTCATTGCTTATCGTCGCGGTGGTAATCGTGCTTCGATCCGTGTACGAAAAATCAGCTTTGGTGATGGCGTAGAACGCGTATTCCCATTGGCAAGCCCACGTATTGAAAAGATTGAAGTGGCTCAAACTGGTCGCGTAAGAAGAGCAAAACTTTATTATCTACGTGATCTACGTGGTAAAAAAGCTCGTATTAAAGAGCGTCAAGATTTTACTAGAACTCAAAAAGCCTAGTAAAAATTCTATGACTATTGACCTTCGCGAATACGATAACTGTATTGTTGTCTGTATTGACGATGTTTGACGAGGGCCCCTGGCGGGGCCAG
>JBPOIV010000206.1:0-3402 GCA_052034245.1 Myxococcota bacterium
TTACCGCGGCTGCTGGCACAGAGTTAGCCGGTGCTTCCTTTGTGGGTACCGTCATCACCGGGTATTAATCGGCTTATTCGTTCCCACTGACAGAGCTTTACAACCCGAAGGCCTTCATCACTCACGCGGCATTGCTGGTTCAGGCTTTCGCCCATTGACCAATATTCCCCACTGCTGCCTCCCGTAGGAGTCTGGGCCGTGTCTCAGTCCCAGTGTGGCTGATCATCCTCTCAGACCAGCTAACCGTCGTAGCCTTGGTAGGCCATTACCCCACCAACTAGCTGATGGTACGCGGACCGATCCTTGGGCGCGGGTTGCCCCGCTTTCTTCCTTCAAGGCGCACCTCGAAGGAACGTATTCAGTATTAGCTCACCTTTCGGTGGGTTATCCTCAACCCGAGGGCACGTTATCCACGCGTTACTCACCCGTGCGCTGCTGTCCCCGAGAGCAAGCTCTCGGTTATCGCTCAACTTGCATGTGTTAGGCATGCCGCCAGCGTTCGTTCTGAGCCAGGATCAAACTCTCCAGTTTAAACCTGATTCGATTTGCGTTAACATTTTACTGTTAGCGACTTTTTGTTTTTTGCGTTCTTGATTTTACTCTTGAACGACTTTTTGAATTGACGTTGTTCATGTTTTTTTTGAACTATTGTTTGGTTTTCAGAGAACTCTTCCACTGTTTGCTTTTCGATTTGAAACTACAAATCTCGAGCCTTTCGGTGACTTGCTGCTTTTCAGATTTCCTTCTGTCGTTCTCAGCAAGTGGGCAGATATTAGCGTCAGTGGTGAATTCGTCAAGCGCTATTTCAAAAAAAAATGCATTTTTTTTTATATGGCGTATTGGCGCGATATTTTTTTGCTTTTTTCTTTGCGGGTAGTGAAATTTGGGGTCTGGATTTCTGTTTTTTGAAACATTTTGGACTTTTTCATTGTTCTTGGAACCCAAAAATGATCTCTTTTAGGTGCTCTTTTTTAGCAACACAGAGCAATAAGCGATCGATACCCATGGCAATTCCTGCTGTTTGGGGCAGTCCAGACAGTGCATTGATCAGCTCATAATCTAATGAAAACAGTGGTTTAGCGAGTTTTTTGCGCTGTTCATTCTCTTTTTTAAAGCGTGCGATCAAGATCGCGGGATCAGAACACTCTTGATATGCATTAGCGATCTCTTTGCCTTTAAAATACAGTTCGAAGCGCTGGCAGTAGCGATCATCTAAAGGGTCCGCAGCTGATAGAGCGGCCAGCTGTATGGGCCAGCGCTGCACAATGCTTACTTGATCGGGATCAAGGTTGGGTTCAATATATTTAAGCATCACATGGAAAAATGCTTCTTCGAAGCTCGCATCACGGGCTAAGTGATCGCCGCGATCAAAGAGAAGATCTCTTAAATAGCTTTCATGGCCGTTTTGCGCGGCGCTGAGGGCTGCAGACAGATCAATTGAAGCCGATTCTTTAAAGAGAGTATCGAGATCATAGCTAATGAAGCTTGGTTTTTCTAAACGAAGGTCAAAGATCTCTTCTGCTGCTTTTTGGGCCAGCTCAAAGATTTTTTGGCAATCATCTATCATATCAATTAGATCACCATTGACCCGATACCACTCAAGCATGGAAAATTCGCGTGAGTGGGTTGGGCTTGGTGGATCATCACGAAAGACTTTTCCAAGCTGGTAGATCTTTTGCGGGCCAAGGGCCAAGGCTTTCTTTAAATAGGCCTCGGGCGAGGTATGCATTTGGTATTTTTGGCCGGAGAGGGTGGCAAAAATTGGATCGATATGAGGATCGGGGGTGTTGGCTTTGATAAGGATAGGGGTTTCTATTTCTAAAAACCCCTCGCCTTCAAGATAATTTCTGAGTGTTCGATTGAAATGATGACGAAATTGTAAAACTTTGAGATCAAATGAGGCGTCTTGGGATGATTTCATAACTATTCTCAGGCCATAAACTTGCCATCACCGGTCCTTTGCTTGGTGATTGGCGATTTAAAGCGATGATCATTGGAGCGATATTGCTCGTGAATTCTTGCAGGTAGCGACTTGGTATTCCGGCGCTACGAGCAAAGTTTTGCTTGGTGGGATCGACATAGATGCCGCCCTTTTTCATGCCATAATGAAGGTGATAGCCACTGGCGAGCCCAGTCATGCCTACATAGCCTATAACTTGCCCTTGCTTCACATGAGCACCAACATAAATTCCTTTGCCTAGTTTTGTTGCATGCAGATATTCGGTCTCATAACCATTCATGTGCCGAATGCGCACCCAATTACCATTGAAGCGAGTATAGCCAGCATTGATAACAATGCCGCTTGCAACTGCCATGAAAGGGGTTCCGCGGTTAGCTGGATAATCTAAACCATTATGGGGCTTCATTCTTTTTTGGATGGGATGAAATCGCATCCCAAAACGCGATGTAATGCTTGCTAACTTTAGGGGCGCTTTCAAAAAGGCATTGCGCAGCGATCGGCCCTCATCATCGAAATATCCGCCGACTTGTTTATCTGAGGACTCAAAAAAGAATCCTCGTAGGGTTTTTCTTGAGCTCGCATATTCGGCCGCAAGAATCCGGCCATACCCTACAAAACGCCCATCAGCCACATGCTTTTCTAATACTATTTGGTAGGCATCGCCTTCTCTAGACTCTCTAGAAAAATCTACCTGCCAGGCAAAAATGTCGGCGAAATTGTTTACCAACTGAGCATCGCCGCCGTTATTTATGATGGATGCGTAAAGACTGTTGCTCACCACACCATTGACCAGGGCATGTTCGCGATAAACGTTTGACTTATTAATAGTTACGCTCACCGCTCTTTCACTATTGATAGACACTCTTACGCTTAAAGCGATACCATTTTCGTCTTTGGAAAATATTTCGACCACATTAGATTGCAGAGGAACTACGTCGGCAACATTCAAAGAATTAAGAAAAAGATCATTGGAAATCCCTTCAACCATAATCACATCGCCAGCCCGAACTTGGCGCACGTTCATTTTTTCAGACAAGGCTTTGACCATGGTTTCGGCATCAGCACTGGAGACTTGCAGACGCTTTAGAGCGCTAAATAAATTTTCGCCCTTGCGGATTTCGTCATAGATCTTGGCGGAAGCACTAAAAGGATTATCCCAAAGACTCGGGATAGTTTCTGCAGCAGGATCTTCAAGGCTAACAATTTGGGCTTGATCGGTTAATTCTTTCTTAAAATCAAGCAAATAAAAGATTGAGAGGGAAATCATTGCCAATGATAAGGCAAATAAAATGGTAAGACTTAATCGCGGCCGACGACCGCGGGGGGGCCTAAATCCTGGCGAAAAACGATCGGCAATACTAACTACCATTTCTGAGCCCTTTGTCGGTTAAAATATCTAATAAATTAATGTTTTGTTTGATTAGTAAGAGATACTTTTCTAT
>JBPOIV010000029.1:0-19621 GCA_052034245.1 Myxococcota bacterium
ATCTTAGGCTCAAGTTTATATTGAGTAGTGCCATAAATACGACGATTTTTAGCATTAAAAATAATAAAAGATAAAAGAATAATATGGACAATATGAGCAACCGTTGTTGCCATCACAGCGCCCTTGATACCTAAGCCCTCAAATACGCCGGGCATGCCTAGAGCGAGCGGGAACTGAAGTATAAATTTGGTGAGATTAACGCTGATGACCGCAAACAAAACATAAGAAAAATGCCGCGTGCCAATTAAAAAAGAGGTGAGAACTGCAGCAATGACGGGCAAAAACCCAAAACTCATCTGCCAGCGAAAATAGCTTTCAGCCTGTGGCGTAAGTTCTCCCGAGATCAAATAGGGCGCGCCATATTGCGCCATACCTAGGAAAAAGAGGGCAAGCAAACAGCAAAACCAAATCATTTGCCATAAGACTTGACCTATTTTTTTGGGCTCCTGCGCGCCGATATAGCGGCCGAAAAAAACATCAGCAACGCTCACAACGGCGATAGCGCCAAAAATAAAAATATTGCAAATTGAACCAGCACTGACTGAGGCATGAAGAAAGTCTTTGCCTAATTGGGCCAGCATGATGCGATCAAAGAAAAGCATCACATTAACGGAAGCCAGGGTCAGCATATTTTGAAATGAGAGTATAAGAATAGTTTTCTTGGACTCTAATGATGATATATTTTTCAAGAATATTCCGATAGCTAGTTTAATCGAGGGCCTAATCAACAATATCGAAAGTAATTTGGCAATAGTCTTTTCGTTGATTTTCTAGCGAGAACCAGCTTTATATTGCGTTTTTTATAACCATCGGAATTTCTTGTTGCGACGGGCTTCAGAGGTTCCGTATATATTTTATATAGTTATTATTGGTATTACCCAAAGTATTAACTATTTAAAAGCTTTGCGCCAACAAGGTGGCGCAAACCAAGGTATTAAAGAGCCATTAAAGTCGTAGACATAATAGTTTCAAGTCTTGACGGAAAGAGAGGGCGTCCTGGAAAATTACGCCCTTCGTGAAGCATTTTTAAAACTTTATCAGGATTTTGATAAGCAGCGATTTTGCCGGATAGTATTGGGTAGCTTGCCTCAATCCTTTGTCTAGTTTCAGAATCAGAAACTAAGTGAGCCATGACTAAAAGTTTGCTAATTTTCCACGCTGCAATGCCTGCTTTTAGGCCAAGCTCTGACTCATTGGCGCTCTGCAAATCTCTGACATATCTTTGCATTAATTTCTTCGCGATGGGCATAACGTGTTTCCCTGTTCTCACCCACATCTGACTTCTATGCTCGATTATGCTTGGTTCCCATTCTGCAAAAGAAATGGCCTGCCCATAAGACTTGTCGAAATTATTGAAGGAATCTTTGCGAATGTGGCTCTCGGCTTGAAAAAGTTGGTCCGATTTCACCGCGCGAGTTATCTCAAGCTCCATCTCGCTTCTTTTCGGAAGCTCTGCGCTGAGTTTCCATGCCAGATTTTGAGATAGGGTGGAGGCGAAATCGAGCATGAAATGATAAGACGTTGCAAAATAGGCAAGCTTGCTGTGCTTTTTACTTTTTTCATCATGGATAAAATGCTCGGATACCCCTGTTCCCTCTATAAATTTTGTCATGCCCAGCGCAAATAGTTGCTCCGTTAAATAATCATGCTGTTCAATTGCCCCTAAAAATTGCTCCTTGCTTAGCCCTAAGGGATTTTGCATAAGCCGGTTGAGGAGTTCTCGCTGGAGGTCATTTTCGGACAGAGGAAAGCCCGCCAATAATTTTTCCTGGAGGGGAGTCAAGGTCAACAAATCTGCCTCAGAAGTGGCATGAGCAGTATTTAAGAGCAAAAGCGTGCAAAGGAAGGAAAGGCGCATAAGCTGCATACATGACTCCAGAAAAATTGTTTTTTAGGTACTTCGACTGCGTGGAAGTCAAAGTTTCTCTGTAAGAAAGGGAATCTAAGCATAAAAAGCTAAAAAACTGGACGGGAATCGCTCGGCCCCAGATTGTCAATCTTTTTTGAATTTTATAGAAAGCTTCTTTCCATTAGAGAATAAAAATGTTGCGTATTACCCAAATTGCCTTGCCGCTCAATCATCATGAAAACGAACTTCGCCACGCCGTGTGCCGTTTTCTTTCAATAAAAGATGAAGACCTTTTAGCTCTTCATGTTTTTAGGCGAGGGGTCGATGCTCGAAAAAAGACTGCGATATTACTCGTTTATACTTTAGATTTAGAACTGCGCGATGAGGCCTCGGTACTTGAGCGCATGGCTTCTTGTAACGAAGTGAGGCCAAGTCCCGATACTGTCTATAAAATGGTCGCTAAAGCGCCATCTTATTTGAGTGAGCGACCCGTTGTCATTGGGATGGGTCCTTGTGGTCTTTTTGCTGGTCTTATTTTGGCAGAGATGGGCTTTAAACCGATAATCCTCGAACGAGGCAAAATTGTACGCGAACGTACCAAAGATACCTTCGGATTATGGCGAGCGCGAAAAATGAACCCGCTTTCCAACGTTCAATTCGGCGAGGGGGGTGCAGGTACTTTTTCCGATGGCAAACTTCATAGTTTGATTAGCGACCCGCTTTATCGGGGTCGAAAAGTATTGAAGGAATTTGTCGAAGCGGGGGCGCCTGAGGAGATTCTCTATGTATCTAAGCCACATATCGGAACGCTGCGACTCGTTTCCATGGTGGAAAAAATGCGCGCCAAAATTATTAGTTTAGGTGGCGAGATTCGTTTTGAAACTAAGGTCGCAGCACTCATTCGAGAAAATGAGGCTATTCAGGGTGTGGTCTTAGAAAACGGTGAAATTCTTCACAGCCGTCATATCGTTTTAGCGATTGGTCATAGTGCGCGTGAAACTTTTGCCAAGCTTTATGAACAGGGAGTCTACATAGAGCCCAAACCATTTTCTATTGGTTTTCGCATTGAACACCCGCAATCGATGATTGATAAATGCCGTTATGGTGATTTTGCGCGGCACCCGATTTTGGGGACGGCGGATTATAAGCTTTCGCATCACTGTAAAAATGGCCGCACGGTGTATAGTTTTTGCATGTGCCCCGGTGGCACGGTGGTTGCTGCCACATCTGAAGAAGGACATGTGGTTACCAATGGCATGAGCCAATATTCTCGTGTCGAAAGAAACGCGAATAGTGGTATTGTGGTCGATATTTCTCCTGAAGATTATCCAGGGCATCCCTTGGCCGGAATCGATTTTCAGCGAAACTTGGAAAAACAAGCCTTTATTTTAGGCGGAAGCAGTTACGATGCGCCAGGGCAATTAGTTGGCGATTTTTTAAGCAAAAAAGCTTCCACCGAGTTTGGCTCAGTGCTTCCCTCCTATAAGCCTGGCGTGAAGCTGGGTGATTTAAGAAAAGCTCTTCCTGCTTTTGCCATTGAGGCTATTTCCGAAGCGATTATTGCTTTCGATAAAAAAATCCCCGGTTATGCGATGCATGATGCCGTGCTTACGGGAGTAGAAACCAGAACTTCATCACCAATTCGCATCAAGCGCGATCAAAGCTTTCAAAGTATCAATACGCGGGGTTTGTATCCTGCAGGCGAAGGCGCAGGCTATGCGGGCGGAATTTTATCAGCCGCTGTCGATGGCATAAAAGTAGGCGAAGCCGTTGCTTTGGCCATGAGTCGATAAGTTTGAATAGTCACTAAATTTTTCCAGTAAATACAATTTTGTTATAAGCTTAGAGGGCGGCAAAACAAATGGGTGAGGACGCAGTGAAAGTGAGAGAGCTGTTAATGAGTGAAACATTGCCAAAGAAGAATTATTTTAAGTTATCGGAAGTTGCAGTTTTGCTCGGCATTAAATCTCATGAAATTCATTATTGGGAATCGGAATTCCCTCAAATCCGCTCGCAAAAATTGCATGGACAAAGAGTCTTTCGGAAAGAAGATATAGTTTTATTTTCGGCCATCAAACATCTGCTTTATGACCGAAAGTTCACCGTTGCTGGAGCGCGGCGCGTATTAGCAGAATCCGATATGATGTCGGAAGAGTTAGCAAGTGCTAAAAAAGCAGATACAACTCCGATGGTAGATATGAGCACCGAACAAAATAAGAAAGACGCAGACTTACTAGAAGTGAGCGATGTGCTTATGGAAGCATCGCACCTGCTTAAACTTGATGAAGAAGATGTCTATGATGAGCAAGCTCATGAAATCTATCAAGATTGCGCCAAAGAATTAGAAGAAGAAAGGGTCGATACCATTGAATCTCATTGTGCGGGAGAAATGCTCAGTGATGCGCTTATTGAACGAAGAGAAAAAGCCAAACAAGAACAACGTTTGAGAGAAATCGAAAAAGAACGAGCAATGGCTATGCTTCTTGCTTCAAAAAAATCTCTTACCGATGTCATTGCATCCTTGGATAAAATCGCGCCATCGGATTTTTGGCGCGGATTTTAAAAAAAAGCCGTGTTTATTTTTACTCTGGATAGATAATGGCTTCTGGATGTATTCGTTCGAAATCACTAAGCAGTTCATTCAGGGCCTCAACAAAATCGATTTGTTGTACAGCAGAATAACCACAGCCATTAAGCATAGTAAGAATATCTGTTTTTAAGCCCGTGTTCATAGCACTTTGCTGAATAAATTCTTGTAATGATGCAATGTAGAACCACGCGTGGCTTTGAATGGATTCAAGTACACTCTCTAAGTTTAAAAATTGAATGTAGACTTGATCATCTATTGTTCTTAGTGGTGTATCCAGGGTCCAGTTTGTTGAGCTAAAGTGCCAATCGGGAACAGCTAAAACAGTGAAGGCTTGAAAAATTATCAGTGTTAGGATGAGCGGGCTAAATTTTTTTAATGTCATACTTATTCCTTCAATGCGAATGATTTAAATCCTAGGAAGGAAATACGTATTGTAAAGATAGATGCTAAGACGATTTTATTGCGCTAGAATGCGGCGACGATATGCCGTATAATCATGCATCAGCCTTTTGAAAGCTAAGAGAAAAGTCCTCGCTTTGTAGCGCGAATACATGGACTGATGGAGCATATCAATAAATTCTTGCCGAAGTCCCCGAGAGACAGGACGATAGGTTCTTATAAAAGCTCTGAGATTATCTATAAGAAAAAGTCCTTCGGGCATGCGTATGTTGTCGATATTTCCTTCGATTACAAAGCGAATACGATTGCCATATAACTCATGACGCAAATAGGAACCATTGTAGTGAGTTTCCGAATCAGTAAAACCAATATCGGGGTTTCCAAAAACAATTGGACTTATGAATGAGCTTGTGATGATTCCGAAGGCAAGATATATGGATTTCATAATGACTCCGTATTTATCTAACGGCGTTGGGACCTAAATGCAGAAAGATCATGAAAAATAATCGTTTAAAACCCTTCAGGAAAAAAGGTCGCCACATCTTTCGGAATCAGATCTTCTAAGTCATGGATTTGTATGTGAGAATCCTGAGGCTCTTCGAGTAAGCCTATATGAAAGAGGGCCTGCCCTTCGTGTACAGGAGGAAGTTTGCACTGTCCGATAATAATTCCTTTGTAAGGACAAATAACCTCAGCCACACTCAAATCAAAGGGATTAGAAAGGGTGCCAATTACTTCACCTTTTTCCACTTGTGCGCCAAGTTTTTTGTGACTTTGTAAATTGCCGCTGAGTTGGGCTCGAATCCAATGACTCGAGGATATGATGCATTCCTTGGTTTTATCAGGGAGTATTTCAGAGGTTTCAAGCATGCCAAGATGACGCATGACATTGATTATCCCACGCACTCCGATCTTGATTCCGAAATCATCAAAACGCAAAGCCTCGCCTACTTCATAAAGCAGCAATGGTTTTTTTAAATCGGAAGCCACTTGCCGCATAGATCCATCTCTTTGCCGTGAATCAATAATGACCGGAGTACCAAAAGCTTTGGCAAGTTCTAAAGTTTCAGCATTGTTAAGCGATGCCCTGATTTGTGGCAAATTACTCCGATGCAATGCTCCTGTGTGTAAATCGATAATATGGCTTGCTTTATTGATAAGTTCCGTCACTAATAATTTTGCGAGCCGGGCTGCAATAGAGCCGGAAGAACTTCCTGGGAAAGACCGATTTAAATCTCTTCGATCCATTAAATAACGTGATTGATAAATATACCCATAAATATTTACCACTGGAACTGCTATCAGAGTGCCACTGAGATTTTTAAGAAAGCGCAATTTTAGCAATCGGCGGATAATCTCGGTGCCATTAATTTCATCGCCATGAACAGCCGCTGTAATCAATAAAATTGGTCCAGGTTTTTGTCCCACCATCACGTGGGTAGGCATGAGCACAGGTTCACTTTGATAAAGGTTCGGCAAGGGAATCATGACTGAGCGTCGTTCGCCAGCATGAATGGTGAGCCCTGCAATAGTAATCGACATGCATTCTCCCTCTACCTGAAACTAGTATCGGCGAGGACTTTTTATTTCACGCTCGATTAAAATATAAAAAAAGGGCCGAATAATCGGCCCCAGCGGTCATTAACGTCTAAATCTTCTTCGGCGTCTATGGTCATTGTCGTTGTCGTTATCATCATCATCATTATCAAAACGTTTGCCAAGATGATGGCGATAACGATAACCAGGCGCTCTGTAGCTATACAAATCCGTCCAAGGAATTCCTGCAGGAAAGATTTGAGTTAAAAAGGGCCGGCACGCTGCAATAGCCTTGATAACATAAGCAGGATAACTGGTAGGGTCACAATAGTAAGGGAAGGAACCAGCAAAAGGCTGACTTGCACCGAGCCCTAAATGTGGCGCTGCTCCTGGCACATCACCCAAAGTAGTTTGGAAGCCGTTAGGATAGCCCGATGGGAGATTATTAACGCCAGCAGGATATGAGGCACTTGGAATAGTATTAACGGTAGTAGGATAGGCTGTAGTCGTGGTGCTCGACTCAATGACAGGCGCTTCTTCAATCACAGCCTCATTGGGATTTACTTCTTCTTGTGTCGGTACTACTTCATTTTTAATAGCTTCGGTATGCCCCAATTTTTTCCCAGCCAAAAAAGCCGCTTCGAGAGGTGATTTATCACTTCCACAAGATACCAGCAAAAGTAAGGGTATGCTGAGGACGCTAAAACGTCCCAGTCCGACTATAACTTTTCTCATTTAAAGCCTCATTTATTCGATAACTTTGGTCATCGATTTAGTTAATGGCGCAATGTATTAATGTAGGCCGATGTATGCATTGATGATTTATAAATTTACGGATCAAGTATGCGGCGATAAATAATGAGTAGTTATTACCCGTGTAATAAGTTTTAATCGATGTGTGGTATTTGAATCTATGCATACCAATGTATGCTATTTATAGGGGATGAATATGAGAATTTTTATTATATTTCTAATAGGCGCTGCTTTTTGCCAAGCAAGCTTTTCTGAGCATAGTGTTTCTGATAATAACGATTATGATTTAAAAGCCGTAGGCCTTAACGAGAGTTCCAGCGAGTTTGCCAAAGAACAGTTCATCTGGCGTTATGTCCCAGGTATTGGCCTGCGAAAATTCTCGGCCATAGGCGCAATGATCAAAGATTTCAAAGACTGGGAACGCGTCGCCAGGTGGAAACCGTGGCTTTATTATTAAGGGAATTTTCTATTCAACAAAATTCTTTCGATTCAAAAAATAATAAAGCCTAAAAAAAGCTAGAGCCACCGCTGATATTCATTGGTGGCCTAGACAATCATTCATTTAATAAAAATCGTCATTAAAATTCATCAGGTAAATAAAATTCTTCAGACTCCATTGGATCAACAATGACAAAAGTACCAATCATGCGATAAACTTTTCTCCCCCCAGGATGTACTTCGTATAGTTTTCGATGTGTCTCAACAGGCACACGCAATTCCTGAGCTTCTTTGCGCACGGCATTATCGAGTGTCTCGATATCGTAGTGGGTAACTGGTTTTTTGGGCTTAGGCTCAGGAGCTATAGCGGGCTCACTCGGCGAGGCCGGCTCTGTGCCTTTTTCTCTGTCTTCTTCGGGGCTAAGGAAATCCTTATTCGCATCGTCGCTATTTGCCAGATTATCGCTATTTCTAGGCTTTTCCAAGGGGAAAGCGGGCACATTCGCTACCCATTCAGCGTCATTTATACTGGGAGTATTTTTATATTTTTCTCGCTTCACAATGCTGCATGACAAAAATATCAGTCCGACAGCGATTATCAGCGTCCATAATTTTTTCTGCATTTTTTCCCCTCGTTTATACAATGAAATACTCTGAAATTTTTTGAGGCTCATCCGACAAATGACGGATAGCTACAGTTCGCCGCCTGCCTTTTGATGGCCATGTGAATTCCATTAAAGTCGGTGATAGCTTTAGGAGAATATATTTATTTTTTTTATTGATTTTGGCGTAGGGGAATAAAGATTAAGACTTTGCTCGTGCTAAGTAACCTGAGTTTTGCTTAAGCGAAAGGCCAAATTTTTAAAGAATATGTGCTTAGCCTCGTCATAGCCACGAGCAATGCGGGGTGGGCATCCACAGGGGTACTGGCTCTTCGTCTGGATTGCCGCGCCTTGGGCTCGCAATGACGATGAAAGACGCTTTTTATCTAGACAATTACATTTTACTTAAACAAAACTCAGCTTAATTAATCTTGAAAATACAAGAACCGAAGCCTTGCCGAAAAGCTCTGCATAAATATTCTGATTTTCTCGCAGCTGAGAATGTCTATCAAGCCGGTTTGTTTAGGCCTGTTTTTTGCGTTTGAGTCGCTCGGCACGCCGAGCATTAGCCGCTATCTCGCGCTCGCGTTCTTCCTCTGTTTCGGTGATGAGGCTTGGGCACGTAAGAGGCTTACCAAAATCGTCGAGACAAACGAAGGTCGAATACGCTTTAACGGCAATTCTGCGTTCCCCCGTGCGAGGATTTTCACCCGTTACGAGCGTACCAATTTCCATGCTTGAATGAAAAACAGCGTTGACTTGGCTTTCTAAAATGACAACGAAACCATGCTTGATGGGCGTGACAAAATGCACATCATCAAAAGATGCCGTAACCACGTTAGACCGGCAATGGCGTTGAGCACTCACACCCGCGCAAATATCAATCCAGCTCATGATTTCGCCGCCGAATACCGTGCCATGAGGATTGGTATGCTGCGGCATTACTACTTGAGTCATTTCTACACGCGTATAAGCTACGGTGCCCGGTTGTGCGGAATGCTTAGTAATCATGATGTGCCTCTTTAGAGCTGTTAGTGAGTCTGGACTCAGGGAGTCTTTCATTCGTAAATAACGTTGTCCAGTATATTTATTTTGCCTATTCGTGTCGGCCCATTAATTATTTTTTGAGTGCCTCGCATTTTATTTCGAGGGTGCTTTGATCACTATTCCACCACAAAATTCCATCTTCAATGGTGCACTGTACTTTGAAACTTCGCTCAATTTTCCCAGCGAGAAAAGTACTAATTTCTTGCGGAATGCGAAAGATTGAAAGTTTATCGAATTTATCTATTTTTAGTTTATCCCACCAAACCTGTACTTCACTGCCGCCATAACTATAAATAGCGACCCGCTCAGAACGACTACAGGCCTTCTTAATAAGCTTTTCATCGGGGCAGCCAACGCTGATCCATAAGATGATATCGCCGGCATAATCTTTTTCAAAAAGGTCAGGCTCATCGCCAGCTCCGATGCTTAGCCCAAAGTGAAGGCGTGAAGAAGCATGGAAAGCAAAGGCGATGAGCCGTGCAATGAGCCGCTCATCGGTTTCAGATGGATGGCGCGCCAGCGTTAGATTATGCGTCTCATAATAGTGGCGATCCAAATCTGAAATATCCATCTCGATTTTAAAAATAGTCGAGGGAAGAGCCATAAATAATGTCCTCTGTACGCTCAGGCTGATTTAGAATATTCAGCTTTGACACGCGATTTTGGGCGATTAAGAAGCCACGGAATAATTCCAACAGCTATGCCGCCGATGCCAAGACTAATAACTTTGGCATCAAATACATAAAGCGTACCGTAAATTGCTATTCCAAAGAGCACAATCGCGCTTAATATTGGCCAGATAACCAGCAAGATCGTTTTACTGGTACTTTTGAAAGCGATACTTCGATAATGCCAAGCGCAGGCAAGCCCGCAAAGCCCGTAATAAAAGGCTACTTGAAAACTAATCACATGAATGGAGATATCGATAATGGCAGCAACGGATTTTTCTTGCGAAGAAATCAGGAGGAAAACCATTCCCAATAACCAAATGAGGAGCGTGGCATTCCAGGGTGTTCTCCATTTTTCATGAACGTGCGCCCATCTTTTGTGCAATGCCCCGTCTCTTGATTTAGCAAAAAGCGTGCGGGTAAACTGAAGCATTGAGGTTTCAATAGTGCCTAAGGAACTAAGCACAATGGAAATAATCGCGATATTGCCCCAGGGTTTGGGGAAAATTTTATCGGCAATTTTGAGCAAAACATTGGCGCTAGATTGCTGAATTTCTTGATCGGTTAAGGCTACGAGCGCACACATCAAAAAGGCCACAAAGATAAGGGTGACAATAATCATCGACCAGACAGCGGCGGCACCAGGGGAGAGTTTTGCGTTTTTTGTCTCTTCGGAAAGATTGCAGGTTACATCCCATCCCCAATAAAAAAACAACGAGATGATGGCGCCTTTGGCGAAGAGCTCCAAAGAATAATTGAAAGGATTAAAGGTATGCCACCCGATACTATGTGCAGGCTGTTTCATAAACGCGATAAAAGCAGCGATGGTGATGGCAATTAAAATACCGACTTCAAGAATGGTGAGAATAGCTTGTAAATAACTTGTTGGTTTTATGCCTTTTAAGACAATGAATGCGACTAAAGTAAGCCACATTGAAGCAACGATGGTTACCCACATCGTGTCGTCAACGAGCGCAGGGTCGATGAGAACTAAGGTTGACATGGCCGCGGGAATGGTGCCTGAAACCATGAACAGGGCCGTGGAAACCAACAAAGACCAGCCGGCGAAAAAACCCCAATTTTTCCCAAAAATCTCGCTGATCCAGGTGTAGGATGCACCCGCATTAGCTGAAACTCGATTGAGATACATAAAAGCAAAGGTGATGCCGAACATGATAAGGCCGCAGTACAAAGCGCTGCCCGGTGAATAGACTCCTACAGCCGCAACCAAGGCTGCAGTAGTTGCTGCGGCACTAAAGGCAGGGGCTGTGCCCGAAACCCCCATTATTATTGATTCTGCAGTGCCTAGGGAATTTTCGGCGAGTTTTATTTCCTTATTCATGAACGGCTCCAAAAAATAGTAGACCAACCCCAAAAGTTTTTAAAAGAACGAAAAGAAAACTGTCGCGCGTAAATCAATCGAGCTTTTTAAGCTTGAAGTAATACGCATGAAAGCACTGCATTATTCTTTCAAATGCTTGTGAATCTAGCTTAAAAAAACCTTCATGTTTTTATGGGGAATTTCGATAATTATTTAAGGGTGATTAAAAAAAGGCGCTTAAAAGAAGCGCATAAAAAAAGCAGCCTAAAAAGGCTGCACAAATTTGGTGGAGGTGGCGGGATTTGAACCCGCGTCCGAAAGATATCCGCATTAAACTTCTACACGTTTAGCCATCTGTTTTATTCTGCTCCAAAGCGCCCAGTGGCAGGCTTTCTAGAGCAGTTTTTGACCTATTTCTCACTCTTAGGACGGCCAAAAAGGCCTAAGAGCCAGCCTGTGGGGTTTTGCACCGGCTACCCGACACCCAAGCCAGCATCGGACCAGTGGCTACTCTAAGGTTATTAAGCTTAGGCAGCTGCGAGGCGGAGACCGCCTACGCTTGCAACGTTTTTAGTGTTTGCATTTGTTTTTTTCAGTATTTTTACGCGGTTACCGAAACCCGCGACGTGCCATTTAATCCTTCCTTCCTCCGTCGAATCCATAATCACCCCCAACAAGACTATAAGCACCAAAAAGGCAAAGTGCAACAGATACTCTACGGTGTTGAGTTTTTCGCTTAAAGCCGTTAAGGGCAAAGGAAAGTAGTTAAGGAGTAAGTTATGGCGCGCGTGACTGTTGAAGATTGTTTGAAGGTTATTGATAACCGATTTGCTATGGTTTTATTGGCAGCTGCCCGCACACGTCAGCTTATGAAGGGAAGTAGGCCCCTCGTAGATGGCTACAAAAATAACGAGCAAGTTACCGCTCTTAGAGAAATTGCGGCGCGTAAAGTGCGTTTTGATAAAGAAGTTCGTTATGTCTTGGAATCTTCGCTTTCCGATCTAAATAAGGAATATCAAGCTAAGCATGGTATTCGTGCCTAAGCTCGATGTGCGAGAAATAAATGAAGACTGACAATAATGAGCCAAGCAACGTAGTGAGCTTCGTTAAAAAGACTCAAAGCCCCAATTTTGATCTAAATCAAAATAAACGAGCGCTCTTCGCGGATTGGCTTCAGTTAGGCACCGTGATGCTCGTGCTTGATGCGAGAAAAGAAGGCGTAAAAGTTCCTGATGAGTTCAAAAATCAAGGTGATTTACGACTTAATTTTGACTACGCATTTCATATTGCCGACTTTAATTTTAATGAGGTAGGAGTTTGGGCGACTCTGGCCTTCGATGCCGGTGAGACTTTTTGCATGTTGCCGTGGGAATGCGTGTATGGCATTCAATCTCTCGCTATTCAGGAAATAGCGCTTTGGCATCAGGATATTCCTGCCGATTGTCAAGATGAAGTTTTAGGCTATGAAATAAAGCCACGCCTCTCTTTGAAACGAGATGCGAGAGATAATCTTTTGGAACAATCGGAAAAACAAGAAACAAGCGAAGTAATTAATAACGTCATTTCAGTTGATTTTGCGAACAAATCTAGCCGGTTAAATTCATAAAAATCACAGGTTGGAAATCAAAAGTTATTTATGCAATTCTAATGATGTTTATTGTTCTTTGAGCGTAAGGCATAGCCTAGCGTCCAGCAATTTAGGTAGTGGTTGTCTTGATGTCAAATATACCTCGTGAACACACCCTTGATCCAGAGCTTGCTTTGTCACTTATTAAAGTGAAAAAATCTTTTGGCTCGCAAATGGTGTGTCAGGACATCACCTTGCCCATTCGCAAATCAAAAGTCCTTTCGATTTTAGGTCCTTCTGGGTGCGGAAAAACTGTCACCATAAAAATGATCATCGGTCTGCTTTTAGCGGATGATGGAGCCATACTTTTCAATGGCGTCGACATTGCTCAACTTGAGCGAGAAGATGATTTTTTGCCGATTAGGCAGAAAATTTCTATGGTCTTTCAAGGCGCGGCCTTATTCGATTCAATGAATGTTTATGAAAATATTGCCTATCCTCTGGTCGTTCAAAAAAGTTGTTCGGAGAGCGAAATTTCGGACAAAGTTCATATGACTTTAGCCATGGTGGGTTTGCCCGACACAGCCGAAAAAATGCCTAGTGAATTGTCAGGCGGTATGAAAAAACGCATTGGGCTTGCACGCGCTATCGTGACGCAGCCAGAGGTGATTCTTTACGATGAGCCTACGGCGGGTCTTGATCCTATCAATACGCGCCGCATTGTGGATTTAATTTTGTTTTTACAAGAACGCCTTAAATGCACGAGCGTAGTGGTCACGCATGATATGCCCGCAGTAAAGACTTTGGGTGATGATGTGGCTTTTTTTTACGCAGGCAGAGTGCGGGCTTTGGGGAGCTTTTCTGAATTAGAGCATAGCGAAGATGCGGTGGTACGCGGCTTTGTTCAGGGGGATCCTTCAGTTTTATTAACCCTGCAGGGAGGTTTGTAATACATGGCAGCTCTAAAACGACGCTCATACGATATGATTTTAGGGTTGTTCGTGGCCTTAGGACTCATTGTTCTGGTGTTTTTGGTTTTCTTAATCGGAAGAGAAAGAAGACTTTTTGATACTTCCGTCGATATTGAAACGCATTTTCCTAATGTTGCTGGTCTTGCATTGGGAGCAGATGTTATGCTTTCTGGCGTGGTCGTAGGGCATGTCAGTAAAATTAAATTTCCGCTTTTGCGGCCAGATACTCCTGGTTTATCGCGTGACATCACGGTGGTCATGGGGGTATCGAAGGATGCCATGGAGTTAATCCGAGAGGATTCCTTAGCTCGCATCGATAGCAAAGGTTTGCTTGGAGACAAGCTTATAAATATCAGCATAGGCTCGCCGCAGCTTCCTCAAATCCAAGCAGGTGGCATGCTTAAATCTACGCCGCCCATTGATTTTAATAAAGCTCTGCAACAGGCTCAGGAAATTCTTGAAAATGTAACCGAAACCGTTGCCGATGCCCGAGATATTTTTAAAAGCTTCAGTGCACAAGGTGGCGATAGTGCTTTAGCGGGTACCGCAAAATCCTTGCAAAAAATCTTTAAGGAAATTGAATCAGGTCAGGGTGTCTTGCATGAAATTATCTTTGATAAGAAAGCAGGTAGCGATGCCAAGACATCTATTGCAAGTGTTTCTACCACTATGAAAAAAGTCGATGAGATCATCGGCGATTTGAAATCAGTAATAAAAGCGGTCAAAGAAGGTGATGGCCTCGTACATGCGCTGTTATATGACCCCGAGGGACAAAAAACCATCGCGAGGATCAACAGCAGCTTTAAGCAGCTTGATGCTATTTTGAAAGAAGTTGAAAACGGCGATGGCATTGTGCATGATTTGATTTATGCCAAAGATGAAGGACAATTTTTACGTTCACTTAATAAAGCTGCAGCGGACGTGGAAGTGATGGTAAGCGATTTAAAAAATGGCAAAGGCTCGTTGGGGCTTTTGCTTAAAGACCCAAGTCTTTATAACGAAATCTATGGTTTGATCGGTAATTTGCGTCGCAACCGTCTACTAAAAGCAGTTATACGTATGGGAATATCTGGCCCGAGCGAAGAGACTAAATAAGGCCATAAAAATCTGTTAATGATGCGGAATAAGGCTTAAACTTTTACTATCGTAAATGCGGTACTTTATTTGGCGCTGGAATGAGGAGAGATTTCTTCCATGATTAAAAAATTAAGGCGTTCTTTATTGCTGATGCTTACTCAATTGACGTTGATAAGCTCGCTTATCGGTATTCTTTCGCCGAGTCCAGCGATGGCAAGGGTTGAGAATACGCTAAGCAGTCACAGCGCAGTATTTAATGACCTGCCCCGTGTGGCCTTGCTTATGAAAGAGCAATATGTCGAGCCTGAGCGCATCGATACGGCAGCCATGCTTGCGGCCATTCTTGAATCGCTCGAATCTTATATTTCTCGTTTGGTAGTGAGCCTGCCGAAGTCCTTAGATCAGGCTTTGGAAAAGAGCAAAAAGGGCGAAGAATATGCTTTGCTTGAAGCCCAAAAAAATGCTCTTTCTGCCCCAGCGTCTACTAGTTCATCAGCTGCTCCCATGGGCCCCGCGCCTTTAGTCAAAGAGAAAATTGAAATTAATCTGGGGGGCGTTAAAAAAGTCTTTGATTACGAAGCGCAAAAATCAATTTGGGGCATGACCTTTTTACTTCGCGATATTTATAAATTTGTCGAGGAAGAAGCCAAACGCCAAGGACTTGATAACAAGCTTAAAAACCAAGAACCTCTTGATTGGAAAAAAATTGGTACGGGCGCGATTAATGCGATGCTTGGAACCCTTGATCCGCACTCTGTTTATTTGCCAGGCGAGCAGGCTCGTGATTTGACGCTTACGACCAAAGGAGAATTTGGTGGCGTTGGTATCGTTATCTCCGTGCGCGATGGCTATCTCACCGTCATCAGTCCCATCGATGGAACGCCTGCGGCGAAAAAGGGCGTGCAAGCTAAAGATCGCATCGTGCGCATTGATGAAGACTCAGCGATTAATATGCCTCTTGAAGATGCGGTGACCAAGCTTCGAGGTGCACCGAAATCCAGCGTAAAAATTGCCGTTTTACGAGGAAATTCAACCAAAGAAATCGAGTTTGTTTTGGAGCGAGAAGTTATCAAAGTCGATTCCGTCGCCTATGCTTTACTTGATAATGACATTGGTTATTTGCGTATTAAAGCCTTCCAGGGAAATACCGATACCGATGTTAAAAATGCCATTCTCAAGATGAAAGCCGATAGCAAAAATAAAATGACCGGTTTGATTCTTGATTTGCGTGATAATCCTGGCGGTCTTTTGACCCAAGCAATTCGCATTTCCGATTTCTTTATTTCGAGTGGTGAATTAGTTTCGACGCAAGATGCGAGAAAGTCGCGTCAAGTGGAAGAAGCTACTCCGGGCGAGTTGGACAAAGATCTTAAGATCGCTTGCTTGATTAATGGAGGCTCGGCGAGCGCATCTGAGATTGTTGCAGGAGCGCTCAAATATGGCGCGGTAGATAAGGATAATCCACTTGGTGGTCGCGCGATTTTGATTGGAGATTCTGCTACATTCGGAAAGGGCTCGGTGCAAATGCTTTTTGATCTTCCTAATCTGCAAGAGAAAAAAGATAACAAAGAAAGCGAAGGCCCTGCTGCTTTGAAATTGACCATCGCTCAATATTATGGACCGCAAGAAAAAGGCATTCAGACAATTGGAATTGAGCCTGACATTAAATTGCTTGAGGTGAAAGCCCAAAAAGCGGAAGAATTAAGCTTGTTCCAAAATACATCGATGCGCGAAATCGATCTTGAAGCGCATTTGTCAGTATCGAAAAAACGTGAAGAAAATAATCTTTATCAAATGAGCTTTTTATCTCCGAAAACTTTGGAAGAAGGGCTTGAATACGGTAAACTTGAGCCTGCTAAATTGAAAAAAGAATTCGCCATAATTGTTGCAACGGAGGTTCTGCGCACGGCCAAGGGCGTAAAGAGGAGCGATTTACTTGCAGAAGCAGTAGGTATTAAAGAGCGTCTGGAAAAAGAAGAACAAAGAAAAATCGCAGAAGCTTTAAAGAAATTTAATATCGATTGGAGCCAAGGCGAAAAGCTCAAAAATGGCGATGCTTTGAAAACAAGCATAGTAGCAAACCCAGGGGCTAAAGCAGGCGATAAATTGAAAGTAGTTGTGAAGGTGAAAAATACTTCCGCTATACCTGCTTATCAAGTTCATGCCATTACTCATTCTAAAACACCGCTTTTTGACCAGCGCGAATTTCTTTTTGGTAAAATCGATCCTGCGCAAGAAGTGGAGCGCGCAGTTGAGTTTGAAATTCCTAAAGATGTAATCACTCGCAAAGATCTGATGACGCTTGAGCTACGCGATGTTGCCAAAGATAAACTTTCCGAGCTTAATGTTCCTCTCGAAATCACCGGTCTAGGTCGTCCGCGATTTGCTCATGCGATAATCATTGATGATGCCAAAGCTGGAAATAGCGACGGAAAAGTCCAGAACGATGAAGAAGTTGAATTGGTAGTTTGGTTAAAAAATATCGGAGATGGTAAGGCCACTGAACCTACGGTAATTCTTCGCAATAATTCTGGCTCAAAAGTATTTCTTAAAACCGGTCGAGTTCAGCTTGCTGAGCTTGCGCCTAATAAAGAAGGGTCTGCTCGTTTTTCATTCCGCGTGAAAGAACCAAGCGAATTGGTTGATTTTGAGCTGCAAATATTTGATGGACAAATGCATGACATTTGGCGAGATAAATTGAGTCTTGATATCAGTAAAAAAGAAAAGGTTGTCGCGAAGAAAACGAGCTTGAGCGTGAGCTCGAAAGTGGCGTCTCTTTATGCAAAGGCCGATGCGAGCTCCTCATTGGTGGCGAGCCTAAAAGAAGGGCTGCGTTGTGAGTCCCTTGGTGAGTTGAAAGATTTTTATCTCGTGCGAGCGGATGAAAATTTGGTCGGCTTTGTGAAAAAGAGTGATATGAAGACTCATGTCAAACAGCCACAACAAAGCCCTCAGAAGAAGGCTGAGCTTTATACCATCAATTATCAGCGCATTCCGCCGAAGGTCGATCTGAAATTTTCCGATGGCAGTGGTTGGACAAAGAATGCTAATGGAAATGTAGTAGCCAAACTTTCGGAAATCAAAGATGGCTCCGAGCTACTTATTTATGTAAACTTGAAGAAAGTCCTCTATAAATCTATCGCCACATCGACGGGTGAGACTACCGTTCAGCACCAAGTTTCTTTGAAGCCCGGGGTGAACATTATTAGTGTTATTGCTCGAGAGGACGCTATTTTTGGTCAGCGAGAAAATATTACCGTATTTTATGATGATCAAAATCGCGCGCTTGCTTTACCAGAAAAAGTTAATACTTCTCAAGCAAGTGCTCCGAGGCCAAATCACCCGTAAAAACCACTTTTTTAATGAAGGCGGCTTAGGCCGCTTTTTTTTTGTGAGCGTTAATAAATTATTTTCTTTCATTATTCCCTTTTCTTAGTTACAAGATGATCGTATGTATAAATGCAAGAAATCAGGAGAAATGAAAATGAAACCCGAAGGAAATGGCGATCAAAGCCGCAGTGAAAAATTAAAAAGTCTCGATTTGGCCGTACAAAATATTGAAAAACAGTTTGGTAAAGGCTCCATCATGCGCCTTGGCAATGATGAAGTGATGATGCAGGACGTTGATGTAACTTCGACGGGATCCTTAGGCATCGATATCGCTCTTGGAATTGGAGGTTTTCCTCGCGGCCGAATTATTGAAATTTATGGACCAGAATCAAGTGGTAAAACTACTTTGACCCTACATGCTATCGCTGAAGTACAAAAACGTGGCGGTGTGGCTGCTTTCGTAGATGCCGAACACGCTCTCGATGTAGTGTATGCACGAAAACTTGGTGTAAGAACCGATGACCTTTTGATATCGCAGCCTGATACAGGCGAGCAAGCTTTAGAAATCACCGATATGCTTGTACGCTCGGGCGCGCTTGATTTGGTCATCGTCGACTCCGTGGCGGCTTTGGTACCAAAAGCTGAAATCGAAGGGGAAATGGGCGATTCGCACATGGGGCTGCAAGCTCGTCTTATGAGTCAAGCTTTGCGAAAGCTGACGGGCAGTATTTCTCGCTCAAAGACCAGCGTTATTTTCATCAATCAACTTCGTATGAAAATTGGTGTGATGTTTGGCAATCCTGAAACTACGACCGGCGGAAATGCACTTAAGTTTTATGCGTCGATGCGTTTGGACATCCGGCGGGTAGGGGCGATTAAGCAGGGCGAAGATATCACTGGTAATCGTACCCGCGTCAAAGTGGCCAAAAATAAGTTGGCACCACCCTTTAAGGAAGTGGAATTTGATATCATTTATGGCCAAGGAATCGCCAAGGAAGGAGAGCTTCTGGACTTAGGTGTTCAATGTGGTGCCATTGAAAAAAGTGGCTCATGGTTTAGCTATGGCAAAGAAAAAATGGGACAGGGTCGAGAAAATGTAGCGCAATTTTTGCGAGACAAACCGGAAATCGCATCAGAAATAGAAGATCGCATCCGTACCCATTTTAACTTGCCGGTGCTTAAAGGACCGGCGAGCAATGGCAAGAGTGACCGAAAGCCGATGCTTCAACAGGCGAGTGCGTAGCTCTTAAACTTGCTTATTCAAAACTAACCGGTGGTAAAAGTGCCTTCGTGGCACTTTTTTTATGTCAAATGTTCGTTGAGTTGGGCCTTTAAATTTTTGATGCATGATTCCTCGTCATTGCGAGCGTAGCGCGGCAACTTTTTATCTCAGAGGCTACGTAGGTTTGAACTTTAAATGTGATGAGATTGCCACGGCCAGTTCCTGGCCTCGCAATGACGATAAAATTATGC
>JBPOIV010000075.1:0-1726 GCA_052034245.1 Myxococcota bacterium
TTAATCGTGATCCTCGTCGTGTTCCGACGAACTTGAATATTCACCACTTAATGCCAAGCGAGAGCGCTCGCCATAAATTTCAGGGCCCAATTCTTCGCTTTGCTCTTTTAAATCAGGAAGAGCAGCCAAATAATTTTCGTAATCAACTTTGTTAAGTTTCCCTGTACGAATATGGCGTTGGACAATTCGGGAATCAAAATAAAAATTCTCAGTAATTTTTTCCATCGTCATAATTACATTACTCCTGCAAGACTGAATAGAAGCCTACTTTAGCCATTAATCGCATAAAAACAATGGGTCTAGGGCTGAAGCAAGCGTTTATGGAGGAATTGCATAAAGGGAATTTTTTGTTGCGCCAAATAATTATAAGTGGCCTCAGTGTTTCCTGAAAATCTATGTTTTTTAAAGTTCACTTGGGGAAAAGGTGAGTTCGTATTCTCAGCTCTAAGAGCCGAATAAAAGGCAGGAAAATCTGCGTCAGCGGCTTGTGACAAATACAAATCCCCCAGCGGAATATGCCAAGTCCCGGCGATAACCGTGATTTTTGGATAGTATTTTTGCCAATGATGTATGGCTTTTAGCATCGAGTCGCCTCTGGCTTGCATGTTCTTGAGATTATTTTTGGAAAGACTCTTTATCAGCAGAATTTTATCATCCCAAAAAGCACAATGCATAGCGCTTAAGAGTAGTCGGTCAGTGTGAAGATAAGGTCTAGCCTCTTGATAATGCTGAGAAATTTGCTCATCAAGCAGCCATTGGTTTCGTGCTTTCACATCATGTTTATCTTGACGCTGGGACCAAGCCCAGTTTTGATAATAAAAAAGATAAATGAGCTCTTCGCACCTTTTTGGCTGAAGCTTGCGACTTTGGCCTTCGAGTAAAATGAGCTCATTTTTTGTGCCCAAAAGGTTTATGGCGGCCAAATTATCTCTGATAATTCCCACATTATTATGACTTTCAGCAAAAAAGCTAAGCCTTAAAGGCGCCTCGCCCACGCTTAAGGATATGAATTTATTATCAATATCTTTATGCTCAAAGTTATCTATGTATTCTATCAAAGCATTAGTCACTTCTATTATCTGTTCTCGGTGATTCCTAATCTCATCAAAAAAAGCTGTGGCTTTGCCAGACTCGATAAAATCTGGCTTTTTTGAAGCCTTATGATTCGAACAAGCGCCAATCAGTAGCATTAAAATCACGACAAATAATGGCAATTAAACACCTTTTAATAACTCAATTACTTTCGCACTAATATAGGTCATTTATAGTACTTTACAAGAGAGGACCAGGCTCTAAAGGCCCTGAGCTCATCTTAGAAAAGAAGTATTTTTAAATTAATTTCAAAAAAATTCGCTAAGATGTTCTTCGACAAAAAGGTGATCTATGAGCAAAATTATCAACGACTTAGCCGGAGCGCTTAAAAACCTGAAAGAAGGCTCGACCATCATGGTGGGGGGTTTTGGCCTTTGCGGTAATCCCGAATATCTTATCCGTGCCATTTTTGATGCGGGAGTGAAGGATCTTACGGTGATTAGCAATAACTGCGGTACCACCGATTTTGGCCTTGGCATTCTTCTTAAAGAGCGACGCATAAAAAAGATGATTGCAAGTTATGTCGGCGAGAACAAAATTTTTGAGGCACAGTTTTTAAACGGTGAGCTCGAAGTTGAACTCGTCCCCCAAGGCACACTCGCTGAAAAAATTCGCGCTGGCGGTGCCGGCATCC
>JBPOIV010000002.1:0-4195 GCA_052034245.1 Myxococcota bacterium
ATGTTATCCCCATAGATAGACCCGCTAATATTACGAAAACCCTGTTTTTTGTGGCGTTTAAATGCAACAGCGGTGCCCTCCTCAAACTTCATTTCCTGAACTACCCAATTCATTTTTCCTTCTTCAGGAAAACTAAAATTTGCATAACTCTTAGCTACTTCATTACTTTGCATAACGTTCATTACTTCTTTGGTCGTATGAATGACACGGCTTAAATCTATAGTTTTCGCATTATCGGCAAAAACCACGAAATAGCGCGGTCTTTGCATGGGTACATAGGCAGATTCGCTGCTTTCTTCTTCGCCAAGTTCCGCCGAGGGATCTTCGCTCACTTCGCTACTATCTCCACCCGAACGCTTATTAGAATCAGACTCACTATCACTGCACCAAGATGAGAAGGCAAAACAGCTTATAAAAAGTGCCAAAAATAGATTGTTTTTTCTCATGCTTACCTCACAAATAAATCCCTGAGGGCAAGCAATGAGGACTCTTTTTTATTTCAAATTTTATAAAAAAAGACTGGAAGAACAAAGCTTCCAGTCATATCACAGACGGTCAAAAGATCGTCTTTTCGGGCCATTTATCGGCTCTAGAATTATAAAGACCGCAGCCTTTATATATACTATATAACGCGAAAACTAAAAAAAGCATGCACTAAAATAAAAAACCGAGGGCACAAAGGCCCTCGGACGCTAGGTGGTCCGCAGACCACCAAAGGGATAAAAGCCAAATAACAAAAGCTTCATATCCTATATTTATTATAACGCCGGCAAATCAAACGGCAAGCCATTTTTTATATAAAAAATAAAACAAAATACGCCCTCCTGATGCAGCTAAAACAAAAATCTATGGCCCTTCCCTCTTGATCAAGACGATAAATTACGGCATGCAAGGCCTTCTAACGATTGGATCAAAATTTGGAGCGTTATGTCAGAAAATCCAACACTATCGCGCGGCAAAAGACGTTTGGCCGACTATTTTATTCAAAACAAAACTGAAGTTGATTATAAAAATACTGAAGTTTTGCGTCGATTCATTTCTCCCGAAGGAAAGATTTTGCCTTCGCGCCGTTCTGGTTTGGTAGCGATTAATCAACGCAAAATCACCAAAGCAGTAAAGCGCGCAAGAGCAGCTGGCTTGCTTCCGTTTAGAAGCTCGGAAGTTTAAAGAAAGCGCCCTAAAGCCTTCTTAGCGATTTAATATTAAGAAGAGCTTTTATTAAAAAGATCCCTGTGTGGTAGCATTTACCCATGGGGCTTTTTTTTTTACAGCTAAAAAATTCCTACGCGGCAGCACCAGCTGTCGCTTTTTTTTAATTGGGGTGACGCATGAAGAAAACTTTTATCTTAGATACAAATGTCTTATTGCACGATCCCCGAGCCATGTTCAATTTTGCCGACAATAACATCATCATTCCGATTTATGCGGTTGAAGAGATTGATAACTTCAAAAAAGAGCTCTCGGAGCTTGGACAAAATGCGCGACAAGTCAGCCGTTTTCTCGATGAGCTTCGAAGCGCAGGATCGCTTGCAACCGGCGTGAAGCTTGAATCCGGCGGTACTTTGCGCGTGGCAACTTCGAGCCGCTTGCTTCCACCGGAAATCACTTCCGATCGAGGGCAGGATAGCCGCATTCTTTCCGTCGCCTTCGATGCGCAAGAACAGCTCAAGGGCAAACAGGAAGTGGTCTTTATCACTCAAGACACCAACTTGCGCATCCGCTCCGATGCAATCGGTATTCGCTCCGAAAATTTTGAACCGGAACCAAGCAAAATTGATGAACTTTATACCGGCTATACCGAACTCGAAATCGAACGCGAGCAAATTGACTCGCTCTATAAAAATAATTCTTTGCAACTGAGCGAAGCGAAGCTCTTCAATAATCAGTTTGCCATTTTAAAAGATATGGCCAATCCCTCCCATTCAGCACTCACAAGACTTTCATCACAAACCAATACTTTAAAACCTATTATTAAGCCCACCCAAGAAGTGTGGGGCATAAGCGCTCGCAATAAAGAACAAGTTTTTGCTCTCGATCTTTTGCTCGATGACGATGTGCAACTTGTTACTTTAGTCGGCAAAGCAGGAACCGGTAAAACCTTGCTCGCCATTGCAGCAGGATTACATCTCGTTTCCGATGAGCGTCGTTTTCAGCGGCTTTTGGTCAGTCGCCCTATTTTTCCTCTCGGCCGAGATCTAGGTTATTTGCCTGGCACCATCGAAGAAAAACTCAATCCGTGGATGCAGCCTATCTTTGACAATGTCGAATTCATCATGGGGCGCTCACATTTCTCTCGCCAGCATAATAAGCGCAGCTATCAAGAACTCATTGACTTAGACCTGCTACAAATCGAGCCTCTCACCTATATTCGCGGCCGTTCTATCGCGTCGCAATTTATGATTGTCGATGAGGCTCAAAATCTTACTCCTCATGAAGTAAAAACGATTATTTCTCGCGCAGGTGAAGGAACTAAGATAGTTCTTACCGGTGACCCCTACCAAATCGATCATCCCTATGTTGATTCCACGAATAATGGGCTCGTCCACATCGTGAATCGTTTCCGAAATCAAGGACTATTTGGCCACGTACGTCTGAAAAAAGGTGAACGCTCTGTTCTTGCCGAAGCTGCTGCCAATTTACTGTAGAAATGGCATTAAAAGAGCATGAAAAAATATAGTATTTGGGGCTTGCTAGCCCTGCTTAATAGCCACGTCTTTGCGACTATCGACGACGTTGATTTAAAATTTCGTGCTCCCCATCACTTTTTTGCGCCTGAGTTTTCCCTTCTCGATCAGGCAAAAGGTGAAGTTTGGATTGGACGTTATTTGGTAGCCGATGATTATCACGGCGCCAAAGGTGGAGCCTTGGGCGATGTAAATTTAATCAGCTTTAACGCCAATAGCTATGCACATCTTGGCCTTGGCATAGAGACATTAATCGATGATCAAAATGATATTAATTTTCGGCTGGTCCAGACTTATTACCAAGCTCTTTTAGGTCTTGGTTTTAAGATAAGTGAGGGATTGCTTAGTCTTGATTATCAGCATCGCTGTAGCCATGGGAGCGATCATGCTGTCGATTCCCGCATTATGATTCGCTCTGGTCCCCGTTTAAGCTTTCATTGGCCCTGGCACTTTGGCCAAGTGCGGCTGGATCTAAGAGCTGTGAACGAGATCTATCTTTTGGCACAAAATGCAGACCTCAGTTCTTTTCCTTTAAGCAGCCTCCAGCTTCACTCCCAACTCGCCTGGCCCATTCGAGGACGGTGGTCAATGCTCGTGGCTCTTGGAGGCGGTCTTGATATTCACGGAGAATCACAAAAAGTTTTTGCCACCATTTTTAGCGAAAAGTCCCAGATTAAGGCCAAAGCCCTCTTTGCGGGCCGGCTCGCCATGGTCATTAATGGCACCAAATTAAGAAGCGAATTTTCTTTACATTTTAACCAAAGCAACGACACAAGCCTTCTAAGAAAAGCCGAACCCTTTTCAAGCTTGTCCTTCGACCTGAACTTTTTTTATTAGGCCACATCGTTCGTCCTCCTAGACCTCTTCATTAGGATTCACCATATTCATCGCACCGGAAATACCGCTGATTCTTCGTCATTGCGAGCGCAGCGCGGCAATCCAGGGCATTCTATAGCGTATGGGCTGACTATCCTAGATTGCCACGGCCAGTACCTGGCCTCGCAATGACGGGGTAATTTGTTGAGTTGATAATTTCATGCAACAAGGCCAATGAAGTCGGGGATTACAATTTTTAGAGTGTACCTATCGCATGAAAACTATGGCAAGCCGCTTTTAAAACAAAGTCTTAGCCAAAACTCACGAAGAGAAAACCTTCTCTTTGGAGATTGCAATGAAGCATCTATCGCTGTTACTGGCTATTTTATTTGGTCTTTCCGCTATCGCTACCGAGGAAGAGCGGACTTTGAGGGCTACGCCCATACGTGAGCCTCGTCGCCCTATGCAATTATATAGCGTGGAAATCCCCCACACCCGCACACCACAAAGGTTTAAATTGAGTGTTCCACAGCGCCCAACGGCTCTTTTTTGTATTCCCAATGGCAATACTGCCGGCGTATGGGATTGCTTCGATAATTGTACCGGCAACGGCCCAGGCGGGACCTGGGGAAATTGTGAGTACATCGGCTTTTGTGTAGAAGGCTACAATAACAACTCAAGTATCTGTCATTTCT
>JBPOIV010000208.1:0-6729 GCA_052034245.1 Myxococcota bacterium
GTTTTTCTTCGGCCCTAAAACAATCTATTAAATGATCATCAACCATACCAATGGCCTGCATAAAAGCATAGATAATAGTGGGACCGACGAAAGACATGCCACGTTTTTTTAGATCTTTTGAAAGCGCTTGAGAAACTTTAGTTTCTATATTGATTTCTTCTAATTTTTTAGGATAATTTATAATGCTTTTTCCCTTCACATAGCTCCAAATATAGTTGCTAAATGAAGCACATTCTTTTTGAATAATTAAAAAAACTCGGGCATTCTGTCTGACGGAAAATATTTTTAAGCGATTACGAATAAGGCCTGTGTCGTTAAGCAATGAGTGAAGTTGAGCATCGCTCATGAGGGCTACTTTTTGTGCATCAAAGTTAAAAAAGGCAGCTCGGTAATTTTCTCGGCGCCGAAGGATGTTTTCCCAGCTAAGACCAGCCTGAGCGCCCTCCAAAATAAGCATTTCGAATAATTTTTGATCATCGAAAACAGGAATGCCCCATTCTTGATCGTGGTAGCGCTCGTAATGAGGCTTTTCAATTCCTTTCCAAGTACAGCGTTTCATCACTAAAACTCCTCAAAATAATTATTGTTAAAGAAGAAAAAATTTATTGGCTAGAACTGTCTTATTTTTTTTCAAAGGTACAATTTTTGACTTTGAGAGCCTCGAATAAATATTATTGATAAAACATTGGAGGTCTTGTTATGAAATGTAAATTTTTCTTCTTGTTCGCGGTAATGGTGTCCTTTATGGCCACAGCTGAGCATTGGCCAACCGGATACTATAGAACCGTATCCGATCCTAATACCTATTATTACGACGATGAATTGCGTTGGTATTGCCACGTGCAAAATCAGGCACAAGCAAATCTTTTCGATGTTGATGCTCAAGTACGCATTGTCGGTGATATTTATTCTTTCCTCGGCCAAGCCGTAAGTCTAAACGAATGCGCATGGCCCAATGGATTTTACAAGGCCGTTTTAGAGGATGGTACCGAAGGCGCAACCTATCGTCTTTACAGTGGAAACTACTGTCTCATTACTTCGCCAGAAATGCTTGCAGCCTACGGTGGGACCGATGCAGTTATAAGCACGGAGGCAAATTCAGATTTTGGTGCGCATCGTACTAACGTGGGCCAATGCTTTTGGCCTAGTGACGAAGAGTAAAAATACTATTGCGCTTTTATAAGCCTCTCTAGAGGCTTTTTTTATGTAATTGATTTACCGTTTCGTGAACCTCTTTAAAAATGCTTGGATGAGCGCAAAGCGCGGATGTACCGGATACAGCATCATCACCCTTAAAAGTTGTAATTATTGCGCCCGCACCTCGAACCACGGGAATAACCGGTAAAATATCCCAAGGCGCCATTTGTGCATCAACCATGATATCAGCGCGGCCACTCGCTAATAATAGATAAGCAAAACCATCGCCCCAGGTACGAAAAAGTTTCACTTTATCGAGTAAATCTTGGAAGCCTTGTTTATTGTGCATACGGCCAATCTTAACGATATCAGTGCATAAAAGAGTGCACTCATTAAGTCCATTAGGCTTTCGCATAGAAACTGGCTCATCATTTAGCCATGCCTGTGTATTATCGCCCTCACACTTAAGTTGAGCGATGGGCTGATTGATAGCGCCCAGAATAGGCTGGCCATTTTTTAATAAGGCGATCAGAGTTACAAAGAGGGGTACACCATGAATAAAAGCGATGGTGCCATCAATGGGATCGAGTACCCATACATATTCGGCATCGGGCTTGGTAGAACCGTATTCTTCACCGATAATACCATGATCGGGATAGTGCTTTTCGATGTGTTTTCGCATCACTTCTTCAGCCTTTTTGTCGGCCAAAGTAACCGGCGTATTATTAGCTTTTTGCTCAACCTCAAAGTTGCGAGTTTTATAGTAATGGGAAATGATATCAGCGCTGAGGCTTACTAATTCATTCATGAAGGTGCGCACAAATTCTCCATCGTCAGGATCCGTGTTTCGAACTAATGGCGATCTCTTTATTGTAGGATCTCTCGTTCAATCTTGCTCATTATCTTTTCTTGCTAACCATATTTTAAAAAGCCCTTAGATAAAGCATAAATAGCGTAAATGGCAGGAGATCGTGCATGAAAAAAGCTAAGAGCTTTGAGACGGACTATTTCATTAAAGAAAATGCCACCATAAAGCATAAGTTTGATGAGGAGCAAAAAAAGAAAAATAAGAAAACTGACGACGAAAAACTAAAGGCTTTGCATTTTATGAAGTGCCCGAAATGCGGCCATGATCTAGCTACGAAACGCCTTAGTTATGTCGACGTTGATCAGTGTCTCAATTGCGGTGTTGTGGTTCTCGAACCCGACAATATTGATCGTTTCATAACGGAAGAACAATCGCTGTTAAAATCGCTGATAGATTTTTTTAAATAAAGAATAATGACTTTAGGATTCCTTCACATGAGTAGATTCAAACTTGTAATGGTGATTTTTTGTTTTGTTCTTCCGTCGTGGGCAAGGTCGTCCTTGGTGAAAGAAAAGAAAACAAAGAAAGAGAAAATTTCACTAGTAAAACCGAAAGATGATTTGCCAAAGAATCCTACGATTCCTTTCGAGAAATATGTTCTCGCAAATGGACTGGAAGTTATTCTTTCTGAAGATCATTCTTCGCCATTTGTCGCAACCAATATTTGGTTTCATACAGGTGCTGTGAATGAGGTCCAGAATAAAACTGGTCTAGCTCACCTATTTGAGCATCTCATGTTTGAAGGTTCTGCTTTTGCTAAAGACGATCTGCATTTTACCAAAATCGATGCAGCAGGTGGTTTTGCTATCAATGCAAGCACAAGTTTTGATCGCACAAATTTCTTTCAAACAGTTCCAAAGAATCAAATTGCGCTTGTCTTAGCTCTCGAAGCAAGCCGCATGTCTTTTCTCACTATTAGCAAAGAAAAATTGGACGAGCAGCGTGAAGTCGTTCGACGAGAACGAGAACAAGTTATAGAAAATGCTCCCTATGGTCTAGCGACGCTATCCTTGTGGCAAAGAACTTTCCCAAAGTCTCATCCTTTTTATGGTCGAGTTATTGGTTCGCATAGAGATCTTGAAGCTGCAAGCTTAAATGATGTGAAGAGTTTTTATGATCGCTATTATGGTCCAAGCAATGCGACACTGACTATTGTGGGTGACTTTCAAAAAGATGAAGTGAAGGGTCTCGTCGCCAAATATTTTGGAACTTTGCCTCGCTCTGCGCCGGTTTCGACGCCGAAAATTCCGCAAATAAAACTGAAAGAACAAGAAATTTTTAGGTTCGATGAGAAAATCGGTCGACTAGGATTGGTACGCATACAATATTTGACGCCGGCACTTTATAAAGAAGGTGATGCCGATCTTGATATCTTGTCGAGTATTCTTGGTGGTGGTGATTATGGGCGCTTAAGTAAGGCTCTGGTTCGCGAGCAAAGAATCGCTGGCAATGTTTCTGTTTATCAGCAATCGCTTGAGCAAATTTCGGTATTTAACATCGACATCTTGCTCAATCCAGGTGTAGATCCGAATCTTGCTATTGCTGAAACTGATAAAATAATGAGCTCGATGATTAAGGATCTGCCATCAACCATTGAGATAGAACGCGCTAAAAACACTATTCTCACCAATTATTATTTCGCTATGCAAGAGTTTGGTGGCTCGTCGGGCAAGGCCGAAGCATTTCAAAGTTATAACCGCTTTGCCAAGGATCCAGGCTTTATGTCGAAGGATTTAGCACGCTATCAAGCAGTGACGCAAAAGACCTTAAAAATCGCGCTGAAAAAATATTTGCCTACTCATGCGCGAAAAATTCTCATCGCCACTCCCGTTCAAGCTCAAATGGCTCATAAGGAATAACTATGAAAAAATTTCTCATTGTATTAGTACCGGTTTTTGGAATGCTCGGGTGTGTATCGACCTCTCTTAATAAAAATTTGGCAAAAGAGAGAGAAGCTTTGATCGAAGCTGAGCAATGGCGCCGAGACTTACCCTCCATTGAACAGCAGCCGGTAAAGCCCAAATTTCCCCATGTCAAAACGCATGTGTTAGCAAATGGTTTGACAATTTATGTCATGGAAGATCAGCGTATTCCGATTGCGCAAGTGCGTTTGGCTTTCAAAAATGGCTCAGGCATGGATCCCATCGGTAAAGCGGGATTGCATAATCTTACGGGCTTAATGCTGAAAGAAGGAACGAAGAAATTTTCTTCACTGGAAATCGCCGAGGCCTTCGCCAATTTGGGCACTGAATTGACGGTGGGCACATCCAAGGATTCAACGGAATTTTTTTCTGACGTTTTGTCGAGCAAAGTCGATGATGTGATGACATTTCTTGCTCAAATAGTGCAAGAGCCTCGCTTTGCTAACGATGATTTCGAGCGCGTAAAATATCGGCAACAACAGGTTGTGGCCGCCGATCAAGCCGTAGCTGCTTATGCCGCACAAGTGAGTTTTTTGATGGCCGCTTATGGCGCAAATCACCCTTATGCTTATCCCAGTAAAGGCGATTTGCGAACCTTAACTCACATCGATTTGGAACACGTGAAAAAAACTTATCATGAAAGTTTTGGGCCTAATAATGCTGCTCTTATCGTTGTTGGCGACGTCACGATGTCGCAGGTTAAAAAACTTGCGAAGAAACTTTTTGCTAACTGGCGACCATTAAAAAAATTCTCCTTTAAAGTCGCACCAATCATCGCGAAAAAAGAAATGGAAACTCATTTGGTTGCGCGTTCCGGAATGCCTCATACCTTTTTGCTCGTCGGCCAGCCCGTCGCCACAGCAAAGGATAAAGATTTAGCAACGCTTGAAGTATTTCAGCAACTTCTTGCAGGCCTTCCTTCCAGCAGGCTTGATGCTAATCTACGCGAGAAGAAAGGGTGGACTTACGGCGTGAGTAGCCTCGTAAATCCGTTGCTCGGCCCCGGACCGATGATGACCAGCACCAGCATCCAAGTTCCCTTTGGATCCGAAGCCTTAGCGGAAATACTCAATGAATTTGAAAACTTAAAAACTACGCCAGTAAGTGATGAAGAATTAAAAGCTGCGAAAGAAGGAATTCAATATTCGTTCGCAAGTCGCTACAACACCGTTGAGAAAAATGCGAGCAGCATCGCAAGAAATTTTGTTTATGACCTTAAAGCTAATCATGACGAATTGTTTTACGAGCAAATAGGACAAGTCACGAAAGAAAAGATCATGAATGCCGCGAAGAGAATTTTTAATCGCTCAAGTATGGTCGCGGTTGCCGTGGGCGATGTCGAAGTAATGCAAGTACCGCTCGCTAAAATGAAAGTGGGAAGGATTATTGTCGATAATGATGCCGCTCCCCAAAAATAATTGGGTGGTAGTGTAAAAAAAAAGGCCGCTTTTTGCGGCCTTTTTCATCGAACAAATTTAGATAATTATTAGCAGCAACCTTGCATGCTGTGTTCCCACTCAAGTCTTGCTTCTTCGATTTCTTCTTTGTTCATGATCATTTTATGGCTAGCGATCGCCCAGCAATGACCAAAAGGATCGATAATTTTACCCATGCGATCGCCCCAAAATGTATCCATCATTGGCATTAAAACTTCGCATCCAGCCGCGCATGCTTGCTTGAATGCTGCATCGCAATCATTAACATAGAGCCACATGCCGACGCTGGAGAAATTCATCGGACCTTTTTCTGGGCTGTCAGGCCACGCATCTGCCATCATCATCGGAGAATTTCCTATGCGCAGCATCGCATGCATGACGGTGTCATGATGCGTATCGAGAGCCATAGGCCCCATGAGTTCAGCGCTAAAAGCTTTTTGGTAGAATTCTACGGCCTTTTTACAATCGCCATTGAACCAGAGATGAGGAGTAATAGTGTGCATTCCTTCTGGAACAGCACTTTTTGCGGGAGTTGCCATAACAAACCTCTTTTAATTGTTTGGAAATTATTTCCGCTTAAAAGGCTATAGCGCCAAAAGGCGGTGAGAAGGGAGATTGGGCCTTTTATATAGATAGTTAACCCCTTAATTTTTGAGCAACTAATAAATAAAGCTTTACTCCATGGTCCTGATATTTCTTTTCAAAAAGGCTCATTGGGGGGCGGTCTTTTGCGGGTTCGGCAGTGTTCACCTGCAAGCCAGCAAAATTAAAAGCTATTGATGCTTCCTCGATAAAGAGCGGCCAATTACTGCGAAGTTCAAAGTAGTCTGACAAGGTGCTCATGCCTAAAAACGTTGGATGGGCGTAGAAGCGACGTTTTAAATGGCCCGCTTTAGGCCAAGGGTTTGGATAGAACATAAAATGCTTAATAAAATGTATTTTTTCTTTTATAAAAAGCGACCACAAATCATAAATATCGCCCCGCACGACTAAGCAATTCGATGTTAGGTCCGGCCCTCGCGTGATGCGGGCCGCTGATTTATCGATGCCAATGACGAGAGCTTCTGGATAATTTTGAGCCAGATTTAGTGTGCTTAAGCCTGTGCCACAGCAAGAATCTAAAATAAGCGGCGCGGTACTATCACCGATAAAATCCGCGATTTTTCTAAAAGCATTTTTTTGGTGCTCAGGAAGGGGCCGCAAGAAAGTGCTTTCCTGATATTTTTTAAGTAAAGGCAGCAAATCTGGCGACGCATGCTTTTGGCTTGTTATGAAGCTTTCATAATATTCTTTTAAATTGTTTTTATTGGTATTCATTATCTAACTCAAAAAGGGCATTGTGCACTCTTTGGTGCTTATCGGTCAA
>JBPOIV010000083.1:0-4909 GCA_052034245.1 Myxococcota bacterium
GTTGAATCATCCGTCTATGCATCGCCTGAAATTTATCTTGATCATGATAAGGAAGATCAAACCACACTTAATTTTTTTCGATTTCAAAATTTAGAAATAGAAGGCTTAGGCCGCCATTTTTATGACGATATTTATGGTGTTATCACGGCGCTTCGGTTGGGCCTTGGTAAAGCAGTGCTTCCACTGCATTTATTAAAGGATCTAACGGATCTGCGTGTGGTTGAGGGCTTTAGCGCTATGGAAAGCCCTGTCTTTATTTGTTGGAATAAATATTTAGGTGAGAATATATATCGAAATATTATTGAAGCTCTGGTGAAAAAATAGATTCTTATTTCTTTTTAGGTGTTTTTGAACCGGTGCACTATTAGAGGGCTCTTTACTTGGCTCTTTTCATCTTTTTCGCTATGACAAAGCGAGAGAGGCTTTTCAATGACACTATTTCAAGCGATTTTTTTAGGTATTGTGCAGGGCTTGACCGAATATTTGCCGGTATCTTCTAGCGCGCATTTAGTCTTGGTGCCAAATCTTTTGGGTTGGCAGTTTTCTGAACAAGAAGCCTTTATCTTCGATGTTTTGGTGCAATTAGGCACCTTGGTCGGCGTCTTACTTTATTTCTTTGAGCCCTTACGACGGGTGATTTTAGCCGTGATCAAGGGCTTGATGACGGGCAATCCCTGGGGCGAAAAAAATGCTCGCTTGGGCTGGATGGTGGCCTTGGCAACTTTTCCTGCAGCATTGATTGGCTTGCTCTTTAAAGATGAGCTTGCTGCTTATTTTTCTTCGCCTATTGCTGCTTGTTATTGTCTTATAGCGACGGGCTTGATTATGATTATGGCCGAGCAGCTGAGCAAAAAATTTGAGCGCGATATAAATTATGTCGATGCTTTATCCATTGGAATGGCGCAAAGTTTCGCTTTATTGCCGGGCATAAGTCGCTCGGGCTCAACTATTGCCGCTGGCATGGCGCGAGGATTTTCCAGGCTAGAAGCAGCTCAGTTTTCCTTTCTCATGTCCATTCCAGTGATGGTGGGTGCGTCTTTGATTGCTTCTATAGACTTAATAAAAGAACCCGCTCTTCTTAATAAAATGGCCTTACCCCTGGTGGCAGGATTTTTGGCAGCTGCATTCAGTGGGTATATTGTGATTAAATGGTTTATGAATTTTGTCGGCAAACATCGCTTGTTCTTATTTTCCGGCTACTGCATTGTCGTTGGAATAGCGGGAATACTTTTTTTTAGTTTCTAGGATGCGATAATGGCGAGCAAACGAGGGATTTGTCCCATAAGTTTTCTTTGGCAAGGCACTGGTATCGGTGTCTTTTTTATGCGCTTGAGTATCGGTCTTATGGTGGTATTGATCTTTGGCCTTTTATTGGCACCCTTGCTTCATAGCGAGCTTGTGCATGAAAAAATATTTTTCTTCATTCTTTTGGGGCTCTGGTGCGCGGGGAAAATCATCTGTGTACTAAAGAAAATGTGGTGCCCAGAAGAGGACTCGAACCTCCACGAAGAAAACTTCACTAGTACCTGAAACTAGCGCGTCTACCAATTCCGCCATCTGGGCATAGCTTCTTGTTAATAAATAGGAGCGCATTGGTCAAGGCCTCTAAAGAGCCAACTTGACGGCGCATTTCTTAAGATGCATGGTCAAGAAGTAAGCCCTGGGTTAAAGGTTTAAAGAGTTGATTCAAAAACTTATCGCATATGTGTGGATCTTTGGTCCCTTATTTCTTCTAAGTTGCGCGACGCCACCAAAGCAGCAAGTGCCTGATGATTCGGTGCTTCCTTTTCCATTTCACATGGTGCAAAAAGACAACTTTCTATTTATCAATGGTACAAATGCAGATGCCCATTATGGTTTTGGGCGATTGATGGCCATAAATACCGACGCGCTTGATGCTTACCTTAAAAGCGATAAGAAAAAAAATCCCATTCCAGCAAGCGAGGTCGTGCGTTCTAATACGCTTATTCCTGGCGGTGCCTCGATGATGTCGGTAGCGAATGATGTGCTTATGGCGAGCAGTGTGAGCAATAAGTTTTATAAGTTGCCGCTGAGGACCGAAGGTCTTAGCTGCAATAAGCCTGGAGTATCGATTGATCACTGCCCAGAGGTGAAATCACTTCCCTTGTCTGGTACTGATCCCCTAAGAGTCAACACGCTTAAAACGAGTGCCACTGAGACTATTGTGGCCCTTGCTTATGCTGCCTCTAGTTATATTGATCTCATTAGCGTTAAGGCCGAAGCTTTAACGAAAATAAAAGCTATCAATATGCTTGATGTGCTTAACAGAGCTTCCAAGAAAATACCCGTTGATGAACTGGTAGTAGTAAAAAAAATCCAAATTGAAGGGGATAAAATATATCTCTTAGTCGAGCAACAATTCAAATCTCTCACAGCGCGTTTTAAGGAAAAAAATTCTTTTCTCGTGAGTATGGTGCTTGAAGATTTTCTAAATAAAGAAACGCTTAGTGCCGACGACATCTCAGTATGGGACTTAAAAGATCTCTTCTTTATCACCGGCGTTCATGACAGTTTTATCGACCAAAATACCGCATATATTTTAGCCAAAAGCCCTGAGGCTCTTTTTAAAATCGATCTTTCTCGTAATCATATTCTTGATAGGGCGACAAGCTGTATGTCGGCTTCTTCATTAAGCGTTTCTAAATCCATGAACCGTATTATAATGCCTTGCTTCGGCGATAATCATATCGCTTCATTCAGTATGTCACCCTTGGTTTTAGAATTGAGCACGCCGATTTTAGGCCAAGGGCCGATCTACGCGCTGATCGACGAAGTTAAAAAATATATCTATGTTTCTTTCTTTAAAGAAGGAAAACTAATGATTTTCGATGAAAATCTGCGCTATTTGGGCCATATTTTTGAGCCGCCTTCGCTATTAAAAGGTCCTTCATCATGATGCGTATTTATTATAGCTTTTTATTAATCCTTCCTTTTTTAATTACGAATTGTGCGGATGATAAGCCCTATCTGGAAGGCTATATTCGTAGGGCCGACGACGGTATTTTGATACATTGTGACCCTTATAATAATAATAAATTACATAGTTGTGTCGTTTATGCCTCATCCTTTCAAGATAGACTTTGGTTTTATGACGCCACCGACCAAGAGTTAGTGCTGGCGCCTTTAGGATTTATGCCCTTGAGCGTTAAAGTAGGGCCTGCAACGGATACTTTGTCTGAGGTAAAAAGCGCAAACCCTAAATTCCCTTATTTTTTGGCTCTAGGACGAGCAGATTCCGTTCTTTATGTGGTGCGAAGCTTTCCTTCGGAGGACAAAAAATCTCTAAGTTTCTCGACCCCTTTGGCGCATAAGATAGAAGATATGGCATATAAAATTGCGGCCTTAGATACTGGGAAAATGACGGTAGTATTTATTAGTTATCCTCATGACGGTAGTATTTCACTGCAGGCTCTAGATAGTAAAACGGGTGAAGTTATTGCGCCGCCAAAAAAGATAAAAATAGCAGGCAAGCCTAGTTATATTGAAATAGATAATGATCGAAAAATAGCAGTGATTTCTAATCAAGATACTAAACAACTTTCAATAATCGATTTAAGTACTATTGAAGAAGTTATAGCAAGCGAAAAAGAAGCGCGCATCGCAGCCATAGACATTGGCATAAAATCAGACCGCATTCATTTATCGAAACGTGATTTTGGTCAGGGTGAAAAGCATTATGCTCTATTACTTAATGCTGAGGCTGACGAAATAAAATTAGTAAATCTTGATGATAATAAAGTCGAAGCAGGCTTTGGCTTTAGTAATGAATATCCAATGGCCCTTTATTTTCCTGAGAGTGGCTCAACATCTTGCTGTAATAATAGAGAGAAAAATTGGATAGCGGTTGCCGGTATTAAAGGTAATTTATTCCATCTAAGAATAAAGCATAACAATAATAAACTAAGTATGGAAATAATCGATGATGCGACCGTGGAACTTGGTTCAGTACGAAATATGTCGCTTCACCAAATTCATGTGAGAAAGATTCTCGGTGGAGAAATTTTAGTCGATTCTCCCAAAAGCCAGCTGCAATGCCTCAAAAATCGCCAGATGTTTTTGATCACGTCCTACGCGAGCAATAGGCTAAATCCGCGTACCTTGAGTTCGCTAGAAACTGAGGGGCAGGGCAGAAAATGTATGGATGAAAGCAGCGTATCTCGCTTGAGTATCAGAGAAAATTAGTTGTTGAATATGCTGGATAAAATAAAGGCATCAAATAATTAATATATATTTTGATGCCAATTAGTTGAAGGGTTAGACACCTTTTTGACGCTTGACTTGAGCAAGCATGCGAGGATATTCAATATCCCATTCTGGGGTACCCTCTTTTACATTTTTGAGGCGGGAGCGAGCTTCCTGCTCAACTTCATCGCTTACTTTCAAAGATTTATTCATGCATTCTTTGATGATTCTTCTAAGGTCAGTGTCTTCAGCATAAATTTCTTCAATATTTTTGGATTGAAAAAGAGCCTCAAGAAGCTGAGCCAGAAGATATTCAAGGCCATCACTACCTATTTTTATGCCGCGACGTTCAGCAAAACGTTGCTTCATTTGTTGGAATTTATCCTTAGGCATACCCAACCGAATGAGAGTATCAGCGGCTTCACGGCTGATTTCTTCTTCCGTGTCGACATAGCCTACCATTACTGCTGCCAAGTCAAGTTCAGCTTCACTCATACGAGCTTCATCTACTTCAATGGCCTCTTCGGTACTTAGAGTGCGAATTACGTCGCGCGCAATTTTTGGAATAACTTTTCTATACAGAGCCATTAATTACCTCTCTCACAGCAAAAAAATTTCTACTCAGTTTGATCGTATCTTGAATGGTCGATATGTCAACAACGCCTGAGGGCCAAAAACGCCCAATTAACGCGATAAAAGTGCATTT
>JBPOIV010000296.1:0-7456 GCA_052034245.1 Myxococcota bacterium
TATTTTAACAAACAAAAAAACCCATACTATACCAAAGACAAAAGATAAAAAATAGCCCGATTCATAAACACATTCATACCCAAACATGACGGAAGGAATAACAGAGCCGACCATTTTATCCTGACCAACCCACGCCATTCCCCCACGAGCCAAGGCTTCAATATACCAATTATTCCGTGAGTCATATTTGTAAAATTGACCTCTAATACCTAGGCCCAAATTGGCTCTTTGTATATCAAAAAACGAAGTTTCGTTGGTTTTATAACTATAGAATGGTAATTCAATAGTTTTTTGGTACATGGGTGAAACAACCAAAGAAATCCCGCGCCCTAAGCCCAAGAAAAAACGAGCTTCATAGGTCATTGCGACGACACCCAGAGCATTAAATGAAAAACCTATGGGCCGCTCATAAGGCACCACATAGGGAGTAGTTATATATTTATTGTTATCTTTCTCATCGCTCAGAATTTCCTGAGCTCTTAGCATAAAACTCATTAAATTCATGAAACATACTAGTAGAACTATTTTTTTGACGGCACGGTCCATGGCAAATCCATTTGCAAGGGATACTTCAATCAATTTCAACCATTTTCATAAAAAAGCAAGTTTGCACAGTTAGCCTAACTACGCCTACTTGGCTACATCTAAACCCTAATGACATCTTTAGTTTTAGCACCTAAATCTCTCTTGGTAGAGAGGCTCAAATGAAATCTGTGTTTTTTTTACCATCGTTAATTTTTTTCTTTTTAAGTGCGTGCGTGAGCGTTCCAACTAAAGCACCCATGAATCCAACAATAGAAAATACACAATTATCGAATGGTTTTTCCTATTATCTCATGCCTCATCCCTTTCCTAAAAACCGTTGTGCCCTGAGACTCAACGTCAAAGTGGGAAGCTTTCATGAAAAAGACAATGAACTTGGTAGTGCTCATTTGATCGAGCATTTAGCCTTTGAAAATCGCGTCATGGGCAAAGAAAAGGAGCTTGCGGTTTGGTTCCAAGAACAAGGCATGAGCTTTGGCCCGGATGCTAATGCTTTTACCACCATCGATCATACTATTTATCATATGGATCTCCCCAACTGCGAAGAAAAAGCCATAAATGACGCTTTCACGATCTTACGAAGTTTCATGGATGGAATAGAATTCAATGATGAACTAATTACTAAACAAAAAGCCATCGTTGATCGAGAAGAAGAATCTTATATCGATAGTCTCAGTAAACTAAACAAAGATATTACTCATAAACTCTTTATGGGCACCCTTTTTGATACACGTCCGGTTTTAGGGAAAAAGAAAATACGTGACCAAATCACTAAAGATCAACTCCGTAATTTTTATCAAAAATGGTACCGTCCCGACAATGCGCAGCTTATTCTAATCGGAGATTTCAAACCTGATTTGGTCAAAGGACTTATTAATCAGCATTTTAAAACTATTTCAAATGATTCTCGGACTGCTTTGAGCAAAATATCCATTGGAAAGCCGCTTTTCAAAGTGCCAATAATTATTGCTAACTCAAGCGAGCTAAAAGCAGTTGAAACAGTATTTATTTTGCAACCAAAAAATCTTGACATTAAGCTTCCTTCGCCCACCGATATGCGTCGACGATTGGCTTTTGAGTTGGCCATAGCCATGCTCAGTGAATCTCTCACTAATAAATCAGCCAAACAGCGGCCTGATGAGATTGAGGCCACGAGCATCCATGGTTTCTTTGGCCTTAGTCAAGAGCCAGAATTGAGCGTGAAAATTTATACAAATAAAGACAATATCGCTTCAGTATTTAAACGTGCTTTTTCTCCTATTAAACGTGCTCTTGATATTGGTTTCGAAAAGGCTCAGTTTGAGCGCGCAATGAATAATAAAATTGATAGTATTGAGCAGGCCATCATACGCGAAGAAAGTGCTACTTCGGCCGCCTGGGCTCAGGCCATTGTTGATCATGTCAATGAGCGAGGGTTGGCCCTTGATGCAAAAAATAGCGCGCCAATAGTAAAAGGAATCCTGCAAAAAATTACACCAAACGAGTGTAGAGAGGCCCTAAAAAATGCTTTTGCTCGTTCGAATACCTACCTACTTTCCTACGGGCAAATTGAAGAAAATGCAGAAAATAAAGCGATGCTCAAGGAACTCTTACACAAAGTATTGTCAGAAAAAGGCAAAGCTAAAAGCACTAAAACAGCCTCGGATTTAAGTTTTCGTTATGCAATAAAAAATAGTTCTACTCCTATTTTAAATAAACAACATTTTCCTAGCATAGATACCTATAAGTTGAGCTTGCCCAATAACATCGAAGTATTTTTAAAAAGCACTCCTCTACAAAAAGATGTGATTTTATTGCGCATCGCCAATCAAGAAGGCTTAGCTTACATGTCAAAGAGAGAGCTTGCTATCGCCGATTTAGTAGGCTCCACTCTTCTTTCTGGCGGTCTAAAAAAACAAACATGGCAAGAAATTCTAAAGCTGACCCGCGACAAAACTATTCGTATTTGGCCAGAGGCCTCCTTGAAAAATTTAAGCTTGGCGGCCTCTACAAGACAAGCAGATTTGCGTTTTTGCCTCGAACTTATGAGGGCCTATCTAAGTGATCCCGCATTTAATGAGCTTGCTTTGGCAAAGGCAAAGAAGCAATTGGCCATCAACCACGACGAAAATCAACATCACATCGGCTGGCCCTTCCAGAGTGCTTTCCCCGCCTTATTGAGCAACTCCGACCCGCGCGCCATGGATATCCCTATAGAAATTATCGAAGAACTTTCTCAAAAAGATCTTTTAGCCTGGCATGAAAAATGGGTAGCTAAACAGCCCCTTTCTATAACTATTGTTGGCGATTTTGACCTGGAACTTATGATTAATGAAGTAGCCAGTGTTTTTGCTTCGCTGAATCATCGTGAGCCAATCACCCAAAAAACTATTTCGCCTATTCATTATAAAAAAGGGGTACATAAAGTCTATGAAGTGGATACTGAAGTTCAGCCTTCAAAAATACTTATTCGCTACACTCTTGAGACTGCTAAACGCGAATCACCAAATATAGTAGTAGGATTAACCCATACAATTATTTCTGAAGCTCTACGATTAAAACTTAGGGAAGAAAAACGATCCGTGTATAGCCCCCAAGTATTTTTAGTACAACACAATAATGGCCTCTCCCCCAATGCCATTGATATACTCTTAAGCGCCGATAAAAACAACGCAAAAACTCTAGGCGAAAGCGCTATAAAACAGCTCTCTAAACTTGCCTCATCCGGCATAACGACGGCGCAATTCGCACTGGCCAAAAAGACTTTTATCGACAACATTAATAAGCAAGAAGAAAACATCGGCTTTTGGTTTGATTTACTCAGTAATTATTATAGTACTCCAGATAAGATTTTGCGTCCTGAAGCTGTTTCTAAGCTTGTTGAAAAGCAAAGCCTAAAAGAAATAAATGATTATGTAAAAAAACATTTTTCCTCGAAAAATGCTTCTTGGGCTATTGCCCATAGTAAAGAAAAACTACCATGAGAAAGAGATATTATGCTATTAGAATTCCTCGTCACTATTAACGATTTTTTATGGAATACTATCGTCTTATGGATCTTACTATTGGTAGGTCTATTCTTTACTTTTCATTTACGTTTTGTGCAGCTGAGATATTTTAAACAATCACTTATTGCGCTCTTAGGGACTAAGGATCCAGACAGTAAAAATATCTCCTCCTTTCAAGCACTCTGCACGAGTCTTGCTCAACGGGTAGGCACGGGCAATCTTGCGGGGGTCGCTACCGCCATTACCTATGGCGGTCAAGGCGCGGTCTTTTGGATGTGGATGACCGCTATTTTAGGCGCTTCTACCTCATTTGCCGAATGTACCTTGGCTCAAGTTTTTAAGGTCAAAAATAAAGATGGCACTTTTTATGGCGGCCCAGCTTATTACATTCATGCGGGCCTAAAGTCTAAATTGATAGCAACGATATTTAGTATATTTATTATTGTTGCCATGGGATTCGTATTAAATGGTGTTCAAAGCAACACCATTGCTCAAGGCCTTTTAAGTGCCTTTTCAATTGATCCCCTTATTTCTGGATTAGCTCTAGCTTTTTTCTCTGCCCTCATTATTTTCGGCGGAAAAAAAAGGATTGCATTAATAGCTTCTAAACTTGTTCCTGTTATGGCTTTATTTTATTTATCTTTGACTTTTATTGTCATAATAATGCATCTCTCAGAAATACCGACTTTACTTGCTAATATCTTTCGTGATGCCTTTTCTTCTCACTCACTCATTGGCGGCTTCATGGGCCATAGTGTCAAAGATGCTTTTCGTTACGGCGTTGCACGGGGCCTTTATTCCAATGAGGCCGGATGGGGTTCAGCACCGAATGCTGCAGCAAGCGCCGTAGTCGATCATCCTGCCCAACAAGGAATGGTGCAGATGCTTGCGGTCTATATCGACACCCTGCTCATTTGCACTTCCACCGCCATTTTAATTTTGCTCGCGCCCGATGTCGACCTTAGACTCACCGGCATCGCGCTCACTGGCCAGGCCGCTAATATTCACTTTGGTCCTTTTGGTCATTTTTTCATTGCCATCGCCATTGTTCTTTTTGGCTTTACCACCATCTTGGGCAACACCTTTTATGGCGAAGCAAATATTCAGTTTCTGAGCAAAAAATCCTTCCCCATAGTTTGTTATCGCATCATCGTATTAGCCATGGTGGTATGGGGCGCTTTGGCTCAAGTTCCCTTAATTTGGCAAATGGCTGATCTTATGAGCGCATGCATGACCATCATCAACCTTTCAAGCATCGTTTTAATGGCCGCCATTGTGAAAAAAACCGCCAACCATTTTTCAGAGCAATTTCTATTAAAGAATGAGCAAAAATTCACTCTACAAGCCGTCAACATTCGCAATACATCAAGCTATGACCTTGCATATGATGAGCAATAGCGATTGTGTGAGTTTAGCTTCTTTGGTTAAAAACGGCATTTAAGGTTTTCACCTGAGATCCATCAAAATCTTTGTTCTGGGTGTTATTATTATTACAAAGTGCAAGATTTTTTTTAATCCTGCTTGACAGCTTTCGGTGTAATGCTAAAAGTTGCCTACCTGTCCCCATCGTCCAGCGGTTAGGACATCGCCCTTTCACGGCGGTAACAGGGGTTCGAATCCCCTTGGGGACGCCAAATATTTTTTGGTATTTCTATGCAAGCTAAGGCTTGCATTTTTTTTCAAAAAAAATGCCCGTATCCGTCAACTGACGGATACTTTTAAAAACTACTTAAACATAGAGTTCTCTTATCAAAACTATCTAAACCTATAGTTTATTAGGAGAAAATATGAAAACAGCAATCATCACTCTCGTTCTCAGCGTCGCGCAACTTGGTCATGCCTCGGTGGGTCTCATCTGCCGAGAAGACCGCCGCTTGGCAAATGGTGGCTTGCGCGAAGTGATTCTTACACCAAGCGCTGGTGGCTATCTTTTGCAATCGCAGTTTGTTCCTTCGCTGAACTCTCCACAAATCGAAATCGAAAATTGGGCTGAAAAACTCAACTGCCGTATCGATGCCAAGGCAAGCCTAGCATTTTGCCAAAACGAAGAAGGAAAAAATGTTGCGCAGATTAAGGAACGCCGCGAGGTATTTTACGATTCGCTCGCCGAAGATGCTAAGAAAAAAACCAGTAAATACACCGATATTTCAGTAAATGTTGATGGCAAACAAAGCAAGGGAATTAGTTTTGCCGCCGCGCATTGCGAAGCATTTGAAGGTGAAGCCTAAACTACAACTAAGAAGATGAAAAAGGCCCTGTCAGAGGGCCTTTTTGTTTTTGATAGACTTTTTCGTTTAAAAAGCTTGGCCCGTACCAAAACTTGGGACCACCACGTGTTCATCGCGGCCGCGACCGGCAATGGGGAATCCTATATCTAGTCTAAATAGTTGAGAGCTGATTTGAGGGAGCAATATTCTAAGGCCGAAACCTAGACTTTGGGTGGTGTTAACTTTATCCCATTTATTAAAGGCCGATCCTGTATCGTAAAACAGAACTAAGCCTAGGTGAAAAATCCATAGATCAAGAGGCGCGGAACGAAGTTCTAGATTAGTGCGAAAGGCCTTGCTGTCCTTATAAAATCCCGATTTGATGCCGCGAATACCAGTATCGGCTCCCAATGAGAAATTTTGATTATCGCGATTATCGAGAGCTGTGGATAAACGACCATCGATAATAACACGAAAAAGATCGAAAAATTGTGGAGAAATCAGGCTAAGGCCGTATTTATAGGTGTTGTCGGTAAAAGCACCATCGTAGCGATTCGAAGTCGAGACTGATGCAGTGAGCATCGCGTCATTTCCCATAGCGAGGCTATAACTGAGCTTTGATTCAGGTCTTATGAAGCTATTATCGCTAAAGAGTACTTCTTTCGACGAAAGATCCACCGATAAAGTCAAATTTGGGCCTAGCCTTTTGGGCTCCGCGAGCCGGAAATTATTGTAATCATAAAGTGTTATGAACTGATTATGAAAATAGGCGAAACCAAGAGTTACGAAACTTTCCAATTCATCTTTTGGGAGCACATCTCTTTTAAATGCTTCTTTTTCAGCTTCACTTAAAGATAAATCTTCATGCAAGGTAGGTTTTTTTATGGTTAGGCCATAGCTCGTAAAAATTTCTTTTTTATACAAGGTGCCGAATGAACGACGCACTTGAATGCGCCCTTTGCTATAACGCCAACGATATTTTCGCTCGATATTTTCAGCAATTTTGGTGCTCGGAATATCATAAGTACGCACGTGGCTGCCATTAAAATCGATAATCGGCTTTGAGCCATAATCAAAATTTATACCGTAGCCCCATTTATCGTTTTCCGAAATCAAAGGCCGCTCAAGGCTAAGCTCGCCGACAAAACCATCAAAACTAAAATCCTTACGAGAAAATAAAAGACCTGGCTTAATACTAAATTCAAGCGCAGAACCAAATAAATGCGGATCAAAATAACGCGCCGAGATGACATGCACGGGCTGTTTCAACTCGTAAAAAGCTGCAATAGATTTATTATTGCCCGCAATGCTGTGCTCACCAAGCCCGACCATCAGGTCCGTAAGCAGATCGGCGTTGCCTTCAAAACTTAGGGAAGGACGCAAGGTCAAAAGATCTCTGCTAACGACCAATAAATCGATAGAGTTTTGAGGAGTACTTTTATTTTTGACGGGAATGATGATGGCCAAAGAGCGCACTATCCCCTGTCGCCTTAAACTTATCTCGCTATCGCGAATAGCAGACGCATCATAAACTTCCCCTTCGTGCACAAACAGGTACTGCCTAATAACTTCATCGTTAGTATTGATATGAAGATGATCAAGAAAAGACAAAAAACCGGCTTCTTTTGAAAAGGGTGATTTTGTATAAATAAATATTTTTTCTATAGTTTTTTTTGAAGGATTTTTTTCTGGTTTCAATGAATAAAGCGATAAAGCCTC
>JBPOIV010000214.1:0-3864 GCA_052034245.1 Myxococcota bacterium
TATTTTTTAAATAACAATACGCCAGAAAATTAATGATTAATAAAATCGTAATGCACCTTAGGTACATGTTAAAAAATACTATCTAACCAAAACTTTTGCTGCTCTTTGCCATCGAAATAACTTTGGCAGCATCAAAGGTATATTTTTGCAGGATACAAAGGTGAGTACATCATTTAGATCTTTCGTCAGCGCTGTGCTGATGATATTTGGCTCTATATTTTCTTTAACAACGAACGCTTTTGAACCGGATCATTATTTATCTTACCGCATTAAATCAGCGGCCATACGCTCCAATAAGATCCGTCTGCAAGATCAATTTATAGATTGGACTGATTTCGTGGTGAGTAAGCCATCTCAGCTTCTCAACCCAACACTAAAACGCCATGACAATAAAGTACATGAAATCAAAAACCCACGCCTACACTATGCGGATTATCGGCTTCGCTATGAGCAAGATATAAATGTTTCCGCAAATGTCATCGCTATTAATCAATTCGGTACTTTTAATCTCAAAGAGTTCCGCCCTCATAGTGTGTTGGTACCGACAGAAAAAAGAACTTTTAGCTGGTTTGGTGATGATGCCAAAGACGTGCCAGGCGATCACTATCTTTGCTATGCCATCCCACCTATCACTGTAGAAAATGAATTTGGTTTTCTAAAAGACCAATTTCGCAGTCGAGTCTTCGAAAAACTAACCGCTACCCGCTTTTGTAATCCCGCCGCAAAAATTCATGATGGCAAGCGATACGACATCGAAAATAAAGAGGAAGAGAATCACTTAATGTGTTTCGATATTGGGCCCCGTCGGATTCTAAAAGTAGTACAATTGCTCAATCAATTTGGTAATAAAAAAGCACTCGTCGTGAGAGATCATGAACTATGCGTTCCAACGATAAAAATCCATCTTCCTACCGAATGTAAAGGCTCATTTCCCGACGAGCAAGGTGTTTGTAATGGCGACTGCCCCAATCCCACCGATACTTGTCAACCAACAGCCACAGGCCCATGCGAATGCCGTCCAGCCCAACCTGTGCCCTGCTCTGATTCTACGCCTGATGGCGAAGGAATGTGCAATGGCGAGTGTACCGCGCCCAACACCGTCTGCTTGCCAGACTCCACGCTAACAAAATGCAATTGCGTCCCTGATCTGCCTTTGGAGTGTGCCGATACTCTGCCCAATGCAGATGGTGTGTGCGGCGGATTTTGCCCAAGCGGAGAAAATTGCGTCGTCAATGCTGATGATCGATGTGAATGCCAACCTGAAGTTCGTCTTTGCGGTCGCCAAGACGATGGACAATGCGGCGGCGAATGCCCTACGGCTGCGGATGTTTGCGTCAATAATCCATTGAACGATGAATGTTTTTGTCAGCCAAGTATAACTTTATGTGCAGATAGTCAGCCCGATCCTCAAGGTTTTTGTGGGGGGATTTGTCCTGCTGGCGAAGCATGTGTTGTTAACGCCGATGATCGATGCCAATGCGAACCTGAAGTTCGCCTGTGCGGCCGACAAGACGACGGACAATGCGGTGGCGAATGCCCTACGGCTGCAGACATATGTGTAAATGACCCTGTCACCAATGATTGTCTTTGCACTCCGCAAATCATTTTGTGCACAGATTCTTTGCCTGACCCACAAGGGGTTTGTGGTGGTGCATGTCCTGTTGGCGAAACTTGCGCCATAAATGCTGATGAGCGTTGCGAATGCCAACCTGAAGTTCGTTTTTGCGGACGTCAAGAAGATGGGGTTTGCGGCGGAGAATGCCCAGTGGCTACCGATATTTGTATCGCAAGCGCTATCGATGATAGTTGTCTTTGCATCCCAAATATCTCCCAACAATGTAGCGACAATATTCCCGATCCAAATGGCGTGTGTGGAGGTGAGTGCCCGACAGGACAACGATGTGCTGCCAATGCCAATAACGCTTGTGAATGCTTGCCAACTACAAATCTTTGCAGCCTGCAAGATAACGGCCAATGCGGCGGCGATTGCCCAGTGGCAGGTGATGTCTGTCAAGCTGACACCGCCAATAATTGCTTCTGTGCACCAAAGGCCCCGGTTCTTTGCATTGATACTCTTCCTGATCCAGCCGGCGTATGTGGCGGCGAATGTCCTCTTGGAGAAAAGTGCGTAGCCAATGACGACAATCGTTGCGAATGCCAAAGCGAGCCGCAAGCATGTGGTTTTCAAAGCAACGGCGAATGTGGTGGTTTTTGTCCCGATCCAAGCAGCACTTGTCTTAATGACATAGATGGCAACTGCTCCTGCATCGCTATTGAGCCCATTTTTTGTGCAGACAGTCTTCCCGATGCCGATGGCATTTGCGGGGGTATTTGTCCACAAGGAGAAAAGTGCGTCATCAATCTCGATCAAGGCTGTGAATGCCGTCCCCAAAACGCCACCTGCGAACGCCTTGACGATGGCCAATGCGGTGGAACATGCTCCAGCGTCGTAGAAATTTGCACCAATGTGCCAGGGACCAATGATTGCGGCTGCATTATTGGTATAGATATTCCTACACGTTAACAAATTCATTAACTAAAAAGCCACTTCGCTTATGCAAGTGGCTTTTTTTTCACCAAAAAATTATTTTCTGAATAAGAATAAATATACGATTCATTTTTGATATTCGACAGCGGCACACCTATGATAAAAAATAGAAAATTTTAATCTGAGGCTATGTAATGGCTCGTCCAAGCAAAACAATCCTTTGGGCTTTATGGTTACTACGAATAGGTCTCGGAATGTTTTTACTCTTATGGTCGCTCGATAAAATTATTACCCCTATCGAGACTACTGCACTTTTTTCACGCTATTATTGGATCGATTTTAGCACTTCCGTCGTCATGATTCTCGGTTCACTCGAACTTGCCTTGAGTCTCATGATTATCTTGGGTCTCTACAAAACATTGAGCTATGGGGCAGGTTTGATTATTCAAATAGCCTCCGTCATTGCCTATTATCCTGAACTCATGAATCCTTTCGGTACACAACATTATTTTATCGCTGAGCTGCCTTTATTATTCGCCTTCATCGCTTTATTTCTCGTGCGTGATTTCGACTCAAAATGGGCTTTATCTAAGCGACCTACTTTTTTTTCTCATCATTAGAGTTGTATAATGTCTGCCAATTCTCCTCCTGAAAAAAAGATGCTTGATGCAACGGAATTATTCGAGCAAAAAATAAAAAAATTAAAAAACGCTATAAAAAAGAAAGATCGACTTTTAGAGAATTTGAAGAATGATTTTCAGACCTGTTTAGAGCATGGCAAACTGAGCCATAATGCCGAACTTTTAAAAGTGCATTTTCATCTTTTGAAAAAGGGCTTAAGCCATGTAGAGGTGATGGATTATTACAGCGACCCTCCTCGTACCATCAGCATTGCTATCGATCCCTTGCTCTCTCCCGACGAGAATATCAATAATTTATTTAAACTTATAAAACGATCGAAACGCGGGCTTTTGCATATTGAACCGCGCATTATAAAAACCGAAAAAGAGCTTTCATTGCTTCAAGAAGAACTCGAAGAATTTATCAATAAAGGCGTTTTAGGGATTAGTGAGACGGAACTCGCGGCTACTCCTAAAAGTAAAAAGAAGAAAGAAAAGCGCTTGCCTTATCGAGTTTTTGCAGCGGCAGATGGCAACTTATTTTGGACGGGGCGTTCTGCCAAAGATAACGACGAGCTTTTGAAATTTTATACCAAGGGCAATGAATGGTGGTTTCATGCCAAGGAATCAAGTGGCTCTCATGTGGTGCTTAAAAATTCAAGTGATGCTCCGCATCTTGAGCTTTTGATCGACGGCGCAACCTTAGCCGCGCACTTTAGCAAAAAAAAAGAAAGCTCGATGGAGATTTCTTATACC
>JBPOIV010000063.1:0-7833 GCA_052034245.1 Myxococcota bacterium
GAAAAATATATTTTCTTGCTCTTATTATGTCTGCTTGCGTAGAAATATCGTGCTGGGCCTGTAATTCAGATGGCGAGGCAGAAAAAACCGACTCCAGCTCATCTATAATCGGCTTACTCGAGTCGGAAATGAAAGATTTTTTAAAAGCCAACGCAGGTGCTGCTATTGATGCTCACGTAGCGCCAGCAACACAAGGACCCACCTCTGAAGAGAAAAAAATTTTAGAAGAGTTAGCAAGTACTATTTTCAGAATACTTCTTAATGAGAAGAGTACTCATAACAAAAAATGATATTAAATGTGCTTAGCAAAAAATTCCTATAACTTCTTGGATAGAGTGAAAGCGTCTCTAGTCGTGAGATAATAAAAACTCACCAACTGCGCGATATCCAGCAATATAGATAAAAAAATTCGTTACTACTGGACTAAATTATGATCTTCAACAATCCATGCAGGATCGCATTTAACTATTATTAACGCTGTAACATCAGAGGGGTTCATTACCGTATGTTGTTGCCCCGGTTTGATAGTCAATCTACCCCCTTTTTTTAGCCTTATTTCTTAACTATCAACATATACTGACACCACGCCCTCGATAACATAATACTCTTCAGTTCTTTCTTTATGAAAATGCAAAGGAGACCTTGCACCTGGCATAAAGTGGCTTTTGCCTATGATATGGGATTATTATCGGTCGCTAAACCAGAATATTCTATTACTGTTTCGCCAGTTTCTTTATTCTCAAAAGAAATACCATTTTCATTATTAAAATAATGTCTCTTATTATTTGCTTCTACAAAATATTCAGTATCCGATATTTTTTCGTTCTTAGTCCCATCATTAAAGGTTATGTTCACTTCCTGATAGTCTTTCTAAGCATGCGGATAGTCTAGAAATAAAAAGAGATTCCAATGGAATCTCTCTTAAAACTCTAAAAGCACCTTGATGTTAAGCAAGGGATGCAATTTTCTACTAAAAATTTTGGCTCCGCAAGACGGACTCGAACCGCCGACCCGGTGATTAACAGTCACCTGCTCTACCGACTGAGCTATTGCGGACCATATCGAAGCTTAAGATTCACTAATAAATTCAAGATGTCAATAAACGAATCTTAAGAAATTTCACTAGAAAATCAAATTTTATCAGTCTTTTAGATCAGATACTGAGCGGCGCCCTATCAATCGCTAAATCAATAATAGAGAACTAATTTTTTATAATCGGGCTTATGAAGCCTAACACTTGGGAGTAATTATGAAATTAATTTATGCTATTTTTTTGGCTAGTTTCAGCATGTTTGCAGCCGAAAGCCCCACAGCCACGTTTTCGGGAGTTATGTCTCCCCCTATGATGTGCTCTTGCACGAGCCTGCCCTGCAATTGTAATCAAGCCAAACCGATGTTAGTCCCCCCAGTAAGCACTGAGCCAAAAAAATTGGTGTGTGAAGATGGCAGAAGCTATAAACTTCCTGAAGGTGCTGAAGCCCCTGAGGGATGTAAATGGGTACCGCTCAGCGCAAGCAATGCTCTCGAAAATGATAGCGAAGACCTCACTGATGATGATGCCGATAATGAAAATTCCCTCGCTCAAATGAAACTTGTATGTGCCGATGGAAGAAAATTTAAACTAGTACCAGGCACGCCAGCCCCTGAGGGATGTTCTTGGGAAAGTAGCTATCAGGCTACGGATATCGCTCCAGATTTAGAACTCGATGACAGCGCGAGCCAGTCAATGGTTATTACCGAAAACACCGTTCTGCCTAAGGTCAATCCTTTTTTAAAGCCGACCTGCCAATGCATCAAGGCGCCTTGCGTATGCCCTAGTCAAGTCTATCCTTTCAGCATTAGTCAAGTAAATGCATATTAATTTTGCCCCAATAAGGATCGAAGCTCGCAGCGAATTCGCTCGCGAGTTTCGTCAATTTCAACTAGTTGCGCTTCCGAGCGAAATGCATTTTTACCGCTCATAAATTTCATGCGATCTTGCATGCGGTTTTTGATTTCGTGCTCGCATTTATCAAGCATTTCTAATAGTTTCTCGAGACTCTCTGCACGTTTTTTGGGACTGCATTTTTTCTCGTTAGTATTTTTTAGATCGTAATTAATCGAAGACAAAGAACTATTATTTATACGCATAAAAAAACCTCCAGTACTATTTACAATTAGTATGGAGGCATAAAGTTTGGCGATTTATTTTAACAGAGCGAGAAGCTCAGGCACTGCCTTAAATGCGTCTGCTACCAAACCATAATCAGCGATTTGAAATATAGGAGCATCAGCATCTTTATTGATGGCAACAATGACCTTGGAGCCTTTCATGCCTGCAACGTGCTGAATGGCGCCCGAAATACCGATAGCAATATAAAGTTTAGGCGCCACCACTTTACCGGTTTGACCTACTTGCCAGTCATTAGGAACCCAGCCTGCATCACACACCGCACGACTTGCACCAATGGCCGCGCCCAGACGATCCGCCAAAGGTTCTATGAGCTCCTTAAAGCCCTCAGGTCCCTTCAATCCTCGCCCGCCTGCGATCACTACATCAGCGTCGGTTAGCTCTGGACGTTCATTTTTCACCGCGTCAAAAGAGATAAATCGCATGGCGCTGTGACCCAAAGAAACGTCAAAAGGAATTACTTGCCCTGCGCTGGGATTTTTTTCTGCCGGGGCAAATTCACTTACGCGCACCGTAATGACTTTCACTTTCGTCAAAAGCTCAATTTCACCGACTAAATCGCCCGCCCATACCGGACGAACAAAGGTCGATTCATTGACCACGCCTTGAATATCCGAGGCTTGAGCAGCTGAAAGCCTAATCGCAACGCGCGGAAATAGATCCTTGCCAGCGACGGTAGCTGCAGCCCAAACGTGCGTTGCCGAGATTGATTTCGCCACATCAGCGATGACTTTTGCATAGTTTTGCGCTAGGCGATGCTCAAGCCCTTCATGATCACAGCTATGCACTTTGCTGCAATATTGAGCAAATTCCTCGTTGATCTTGCCAATATTCTTTCCTAAAACCACGCCATGAATCTCGCCACCGATTTTTTTAGCTGCGGCTACGGCCGATAAAGTGGATTTTTTAAAGCCACTCTCATCTTGTTCTGCAAAAATTAAATGAGTTGCCATCTTAATCTCCTTTAGAGTACCTTCGCTTCGTTCTTCAGCTTGCTAAATAATTCTGCGACGTCTTGCACGCGCTGCCCCGACTTACGGCTTGGTGGATGAATAAGTTTTTTCAGGCGCACTTGAGGTTGATGCTCAACACCTAAGTCTTTAACAGGAATAAAATCCAGCGGCTTTTTCTTCGCTTTCATAATGCCAGGCAATGAGGCATAACGAGGCTCATTTAATCGCAAGTCAGTGCTAATAATGCAAGGCATCTGCACCCCAATGGTTTCAAGCCCGCCATCGGCTTCACGCACAACCGTGGCTTCTTTGCCGTTGATGGTAATGGTATTAGCCTGAGTTGCTTGGCCAAAACCCAAAAGCTCGGCAAGCATTTCGGAAGTTTGATGATTATCATCATCGATGGATTGCTTACCCATCAACACCAGATCGGGATTTTCTTTTTGCACCACTTTTTGCAAGATCTTCGCGATATAGGTGGAATCCAAATTATCAGAAATGCTCAGCGGCGCTTCCACTAAAATTCCACGATCAGCGCCCATGGCCATGGCTGCACGCATTTGTGCTTCGGCATCTTTGCTGCCAATAGAAACGACAACCACTTCGCCTTCATGTTTTTCTTTGAGCCGCAAAGCTTCTTCGACCGCGATCTCATCAAAAGGATTCATGATCATATTCACGCCATCACGAATCACATCGGTAGCATCGGCGCTCACTTTAAGCTTGGCCTCGTAATCGGTCACTCGCTTGACTGTCACCATTATTTTCATTGTTGCCTCCTTTTGATCACTTGAAGAGCAATTGTTAATGAAAATATGCGCCAAAAAAAATGCCCTCAAAGAAGAAAGATCCTCTTTAAGAGCGCTTTTATGAACTTAAAATCTATCTTTTCGTATGCGCTTCAAGCTCACGTTCAATTTTTTTGAGCTCTGCCGCTTCAGCACTTTCTTCTTTAGGCGCCGCAACTACTCCCATCTTTTGCTTCAAGGAAGCTAGGGCGTCATCGGAGGCAACAACGTCGAGCTTTTTAAACTGAGCAGATAATTCATCCACTTCGATTTCATTGGCAAGCTCAGTAGCAGCCGAAGCCTCAGCTTCCATTTGATCGATTCTTTGCTCCATACGCTCTATCGTATCAAAAGCATTGGCATTGCTCATGCCGGACATAGTATCAGTGATTGTTTTTTGTGCTTCGGCACGCTTAGCACGCGCCACCAAAAGATTTTTCTTGCGCTTGGCATCTTCAATCTTTTCGCTCAAAGTTCCAAGGGCTACTTTCAATTTCTCGACGGCTTGCTTTTGCAATTGCCATTGCTCTTGAAACCCATTGGCAAGTTTTTCATGCTCTGCCTTGCGTTCCAAAGCTTGACGCGCAAGATCATCTTTACCCGCTTTGACGGCGAGCATCGCCTTTTGTTCCCAATCATTAGCCAGGGCGCGTTGATCTTCGTGTTGTTTCAATAAGCGTTTCTCGTCGGCAATCGATACGGCGACTTGCTTTTTGGCACTGATCAACTGCTCCTGCATGTCGAGCAGCATTTGATTAAGCATTTTTTCTGGATCTTCAGCTTTTCCGATCAAGTGATTTAAGTTGGACTTCAGCATGGTCCAAAATCGTTGTAGTATTGCCATAATTCCACTCCAGAAATTTCAATCAACGCCACCTTAGTTAGCCGTATCGCTTACAAAAATCAAATAGCGGCTGGTATTTTTCCACTTCTCACTGCGGATAATCACGTACTTTATACGCGGCTGCCCTAAGGGAAAAAATCACCGCAGCAACCGCCATAAGGCCCGCAAATACCCAAAAGAAATTTTCTAATTTTAAATGAGAAAAATGCGCGAGCAGGGCGACCAAGGCATTCCCAAAAGCGACCGTCAACAACCAAAAGCCCATTACGGTAGACTTCATGCGCTTAGGCGCCTGAGAATAAGCAAATTCAAGGCCGGTGATTGAAACGAGTACTTCAGAAAGCGTGATGAGAAAATAAGGTATGAGCTGCCAGAATACATGGATTTGCGTATCTTGTGCCCCTTCTATGCGCGCCTGCAAAAGTGCCACGGCCACGAAACTACTCGATGCTAAAAGCATTCCAAGTGACATCTTTTTAAGCGGCGTCAAAACGATGCCTATTTTCTTTAAAGCAGGGTCAACGAGATAGGCCCAAAAAGGAATCAGAAGCATCACTATCACAGGATTTAGCGATGGGATTTGCGAAGAAAGCAAAGTAATATCACCCAAGAAGGGCAACCACACACTTCTGTCCATCATTTCAGCCTGACGAATCCAGGATGAAGCATGTTGATCGAAGAGTGCCCAAAATATACTCACCATGATGAATACACTCATGATGCGCATAACTGCTTTCACGCCTTCAACTGCATCGCCGCCAAATTCTTTCTCAGCATTTTGCGAAATTTTCCCTATTTCTTTCATGCCGCTGCCACTGGCTCCGGCAACTGCCAAGACTTCACGTTTCTTAAAAACATCCATCAGCCAATCTTTCATCATGAAGGTAGTGACGGCCATAAAACCATCATCCCGGGCGAGGCTCTGGCGATAGTTGAAAACCGCGTAGCCCGCATAAAGACAAGCTAAAGAAACCAAGGCCATTACCCAAATAGGCTGGCTTGCGGTAAAAAACCATGAACCAAAAGTGAGAAAAAGTAGGGTCGAGCTTGTGGCATCGAGCAAACCTAGTTTGCCCCCTGGCTTAGCAGGAATATGAACAAATTCTTTTCGTCCCATCCAAAATAAAATTGTCGCGATGAACATGAGAATGCCGGGTATACCAAAGGCCACGCTCCAGCCGAAATATTCTTTGATCAATGGAATTAGGAGCACGGCAAAAAAGGAGCCGAAGTTGATTATAAAATAAAAGATCTGATAAACCCGCTCGAGCAAATGCCAATTGGAACGGCCAAATTGGTCACCAACATTTGCTGACACGCAGGGCTTAATACCGCCCGAACCAATTGCAATGAGCGCAAGACCAATACTTAAGCCAACGACCGATCCTTCAGTCATGGACAAAACTAAGTGCCCAAGACAATAGACCCAAGAAAGCCATAAAATGGTTCTGTATTTGCCCAAAAGACGATCGGCGATAATGGCGCCAATCATAGGAAAAGCATAGACGCCGGTTTTAAAAAGGTGCACCGTTGAGGTGGCCATATCGGCGGCTTGATCGTCTGGCATGGATGATGTGACATAAAGCGTCACACAATAAATATATAAAATGGCATTCATGCCGTAGTACGAGAATCGTTCGCACCCCTCATTGCCGACGATATATTTTATCCCGGAAGGCCATCCTTTTAAATCGTGATTTGGACTTTGACGATATGCGACATTAGCCATTTTAACTCTCCCGATCTATTATATCGATCAAAGTGCTGCTTTGTTTCGCACTTCGAACTTGAGAAAAGGCAAAAAAGATGCGCGATCGATATGAATATTATGTTTTGGTGCGACTATTATTGGCGAGTGTTTTATTTCTTAATGCCTGTTTTAGTATCGTTGGCTCAGATTCCATGAACTTAAAATTTAAACAAAAACTAAGTATTCAAACAAGCAAAAAACAAATCCATTTTGTGGTCGACATCGCCGATACGCCTGAAAAAAGGGCATTGGGTTTGATGTATCAAAAGAGCCTCGCTCGCCATCATGCTATGTTGTTTATTTTTGATAGCACCGACTATCATTCCATCTGGATGAAAAATACTTTCATTCCTCTTGATGTGATTTTTCTCGATGAAAATTTAAGAATTGTCGCCATCGTACCTCATGCGCAACCTCATAGTTTAGAAACTTTTAACGGTAATGTACCGAGTCGATTTGTCCTTGAGATCAATGCTGGATTGGCAGCAAAATTTGAGCTTGCTATTGGTCAAAAAGCAACGCTTGAATAAAAAACGAGGATGACATGATCGAGGCCATCAAAGGACATAGTCCACAAATTCATCCACAAGCCTTCATTCATCCACGAGCCACCATCATCGGGCAGGTCATCATTGATGAAGGCGCAAGTATTTGGCCGGGCGTCGTTTTGCGTGGTGATATGGGTCTTATTCGCGTTGGTAAAAATACTTCCATTCAGGATGGCACTATTTGCCACATGACCTCAGATTATTCAGAAACACTCATAGGCGACAATGTCACCGTCGGCCACGGTGTTATTATCCATGGCGCCATTATAGAGGATTATTGCCTGATTGGTATGGGCTCTATTGTCCTCGATCAAGCACAAATTGGCGCTCATTCTTTTGTCGCCGCGGGCTCTTTGCTTACGGGAAAAAAACATTTCCCCAAGGAATCCTTTATTTGTGGCTCACCTGCTCGGGTTCTCAGGCCCGTAACTGAGAAAGAAAAGATGATGTGTATTAGTTCGGTGCAGCATTATCTAGATGTGCAAAAATTATATAATTTTTAACGCTCTTAACCATCTAAATTTACTAAAAAATAAAAGAAGAAAAAAACTCCTAGATCATCAGCTTAATACCACTAAATCATTATACTAAATAAGATTTAGTCTATTAAAGGTATGATCATGAATAAACTATTTAATTTATGCTTAATGTTGGTTATTTGCAGTACCCAAATATATGCGGAGCCCTTAACGACCAACTGGGAGCGGCCCTTTAATGAGGCCATCACAAGCTTAAGGACGCGTACGTGGGTTCCCCATCGCTTCAGCCCTACCGATTTAA
>JBPOIV010000266.1:0-18220 GCA_052034245.1 Myxococcota bacterium
GTAGCGAGAACGATGTTGGACAACAAGACAATTTTGCGCACAGCCTGGCAAGGAAGCTGCATCATGAGGATCTAATAAATAGCTTGTACTATGGGCTTCATCATGGCCGATTTCGCCTTTTAGACCAAAAAAGACGGAGATGACGCTCGGAAATAGAATGCCCGGTTTTAAAATAACTTTTTTATAGAGATTATCGATTTGCGGATCGGTATAGGCGCCATCGAGCATTTCATAAATGGTGGCTGAAGCGTCGGAAGCAGAAATAATATAATCAGCAAATTGTGGCGGGCCTTTTTTTAGCTCAATACCTACGGCGCGATGATTTTCCACTAAAATGCGCTTTGTCGTTGAGCGATACTGTATGCTTCCGCCTAATGCTAAATAACGTTGTTCTATTGAGCGCGAAAGACCTAAGGATCCGCCAGCCGGAAAGCCTGCATTACCATTATGGGCACAGGCCATATTATAGAGAAAAGGAAGTAGTGGAAAGACTTCGGGATCTTGGAAAAATATGTAATTCATGGCGCGCTTTAAAAAGGGATGCTTAAAGCTCTCGGCAAACTCACGCATTGGCTTGGCGCCCGTTCGCCAAAAAAGCCGAAAGGCCGGCAAAATTTTCGCCAGCACCATGATTTTTTCTGGCCAGCTCATCAGACTTTTGGGTTTTAGCGATGGGAAAATAGAAAGCGCAATAAATTTTCTAAGATCCTGACAAAACTGCTTAATTAATTTTTCGTCGCTCACAGAAATAGCAAGCAACTCTTGTTCAAGTTTGTCTGGGTCATTAAAGAAATCTAAAGACTGTCCATGCTCATCGACAACGCGATTAAAAATTTCGAAGTTATTAATGCTTTTTCCGTCGAGAGCACCGAGTTCTTTCCAAACTTTATGTGCATCATTTCCCGGTGCACTGCCGATGAGCCAATCGATACAATAGTCAAAAATATACGATTTTCTTGACCATGCGGTACAACAGCCGCCCGGCAAAATATGCTTTTCATAGATGCGGGTAGTAAAACCATTCATTTGCAAATAAATGCCCGCAGCCATGCCGGCTACGCCAGCCCCGATAATAATGACGCTCGGCTCTTTTTTGCTTTCGCTGCCTAAAGACATTTTAAGCTCCCAAAATTTCTAAGGTCAGCAAAGCATTTTGCGCAACGAAATCGACATCGAGCATAGCAGCGTGCGATCCAAAACCTTTGTAAACCGTCGATGATTTTAGTGAGCTGCCATGCCAGGCACCTTTTTGTCCTTCCTCATAGAGGCCAAGTTTATTCTCATCGGAAATAATACTTATTTCGCAGGAAAGGGTGCCGTTATTTAAGGTGCGGCTGCAAAATTTTATATAATTTTGCGCTTGGGATAATGTTTCCGATGCGACGATCGAAGATCCGGTATGTTTCATTAAATGCTCGGAGAGTTCACTTTCAAATTCGCGTAAATGCTGCTCGCCAAATTCAAATTCTTCCGATATCCGATAGGAATCCATAATGATTAATTTTTTTAGACATCGTCCGCGACGCTCAAGTTCCTTTCCGACCAAAAAGGCAAGATTGCCGCCCAAAGAATAGCCTAAGAAGGCGATGGGACCTTCTTTTTGAATGCTCTCAACAAGGTCGGCATAGAGCGAGATTTTATTATCATCCATGATGTAATTAAATCCGACTAAACTATGATCAGGCATTTGCTCTGCCAAGCGTCTATAGACCAGACCATGGCCTCCTGCAGGCGGAAAGCAAAAAAGCATACTTGATTTACCAGCATTAAATACGAGATAGGGTTTGGAGCCAGCTTCCTTGCCGATGATGATGTGCTCGAGAGTTTTTGCCATGCCGTAAAGCGTGGTATTTTTGAAGAGACTGCTTACAGCAATAGTGATATTGAATTCTTCTTGTAGGTGGTAAACAAGCTCAATCAGTTTTATTGATGTACCGCCCAAATCGAAGAAATCATGATCAAGTCCTACTTCCGAAAGCCCCAATAATCGCATCCATTGTTCTGCCATTTTTCTTTCATAAAATGTTTGTGGCGCAGCTTCGATAGGAGAAGTCGCGATGATAGGCGATGGTAAAGACTTAAGATCAACTTTACCGTTTGGAGAAAGGGGAATAGCATCGATACTTTGTATCCACGTCGGAATCATGTGAGCAGGCAAGACGTCGCTTAACGCTTGTTTTAATTTGCTTATATCGATTGTACGTGTGGCATGCGGAATACAATACGCGCATAGTTCCGCTTCTTCGACGCTATTTTTTCGTATGGCGACCACTGCATCTGCAATATCTGCATGTGCTTTTAGTTGCGTCTCTATCTCTCCGATTTCAATACGATAGCCACGTACTTTTACTTGATTATCTGCACGACCAAGTAGATGAAGAATTCCCGCTCTATCCCACATGGCGAGATCGCCTGTTTTATAGAGGCGCAGATTTTGGTCATTAATCGAGAGAATTTTAAAACGTTCTTCGTTAAGCTGAGAAGCATTGGTATAGCCACGACTGAGGCCCAAGCCTCCAATCCAAAGTTCACCAACGACGCCTGCGGGCACGGCCTGTAAGTTTCGGTCTAAGAGATAGACGAGACTATTCTTAAAAGGCTTTCCGATAGGAACCATTTCGCTTAATGAAAAATTATCGAGGGAGCCTTCGAAATAGGTGGTGTCGATGGTGGCTTCGCTTAAGCCATAAGAGTTGATTACTCGGTGTGAAGGATCGCACAGCGATTTTAATTGCTGCATCTCTTCGCAACTCCAGGCATCGGAGCCGACAGCGATAAGCTTAATGGGGCGCAAGTCTTTTTGAAGATTTTGGCAATAGCGCATAAGGCCACGTAGTACCGCCGGCACAAACTCAACGCAATCAACTTTTTCTTGCATTAAAATATGATAAAGGCGCGCTGTGTTAAATAAGAGATTGCGATCGATTAAAAGCAAGCTCGCACCAGAGCATAAAGCCCTGACAAAGTCGCCTGCAAAGACATCGAACGAAAAACTGGCTAATTGCGCATGAACTCTGAGTTCAGCGAGCCGATAATCTTCTTCCCAAGCAGCATAGGCGGAGGCAAGATTTTGATGACTAATGACCACGCCTTTGGGGCGTCCGGTGGATCCCGAAGTGTAAATATAATAAGCCGCATCCTCGAGTGAGGGGGTCGAGAGTTGCATCGCAACGGTAGGCAGCGATTCGAGAGTTTGCTCACCAATAATTAAAGATTCTTTTTCCCAAAAACCAAATACGGGTGCGGTGTTCTTATCGACAATGACGAGCTTCGCCATAGAATCATTGAGCATGTAGGCAATGCGATCCTTCGGATAATCCGGATCGAGCGGCAAATACGCCGCACCTGATTTAAGCACGCCGAGAGTTGCCACTATCAAAGAGAATGATTTTGGCAGGCAAATGGCAACAACACAATTTTTTCCTATGCCACGCCATTGTAGGTGACGCGCCAAATGATCACTTTGGTGAGCAAGCTCGCCATAAGATAAATAATGAACTTCTCCATCTTCGCAGGGCAAAGCCAATGCATGCTTTTCTGGATTTTTGGTCGCGTGATTATTGAACAAACTCACAACATCAGAAGTGGGTGCTGCGATATTTTTTTGGCCACTCCATTCATCAAGAATGAGCGTTTTCTCAGGGGCAAGAAGCATGTCTATTTCGTAAATAGACTTTGTTGGTGCCTCTATCATTGAGTTGAGCAATGCCATGTAATGCTCAGCCATGCGCTCAATGGTGCTTGGTAAAAACAAATCGCTATTATATTTGAAGACGCAATGAAAACGACCTTCGGCCTCATCTTCATAGGCAGACATGGTCAGGTCAAATTGTCCTTCTTCTTCGGGAAGCTCTATATATTTTAACCGATAGCCATACTTCGTCGTTGCCACGCGGTGAGCCAATAAAATAAACATGGCCTGAAACACGCGTGAGCGACTTGGGTCATGTTTTAAACCAAGTTTATCTACTAGAAGGGTGAAGGGATATTCTTGATTATCGAGGCCATTGAGCACGGTTTTTTGAACTTGCTCCATCAGTGACAAGGTTGTGGGATTTTTCGATAGGTCAGCATAAAGCGGCAAAGGATTTACAAAATAGCCATAGACAGAAGCAAATTCTTCCTCAGTTCTTCCTAGAACGGGACTGCCGACGATAATGTGCTCTTGTCCGCTATAGCGCGAAAGAAAAGCGTAATACGCGGAAAGCAAAACCATGAACACCGTCATGCCTTGTTCTTTGGCTAAGTGATGTACTTTCTTGCTCAGTTCTTCATTAAGGATAAAAAAGTGCGAGGCGCCGTTGTGGCTCATCACCACAGGTCTTGGCCTATCAGTGGCTAAATTTAAATGAGGAATTTCTTTGGGGAGATGATTTTGCCAATACGCAAGCATGCGAGAAGCAGCAGGGCTTGCTAATAATTTATTTTGCCAGTTTAAGAAATCTAGATACTTTGCTTTCGCCATCGGAAGTTCAGGATTTTTTCCGTGACAGAGAGATTCGTAGACCGCCAGCAATTCTTCAATAAAAGTAAAAGTAGAAATAGCATCGGAAATAATATGATGAACTGCTTTCATCATGATCCAACGCTCATCGCTGAGGCGAAATAAGCGAAAACGCATCAAAGGATCATGAGCGAGATCATAAGGCTTTCGGTATTCCTGAATTATCATTTGATAAATTTCGGACCATTCATTCTTTTCAACATTAAATAAGCGAATATCTTCTTTTATATCATCGGAGATGATCGAAACTGCTTGACCATTCTTCTGAATAAAATTGGCTCGTAAGCTTGGGTGTCGATGAATAAGTATACGGACAGCCTCGAACATTATCTCGGGCTTGAGCGTGGCATGAATTTCTACCGCGCCGCCGATATTGTAGGCAAAACCATGAGGATCGAGATGTTTTAAAAACCATAATGCTTTTTGATTATGGGTGAGCGGATATTCACGCTCGTTGGTGAATACTTCGATGCTGGACGATGCGTCCTGATCTAAATTTTCTAATTCCGCCATTAAATGATTTTGAATGGTGAGGCTGAGCTCTTTTATTGACGCTGTGCTGAGAAGGTTCACAACTGTTAAAGGAGTCTTCATTTCTCGCTGTATTCGTGCACGAAGCTCAATGGCAAGGAGAGAATCAAGCCCAAGTTCATTGAGACTATTATTCATTTCAATTTGGCTATGATTGATGCGCAAAACTTCGGCAATTATATGTCGGAAATGATCTTCTACTACACCCATTTTCTCTTCACTTGAGCACATTCGAAAGGTATCGATGAAAGAGTTTTTCGACTCTCCACCGACTTTTTCTCGATGACGCGAAGCGATGTCGGAAACAAGACGTGGCAATTTGGGATACCAACTTAAAAATAAAGGCCAATCAACGATAGTTGCTACCAAAAGCTGCGCATGATTTTGCCCAACTACGCGCTCAAACACGTCCATGCCGGCATCAGGAGAAAGGGAGCTCATCCCTCGACTCTGGCGATAATGCTCGATCAATCCAAGCTCTTCAATCATGCCGGTGGCCCACGGTCCCCAATCGATGGAAAGGCCAGCCATTCCTGAGGCTCTTCGATAATGGGCGAGTGCGTCCAAAAAGGCATTGCCCGCGGCATAATTGCTTTGGCCCGCAGTACACAAAAGAGAAGCAATAGATGAAAACAACACAAAATGATCGAGCTCTTGTTTGCTGAATAGATGATGAAGATTAAATGCGCCTTTAACTTTCGGATCGTAGGCCGCATTAAAATGCGCAGGCGACATATCTTTAATTAAAGCGTCGCGAACTTGCCCGGCAAGATGAAAAACACCGCGAATAGGAGCAAAGGATTGTTCCTGATAATTTTTGTACCAATTTTCTAGCGCTTTTTCATCACTGACATCGACGCAGGCAAAATATACTTGTGCTCCGAGCGCTTCGAGATCGCGCACAAAATCAATGTTTGCTTTGCTCGCTTCATCTTGAATATTTTTCCATTGTGTACGCGCGGGAAATAACGAACGACTCATTAGGATCAATCGTCGCGCACCACGCTTAACTAAGGTTTTGCATAGGAGTTTTCCTAAAGATCCAAAAGCACCAGTGACCAGATAAGCAGCATTGGTACGCAAAGATAAAGGTAAAGGTCTAGATAAATTCTTAACTTCTTGAAGACGGCTGGTATAGCGCCTATTTTCTCGCCATGCGACTTCTTCTTCATCAAGAGAGTGCACTTCATTAATGAGCAAAGAGGCAAGGCATGCGTGGTCCTGCATCATGGGATCAAGGTCAATTATTTTGCCAGCTTTTTCTATAAGTTCTTGATGCCAAAGTACGCGAGCACTGCCCCAAATACTCGCAGGCAGCGCTTCTGCCTTCTCTTGTGTGCTGATGCCATGTGCACCACGAGTGATAACAAAAAGCTGCACAGCATCTGTCAACTTTTCCAAAGTTTGCGCGAGGCTGATGAGCGAATAAGCGGCATAGTATTTTTGTGAAGAGATATCTTCGATAGTTGAGTGAGCAAGCAGTGGTGCAGCTAAAGGCCACATGTAAAGAATATTTTTTGGAAGCTTGTATGCGCTCAGCGTTGAGAATAATGCGTCGAGATCATCGCTATTATTTGGTCTAAGACGTGCTTCTTTCTTTTCTAGATCAAGAACAAAATCATTCCCTGCCCGTACTACAAAAACTTGATGGTGTTGTTGCGATAGCTGCTCAGCTATATGAAGAGAGAGATCTTTGTCTCCCTCAAAAAGCACCCACAAAGATTCTTCTTGGTGCGTTGATTGGGGTGATAGCGCTTTTTCCATCCATTGAACTTCGCAGAGCCAATTATCCATGGTGGCCAGGTTTACTTTGGCGGATGCTTTTTCAATATTTCCGGCCCTAAAACCTTTGATGCTGCCGCAGGCGTGTCCATTTTCGTCGTAAAGAAAAATATCGCCGCTTATCTCATCATCATTGCGGTGGGTGATAATGGCGCGAGCCCACAAAGCTTTCGTGCCAATGACATCAAGATGGATTTCTTTGATGGAAAGTGGCAGACGAATACCGGATTTTACCTCCGCCATCGATAAGATTTCTGTCGTGAGTAAGGTTTGAAAACAAGCATCGAGCAAAGTGGGATGGCAGTGATAATCGGTGTCGTCATCGCTCATCGGAACTATAGATGCCAATGCTTCATTTTTACTGAGCCACACATTATTTATCGGCGAAAACTGGGCGCCATAATGATAGCCCATGCGCGCTAAATTTTTGTAGCATTCTTTTTGCTCGAAGCTTGTCATGAGCGAAGATTGCAGGCCTTTAAGATCCAGCATGGGGCCACGAGCTTGTCGTTGCTCTACGCGAAAAATGCCACTTGCATGCACGATGGGTTCTTCGTGTGCTTGAGCGTTGCTCGCAATAGTGAAGCTCGCATTTTTTCGATTAAAAGAAAATTGCAGATTTTTTGTTTCGCTATCGGGAACGAAAAGCGCTTTGTGTAATTCTATATCGGCAAGGCATGCACTGTGCGTATCAGAAAGGGCACCCATGGCCTGAAATGCCATTTCAATGAAAGCTGCTGCCGGAAAGACCACGTTTCCTTCAATGCGATGGTCGCCTAAAAAGCTGTGATGCTCAAGATCGAGAACAAGTTCCCAGCTTGCTTCCGAGGTAGAAAGCCGACGTCCCAAGAGTGGGTGCGTCTGTTCGGCCAAACGAATTTGAGCCACTTCTTTGGCTTCCATCCAAAAGCGATCCCGTTTCCATGGATAAGGGGGCAAATGGGTCTGCATACCGTCGGATAAATTTTCCCATCGCAGAGCAAATCCCATCGTATGCAGAGCTGCAAGACTTCTCTTAAAACGTAAATTTTCATCTTCCTGTCGACGACATGAGGCGAGTAATAAAGGCGGCTGAGAATTTTTGCTCATGCATTCTTGAATCGCATGTGCAAGTACGGGATGAGGTCCTATCTCAAGAAAAACTCTATAACCATCTTTAGCAATCTCCTCGATAGCGGCTTTAAAACGTACGCAGCCGCGAACATTGTCCCACCAATAGGCGGCACCAAGTTCAGGACCTTCGGCTCTTCCCGCTCTTCCGGTCAAGTAAAGAGGAATGGTGCTTTTTCTTGCAGAGATTTCTTTCAGACTGCTAAGAAGCTCCTTGCGAATGGGATCCATCTTGGCGCTATGATAGGGCACGAGCACGGTGAGAAATTTCGCGAAAATTTGTTCTTTTTCTAAGTTCGCACAGAGTTCTTTAAGCGCTTCTTCATCGCCTGAAAGCGTTATGGCTGAAGGACTATTAATAGCGGCGATTGAAATACGATCGTGATAGGGCGCGATACGAACTAATGCTTCTTCTTCGGTCATACCAACGGCAAGCATGGTACCGCTGCCGACCAACTGTTGTTGTAGGCGGCTTCGATGAATAATTATTTTTATGGCATCTTGGAAGGTGTAAACGCCGGCCTCGTAAAAAGCTGCGGCCTCCCCGGTGCTGTGCCCCACAATTGCATGAGGGCTTATGCCATATGAGCGCCAAAGTGCTGCAAGCGCAATTTGCATCGCGAAATTGGCGGGCTGGGCAAGCCAAGTCTCGGCCATTTTCGAATCTTTTTCATCCCGGTTTAGCTCCTCAATCAAGGACCAACCGGCAATGCTTTTGATTTCTTTATCGCACTCTTCAATAACTTTTCTATAGACCTCTTCTTGTTCAAAGAGCTGGCAGCCCATGCCCCACCATTGAGGTCCCATCCCCGTAAATACCCATACAAGTTTGCACTCGTCAGGATCTAGTTTGGTATGCTTGATGATATTTGGATTGTTTTCGCCATCGAGAAAGGCATTAAGAATACTCACTAAATTTTCTGGAGATTTATAAACAAAGGCCAAATTGCTGTCGAGATTTTGGCGTTTTTTACTCAAGGTGTAGACAATATCCTCAAGATCTTCTGGATTATTCGCAATGCGATCCTTAAGCCTTCTCGCCATTTCTAAAAAATAACTATCGTCTCGTGCGCTCAGGGGCAAAATGCTGGGCGTGTGGCGTAGTAGTTTTTGCTTGGGCGCATTTTTTGGCGCTTCTTCTAAGAGCACATGCGCATTGGTACCACCAAAACCAAAAGAATTTACGCCGGCGCGCGCTACATCATCATGCTGCGGCCAAGGGGTGGGCTCTCGAGGAATATCATAAGGTTGGGATGAAAAATTAAGGGCAGGGCTGATTGTCTCCAGATTAATATGCGGGGGAATAATTTTATGTTTTAAACTAAGCGCAGTTTTAATAAGGCCTGCAACGCCAGCTGCTGCTTCTGTATGTCCAATATTTGTTTTTACTGAGCCGATATAGCACGCTCGATTTTCTTTGCGCCCTTCTTTTAAAACTTTCCCCAGCGCATTTGCTTCGATAGGATCGCCAACAGGCGTCGAGGTTCCGTGCGCTTCGATATAATCGAGATCTCCTGGCACGATGCCGGCTTTGGAGCATACTTGGCGTATCAGTTTGATTTGACTATCGGGATTGGGAACGGTGATGCCGTTAGTGCGACCATCCTGATTTACGCCCGAGCCGATGATGACACTGTGAATATGATCGCCATCTTTTAATGCGTCGGAAAGGCGTTTAAGGACGACGATGCCCACGCCTTCAGCGCGGACATAGCCATTGGCTTTTTCATCAAAGGTACGCGAGAGTCCTTCGGGCGATAAAAAGCCCCCTTTGGATTCAGCGACGGTGTATTGGGGCGTCATGTGGAGCAGCACGCCGCCGGCCAGTGCAAGATTGCTTTCTCCTCGTAAAAGACTTTCACACGCTAAATGCACCGTGACTAATGACGAACTGCAGGCCGTATCGACCGACATGCTTGGGCCGCGAAGATCAAAACAATAAGAGAGGCGATTGGATAAGAGCGTCATCATTGTGCCAGTCGCTGTGTGGGCCGCAATGCTCTTAAAACTTAAGTCAGCAAATTGTACGATTTTATAATCAAGGGTGAAGCCGCCCATAAAGACGCCCACAGGCTGGCCTGCCAAGGACAAAGGTTTTTGTCCAGCGTCTTCTAAGGCTTCCCATGCGACTTCGAGTAATTTTCTTTGTTGCGGATCCATGCATTCAGCTTCTCGAGGACCAATGCCGAAGAAGCTTGGGTCAAACTCATCAAAGCCATCAATGTAGCCACCCCGCGCGCTGCTTAAGCGTCCTGCTTTCGCTTTATCTTTGCTATAAAGATTCTTCGCATCAAAGCGATTTTTGGGCGTGTCCTCTAAGCAGTCCTTCCCCGCCAACAAGTTTTGCCAAAAACTCTGATAATCATTTGCGCCACCAGGAAAGCGACAACCGATGCCAATAAGAGCGATTTTTTCACGAGTGGTGGAAGTGCTGAGCTGAATCATGATTCATTCCTAAAGCTAACAGTGCTTAGCGTGCAAATGAAGCTGATCCCACAACGAGAGGTTTCCCTCTTTTGTTCCATAAAGTTTTGGCTTCTGGGACTTAGATAAATTGTTTCGCGTAGTAATTTTTAGAACTCAGTGGATACATGAGTCATGCGCATTGACCATCATGACGATGAGTCGAGCCCTAAAGTCAGGGGCGCCTAATGACGAAATATTTACAGCGAAAAGCTAAAGTTCTGCTTGAGCCAAGCTTTTTTCGCCAAGTTTATTTTAAAAAGATAATTTATGAAAACGCTTGCGAAAAAGCAGGATATTTATGACTAAGTCTTGGCTCAAATATATGTGCTATCCCATGCTCTTCGCTATTTGTGTTTTAAGTATCGTAGCGAGTTTTTATTGGCACGTGAATTTTGGGCTCGTTAACGTGTTGTTCTTATTTTTTTGCATAATTTATTTAGGGCTATGTGAGCACTTCATCCCTTATGAAAAAACATGGAACGCCAGCATAAAAGAATGGTTTCGCGATGGTATCTATTTAGTTATCACTATGCTTGGAGGGGGGATGGCGGTCGCTGCGGTCCATGCGCTTGCTGGAATATATGCCGCCGAAAAGAGTTCTTTGCCTTTCTCTTTAGAAATAATTGCCGCGCTTATTGCCAGCTCTCTTGGCTCATATCTTTTTCATAGACTTAGCCACGTACAGCCTTGGCTGTGGCTTGTGCATGGCGTGCATCACGTCGAGAAAAAAGTTAATGTCGGCAACAATGGCGTCAATCATATTCTCGATGTATTTGGCCGTCGCCTGCTTGCTCAAATCCCCTTAGTAATTTTTGGCTTTTCGGCCGATGCGATTTTTGTAGTCGCTATGTTTAACACTTTGCAGGGTTATTTTGTGCATGCAAATATCGATGTTTCTTTGGGCTGGCTCAACTATATTCTCGTCAGTCCCGAACAGCATCGTTTGCATCACAGCAAAAATCTAGATGAGGCGGGGCATTATAGCGTGGATATTTCTTTATGGGACCTAGCATTCCGCAGTTTTACCTGGAAGCCGGGGCGACGTCCGCTTTTGATTGGGGTGGTTAATGAAGAAAAATTCCCTGTACCCGACGATATTCTTGGCTCTATGCTCAATCCATGGCGTCAGAAAATTGCTCAATCAAAGGGAAAAGTGACCACATAAATTATTGTCCACAAAGGTAGTGAAGCGGTTTGGCGCGAAGGGGTCTTTGTCGGTAATAAAAGGTTTGGACTCGGCGAGCAAAAGCGCCATGGTGCAAGCGCCAATACTGAAAACAGCCTTGCGCGCAAAAGCTTCTAAATACAAGGAACTTTTATCCTCCGATTTATGCACAGCGCTAATAATTTTTTCACTAAGTTGCTGAAGGCGAGTTTTCAAAATGCGACAGGCATCAACTTCATCAATCATGAGCGCATTAGCGCGTTCACAAAGATCTTTAAGCAAAATGACGATACTATTTTCTTTGTTTTGCGCACGAAGAACATCGTGAATAAGTACCGAAGTTGTTCCTTCCCAAATCGATAAGACCTGAGCATCACGCAGCATTTGCGGAAATTCGGTATCTTCAAGATAGCCAATACCACCCATGGCTTCCATTGCCTCACTGGCAGAAGATACAGCCCATTTTGCAAGCATTATTTTTGCCAGCGGCACGAGTGAGCGCAGTATGGCTTTTTCTTTGGCATCGCCTATGCCTTCCTCATTTCGCCCTAAAAGTCGGGCGATTTCATAGCACAAAGCGATTGATCCCGTGCGTTTAGCGTCGAGGTCAGCCAAAACTCTATAATGCAGTGAATGATCCAAAAGAGACTTTCCAAAACTTTGGCGAAGCTTAGCATAATCGTAGGCCGCAAAAAAAACGCGATTCATAATGCTCGTGGAAGCAAGCGCATTATAAAAACGCGTAATCGTTAAGAGTGGCGAGGCACACCAAATGCCTTTGCCTTTAATGCCTACAAGAAGAGCGACAGCTCCTTCAAGACGCACTTCGGCCGTGGGCAATGCCTTGGTACCAAGTTTATTTTTAAGACGATCAATTTTGATGCCTTCGCAAAGTTGTCCTCGATCCCAAACTTTCAGCAGAAAAAGAGAAGGGCCTTCGGCCTCAGTCTTTGCCAGTACTAAAGCATATTCACTGTCGACCGCAGAGCAAAACCACTTTAGACCAAAAAGTCTGTACCATTCTTGATCGTCTTCTTTCCGAGCCAAGCTCGCATGTGTTTCTATAGACCTTAAATCCGACCCGCCAACGCGCTCGGTCATCCATTGGCCACAAAATGCGGCATGGTCTTCTTTGCCGAGCAGGTCCTGAATAATCTGGTCTTTAATTGTTTTTGAAAGATATTCGCCTAAGACCTTAATAGCGCCATCCGTCATAGCGAGAGGGCAACTTACATTCGACGAATAAGAAGAAAATAAAATTTGCATTATAGCTTGGGCAATTCTTCTTTGGTAACGAATGCGTTTGTCATAACCAATAGCAATGAGGCGATGCTGAATGGCGAATTTTTTTATGCGCAGCCATTCGGAAGAAAGACTAAGTTTGTCGACGCGGTGGCCGAAAACATCAGAGTTTTCAAGCTTAGGAGGGTTTTTTTCAGCTCGAATAGCCCACTCTTTGACCGACAGCGTAATGCCCTCTGCCAAATTCTCGAATTGCGGAGCAAGGAGGCAATACGTCTCTTTTTGAAAATATCGCCGCGCGAGTCCTAATAAAAAGGAATCACGTCGAAAAATATTCTCCTCGCTCTCATAATGTTGTTGGCTGAACATGGGTATCCATCATTTTGGTTTTGATCTTTTATAAGCTAATCAAAAAGCTTTTCAATGTACTAGCAAAATGCGCAATTTTTATAGAAGCGATCAATGATGGAGACAAAAAACCTTCAACATAAATTGTCTTATGACTCGCATTGGGCAAAAATTATAAAAAATAAAATATACGGTAATAAGCCCAAATTAAAGCATAGTTTGGGTCCAGGTATTTTTACCAAAGTTAAGCGGAGCGATTGGAAGATCTTATTCTCTAAGGGCTTGTAAAATAACGTTTTTTTTGACGGTTGGGCCGAATTATGGCACGGGATAGGGCGCTAGTACCCATAAAGGCCTAGGCTTTAGCACTCCCGCTTTGACAAGAAGGCTTTATCCTGGGATAAAAAAGCTTCCTGCAGAGCTTTCCTTAATTTTTGTTTGTAAACAAAAGATATTATATTTATAGGCCGTTATGTCGATGAAAAATAGTAGTTCTATACACTTCAAACGCATAGTTACTTTATATGTTATGGGTTTTTTGCTGATTTTTGGCTATTCCTTTGCGCGACCCTGCATTGATTCGATTTATTTAGAGCATTATTCAAGCGATACTTTGCCAACAGCATGGCTTATTACTGCCTTTTGCTCGATCTTTGTTATTTCCCTTTATAATCGAATCAACCAGAAGTTTTCTATTTTGTCGCTTTATGGATGGGTCTCACTTCTGTGTGCCGCTATTCTTGCCATCTTACTTAGCGCCTATTTCGCGGGCTTTGTGCCGGCGATTTTTATTTTATATATTTGGAAAGAAATATATATGGTGGTTTTAATGGAAACCTATTGGAGCTTTGCCGATATGGTTTTTTCTATTAGTACCGCACGCCATACCTATGGTCTGGCCATGGCCATTAGCTCTCTCGGCGGTGTTTTTGGTAATCTTTTGGTTGGTCCTTTTGCTAAAAGCGTAGGTTCTCGTTGGGCTCTAACCTCCCTCATCGTTATGCTCGCCTTAGGCTTCGTCATAAGTTATTGCGCCCGTCACGTCGGTGATGAAAAGCCAGAAGCTTCTAAGAAAAAAACTGACGTTGGAGTTGGTCTTAAAGTACTTTTCCAAAGTAAATATTTAGTACCTTTAGCGATTTTAGTATGTACTGTTCAGATTGTGATTGGTCTTATTGATTATCGATTTAATTCTATGTTGCAGGAAAATTATATCAATACAGATATGAGGACCGAGATCTTAGGATATCTTCATGCAGCGGTTAACGTAGTTGGTATTAGTATACAAGTTTTTACCGGGCCCATTTTGCGGATTTTTGGCATCGGCAACACCTTCAAAAGCATTCCGTTTTTGCTAGCGGGCTTCATGATGGCCTTCGTATTACTCCCTAATTTTGCCATCATGTTAACGGTTAAAATTAGTAGTAAGGCACTCGATTATTCATTGCTTAGAGGCGTGAAAGAAATTCTTTATATTCCGTTGTCGCGCGAAGAAAAAACGCAGGGCAAGGGTCTCATCGATATTTTTATGTATCGCATGGCTCGAGGATTTTCCTCGCTATTGCTGATGGGATTTATTGCTATGGGTCTGTCGGCCTTTGTTATGGAGCTCTCGCTTGTCTTTGTAATTTTGTGGCTTGTCCTTGCCATTATTATCGCGAAGCGTTACCAGGCCTTGGTGGGAAGCAAAGAAGAACTCTAGCGAGCTAGACCATGAAAACGACCGTGCCGCGTAAAGATTTTCTAAAACGTGAGCTCAATGAAGTCGATGTGCCTGAAAGCCCTTTCGCGCTCTTTTCGCAGTGGTGGAGCGATGCTCTTCAGGCCAACGCCCTCATGCCTGATGCGATGGTGCTTTCTACGATCGATCAAGATCTCAAACCCGATGCGCGCGTTGTCTTTCTAAAAGATTTTGACGAGTCGGGTTTTGTTTTTTTTACGAATTATTTAAGCACCAAGGGCATGCAACTTGGGCTTCATCCCGAGGCTTCGCTGACTTTTTTCTGGCCTGAGCTTGAAAGGCAAGTGCGTATTCGCGGTAAGGCTGAAAAATGCTCGCTTAAAGAATCAGAAACTTACTTTAAAAGCCGACCTCGAGGTGCTCAGATTGGCGCCTGGGCATCTACGCAAAGCCAAGTCATCGCATCTCGCGAAGTGCTGGAATCTATATTTGAAAAGTTCTCGAATCAATTTGTTGATGTGGTAGATTGTCCTCCGCATTGGGGAGGGTATCGGCTTAAACCGGATTCATTAGAATTTTGGCAAGGCCGCGCTAATCGTCTTCATGATCGTTTTCGTTACCGCCTCATTAAGCCCAATACTTGGCTTGTTCAAAGACTTGCGCCCTAAAAAAAACGCCCCTGAAGGAGCGTTTTTTAGGACGTTTTATACCTTAAGGAAGCGGCACGGTAATCGCAATCACGCCAGCTGGTTGTGAGCCGACAGCGAGTGTTTTACTGACTTTATTGGTTGATGCGCTGATGATTGAAAGAGTATTTTTGCTTGGATTGGTGGCATAAATAGAAGTACCAAATGGATGTACCGCCAAGTCAAATGGATCTGAACCATTGATGTTTGTAATCACTTGATCATTGATGGTGTTGATAACCGATATGCTGTGGTTTCCATTGTTAGCAACATATGCACGGCCTGAAATAGGAGCAAAAACGGCATCTACAGGTCTTGGGCCTACTTTAATAAGCCGAGAAACCTTGTTTGTAGAAGTGTTAATGACCGCAACATTATTTGTTCCTTCGCTCGTTACATAGGCGCGATCGCCGGTGGGGCCAAAGACTATGCGGGAAGGAACCGCCCCATTAGGCAAAGAAATAGTGAGGCCTGTTGCGTTATTGGCGGCATTGATAACAGTGATATCGTCAGAACCTAAATTGCTTACGTAAACTTTGGACCCATCAGGCGAAACGGCAACTGATGAAGGGAAGGTTCCTGTAGGGACTGAGGCGACGAGTTCTTGGGTGGCAAGATCCACGATCGAAACATTGTGGGATAAGAAGTTTGCAACATAAAGCAATTCGCCGGTTGGTGAAATATCGAGCGCGATAGGAGCATTACCAACAGGTATAGTTGCGACCACGCTATTGCTGCCGTTATCAATTACCGAAATAGTATCGGAATCACGGTTAGCGACATAAACATAGCGTCCCGAATCATCAGCCTCAAGTTGCACTGGAGCATTTCCAACTGTAATTTTTGCTGGAATTGCCGAAGTGACAGTGTTAATAACCCAGACGCTGTTTGAGCCAGTATTTGCCACGAAAGCATAGATACCTGGTGGTACGGCCTGCGTGCTGAGAGCAAAAAGCGCAGCTGCTATGCTCGATAATAAAAAGTTTCCATGTTTAGTTTTCATAATCCTTTTCCCCCAAAACACTTTTTTGGTAACGTTGCCAGGTATGGCCAGTTTGGCCCGAGACTTGCCCAGCTTTAAACATTCTAAATCAAATGCCTTGAAAATTGCCAAAAGGAGGTATTCTAATTATAATTATTCAGCGTTCTTATGGTGAGTAGTTAGAAATAATTAGATGTTTCTTAATTTGATATTTGGTTGAATTGTTTTGAATTTAATTATTTTCGTTTGAGTAATAATGATTGTTTCTTACTGTTTTATAAAATAAATTTATTTTAGATTGATAAAACCGCTTTATTGGTTGACCTTTTTGGTGCTTGTGTAAGTTTTTTATTCAAAAAATGAGTTAATTGGTAAAGTATATTATCATACTTGTAAACACTACTAAGAGGTTGTTTATGGGTAATAAATTTGCTCTTTCTGTGGCTTTAATGGGATTGCTTTCACCAGCTGGGTTGAATGCAGATGCAATAGTAAGCAAAAAAGCTACACTTGAATTCTTGATGCCACACATAGATTCTTTGTTCGCGAATGGTCCCGCTGGTATTGATATGGGCGATTTAGATGGTGACACAGAGCTTGATGTCGTTACCGGAAATCACAACACTGACAATACATCGGTTCTCCTAAATTCTGGCACTGGTACCTTCCCCACAGCCGTTAACTATGGTGCAGGCTCAAATCCTTATGCTATTGTATTAGGCGATGTGGATGGCGATACCAATCTCGATATGATCACCGCTAATCTTTCCGGCGATAACGTGTCAGTTCTTCTTGGAAACGGTGATGGCACTTTTGATACTCACGATGTCTATGCTGCAGGCTCATTTACCGCCGGCGTTTCCGTGGCAGATCTTGATGGCGATACTTTTCTCGATATAATAGCAGCTAACTTTTTAGGCTCCACCATTTCTATATTGATTAACAATGGTGATGGTACTTTCGCAACTGCCGTTGATTATGCCGTAGGATTTGGCGCATATTCTATTGGTGTTGGCGATGTTGATGGTGATACTGAACTTGACCTCGTTGTTTCCAATGCCATGGATTCGACCATTTCCGTGTTGACGGGTAATGGCGATGGCACAGTCGATGCAGCCGCGACCTTCGCTGTCGATAACGCTCCTTATACCCTTCGTCTTTTGGATCTCGATGGGGCTGATGGATTGGATATCATTACTGCGGGTGGTTTGACTCAACATATTGGCGTTTATCTCAATAATGGCGACGGTACTTTTGGTGCCGAAGCAACTTATGAAGTAGGACCTGGTCCACGCTCAGTGGCTTTAGGCGATGTCGATGGCGACACTATTCCGGATGCCGTAAGTGCAAACACTAGCAGTGACACAGTAGGCGTCGTATTTGGTAATGGTGATGGCACTTTCGATGCATTTAATGAGTATTATGCAGGTTCAGGCCCTTTTTCGGTTATCTTACGTGATGTCAATGGCGATACTGATTTAGACATTGTGCTCGCTATAGCTTTCCAAGATCAAGTTGGCGTTCTCTTGAATAATGGCGATGGTACTTTTGATGATGTCGTTACTTACGAGATTTAGTGTATAGTTAAGTCGACTTAAAGGTGAGTGTAACGCTCACCTTTTTTGTGTGTTTTTTCTGTTTTTTAATCTTTATATTTATTAAGTGGTTGTATCTCTCATTATTATAATGACTGCTTCTTTGCTTAAAAAAATTGCAATTAGAA
>JBPOIV010000123.1:0-4326 GCA_052034245.1 Myxococcota bacterium
AATTTAATTGGGCTAATTTATCTGAAGCACGATTTTTAAAGCTTGATAAAGATAAAGATAAAACATTTATTTATAAAAACTTAATTTTCGATCATACCGACCTTTCAGGAGTAATAATGAGCCAGATTTCATTAGATACTATATCTTTTAATATGGCAAATTTATCTAAATCAGATTTCTCAAGATCGGAGTTTTGGAATTGCAATTTTAAACGAGCCAATTTATCAGGAGCCAATCTATCTGAAGCAAAGTTTATCAATTGTGATTTTAGCAGAACGAATTTAACCGGAGCAAATTTTAGTCATACAATATATAAAGATGGTGAACTAAGTTGGCCAGTCTCTCTCGAATGGCTTTCTGACCACGGTGCTTTTTGGGATGAAGGAAACCCTCCAACAATTTAATAACCCAAGTTGCTATTCTATGGCATTTCGTGCGGTTGCTCTCTACACACGGCTATCGTCATTGCAAGTGTATCTGCCTGGCGCCACTTACAATTACTGCGTTCCGCTCGCAATGACGACCTCCCCAGTGAGATGTGGATTAACCCAGATAGCAACTTTGGTTAATAACAAACTCCAGAGGTGATACAAAAACGGCTCTATAAATAGAACCGTTTTTGATTGATATAAATTTATATAAACTATTCTAGACGAGCAACATAACCAGAACACGCAGAGCCCAGGCCCACTGCGCCCACGCCACCGCCAAATAACCCACCAACTACACCGCCAGCAGCATCGGCCAAAACTACTTGCCACCATTTTGCTTTCATAGTTACCGCTTTCGACTCAGCTTGTGGTCCCCAGTATAGTGCAGAATGAGCAGCAATATCGATGGCTGCAAGGGTTGCTATATCAGCTTGAGAACCGCATAATTTATCACTTGCTTGTTTATAAAGATCTTCTAGATTTTGATATGCTTCTTTGAAAGAATCGGTGTTAACTAAAATTTTTTCTATAGAAATTAGAAAATCTTTATGAGTTTGTTTTAATTTGCGTGCGTATGGTGCTATGACTCTCTCAATACCTCCATCTTGTAAGTTTAAAAGAGTATTTTCTGCAAGAAAGCTGTAGTCTGAAATAAATGCCGCATAATCCTGTACAGGATAGCCACAATTAACAACTAAAGCATCGAGAACATCAAGAATCGATGCTCGCCCCCCAGGAAGCACTTCGTTAAAACAAGAAAGATATTTATTGTGCGCTTCTCCGTATTGGTCACTGTATCCTGGCAGTGATATCAAAACTGTAAATAAAAGACCTGTCATCGTTTTTTTTATCATATAATTAACCTCAAAGATGTGAGCTGGGCAGTCATGTCTTGACTGCCTTTTTGAGTATATTTTAAGCAGGTTGAATAATGCAAATACCCGTATCAGTGGTCGAAGGTCGAAGCCTTGGGTCAAGCTAGGATAGCACTATGTCCTAGCTGCTTGAATAGCGTCCTTTGCATTCTGATTTCCGCATAATCTGGTAGCTCAGAGTTACATACCTATAAAATCGGATCCCAGATCTTCAATATAAAAATCCAGTTGGCCATAAGAGTGGGCGGCGTCCACAATCACATCGACGCCCTTTTTTCTTGCCATATCTGTAATTTCAGCGACCGGCCGCCCAGAGCGGGAGGATATTTTTTCCAATGCCCGGCCATGATTCATCTAAAAGCTTCAGGTAGTTTTTTTGCATTATTTAACCACTTTTTCAGAAATAAAGAGCCATGGAATAATCCATGACTCGAGATGACGCATAGCAAAAAACTTTAATCTTCGTCACTTCCCATAACACCCCGCCGCACATTGATCATTCTCTTGGAGCGCCAGCTTAGAACAATCATTCCCGTCAGAAGAAAAGCTCCCATGCTTAGCCCTGCACAGAGTATTAGTCTTTGAAAACGACATGGCACATTGCTCCGCACATCCCTGCTCGCTTGTTCCGCATGACATCCCAAAGACAACAACACTTACGAGTAAAAACATCATTGACCACTTTTTCATCTTATCCCCCTAAATCAGCCTGCATAAGGCTGCAAACTTAAATCTTGTTCAACAAAAACATTAAGCCTCTGCCCCATCGGCACCTTGATGGTTGGCTGAATAGACAGCATCTTGTCGGTAATCTTGTTGCCCAAACGCGCGCTTTCTTGGGCCAAGGAATTGCCAAACTCTTGGCTCATACTGGCCGTGTTCGGATCGTATTTCCCTTGAGCCATGCGCACACTACCACCAAGTGCGGTGGTCAATAAAAGGCCTAGTGCGACTTTATCGTAGTGGTTATCCACTGAACCGGCGGTGCCGCTGGTGCCTCTTTTATCAACGCCCACCATGCTGCCTAAGTTTACCGATTGCTGGTTCGGGAAGATGATTCTGTTCCACACTACCTGAGCGCGTGTTTGTCCGTGTCCAACGCTTGAGCTGTACTCCCCAATAAGTTGGCTATTTTGGGGTATCAAAAGCACCTGGCCGGTTTTTGAATCCCAAATATTATGGGATACGCGCGCAAGGATTGGGCCTGGCAAACTGGTGTCAATTTCGGAAAGCAAAATGGTTGGAATCAGGGTACCTTCGCTCACCATATAGGGAAGTGCTTCTTTGATTTTGCCGATGGGACCTCTGGCTGAATCGTGAGTGTTTTTTCTGAAAAACATGTCATTTGGCGGCGATTCTTGATTGAGATGATTTTCGGCTAGCTCTAAAGAGCGCTCCACAGCGTTCATCAACGAGTTTGTGTTGCGATGGCTGCTTTGTTCCTCATGGGTCTGTTTATTATTCGCAAACAAGATATCCGAGCGCATGGCCTCGTAATGCTCTTGTGCCCTTCGTTTTTGCTCGGTTTTACGCACTTCTTGCAATGGATTATCACTGCGATGTTCAGCTAAAGCCATGGAATCGCTTTCTTCCCGAGGAGCCCTTTTATCGAGCTTTCCCAACTTATCGAAGGCTATGGCAAATGGATCGCTTTCCGAATCAGGTTTTTCTTGACCTATTTCTTTTTCAAAGCCTTTAATAGCTCCATAGTCTTTGGGGAAACGCTCCGTGCCTGATAGGGCAAAGGCATCATCGGTTCCACCGGCAAAAGCTTGCGCAGGATTATGCGGCACACCCTCTTCTTTGGATTTATCTGCCCGAGCCATTGGTATGATAAGCAAAGGAACAGCAACAAGCGCGCTCCCCATCAAGCACAAATAAATGAGACGCCGGTTGAGTTTTCTGATGGGCGATTTGATCATTATGCACCCTCTCTTTCAATGCCAACTTTTATATTGTTCGCGGCATCAACATAAATTTCCGCCAGGTCAATCAAATGGTCGATGATGTAAAAATTTTGATAGCGTCGATAATTGATGACTTCTGGTTCTTTTGATTTTGATAGTCCCCAAAGCGCTGGGGCCTCGATATCTTGCATGCCCACTGGAAATTCGATGTAGGTTTTGTGTCCGTCATCAAATACTCTTCTTGGCATCCATTTAGGCTTGGCGCTGGTCACAAAGTGGTAGCTAAAATTGAACTGCTGTTTAGCCAGGCCACTCAGGGGCGTCTCTGGTTTTGATTTTTTTGAGCCTGCTGAATCCGTATACCAAGAAGCAATCAAAAGTGAGCGCGGAAAATTCCAAGCAACCACCGCTTGATAAGGCACATCTGGCCTTGAGTGGAGTTCAATATGGTAAACCCTTCTATCGGTAGTAAGTACCAAGTTGCTTGAGAGCTCATCTTGCTGGGGTTTCACAAAGATATGCTTGGTGACAACGTCATCCGCACCGCTTTGACTCTCGCTGATTGACCAGCGCTGGGTATCGCCACCGGCAATGGAAGCAAGCTTTTCCCCCGGCTCTAAGGCAATATCGGTGATGAGGCCAGGTTTGGTATAAACCTGATAAATTCGATGAGGCTCCCAGTCAAAAATCATCGCGGCGTTAATAAATTGCTTACTTTTTGGCTGATAACTCGCCTTCTTATTGGCCTCGTCAATAATGGAGCTTGGACTGTTAGCTAGAGAAACACTAGCTATGAAAAAGGCACTGTAGCTGAATATTTTCACGATCATCCCCCTAACCTAGTCCAAGAAAAATAATCAACAAAAATACCGAGCGGGTTTTCTTTTATTTGAGCCTCATTTTTGGGCTCAAGCATGGCGATTTTAAAGGTGCCTCGCATGGGATATTCAGCAATCTTTTGGCCTTGTTTGTCGTATTCGGCTTCAAACCAATCTAGGTGATATACGCCTTTAGATACCTCAAGGACGCTGGCCATTTTTAAGGCACGATTTTTTTCCTTAAATTCATCTGATGGGCTTTTCTCTTTGAACTTATTAGCCAAAAGGGTTTTTC
>JBPOIV010000171.1:0-7700 GCA_052034245.1 Myxococcota bacterium
AGGAGAGGCAAAAAGCTAAAAAGCCTGCTATCAAAACTGCTTTCTTCATACTCTCCCCTAATAAAATTCAGGCCGTAATTTTCCTATGGCCTGCTGCAATTTTAACTCGCCTATTTTAAGTTCCGTAAAAATATTGACGGCATTGGCCTGCGCCACCGTGCGCGTATTTTCGGCGATTACAAGTTCCGTCGCAGAGCTCTTTCCGGCGGCGAATTTTATTTTTTCCATCCTATAGCTTTCTTCTGCTTGTTCCACCGCTTTATCAGCAAATGCCGCACTTTCGCGTGCAGCTTTTAAGTTGGCAAATACTTCCATCAAATCAATTTTTATGCGCTGTGCGGCCCCCTCAAGACCGTACAAGCTCTTTTTGTATTGCTCTTGGGATTCACGTGCTAAAAAAACATGAGAGCCAAAGTTAAAAATATCCCATGTCACATTAAAGCCAATAAACTTGTTTTCTTGTTTGCCCAAAGCGCCAACAGTGCCAAAATTATGCTCTAATTGCGCGAAAAAATTCACATTGGGCAAAAACTTGGCCAAGGCCGCAAGACGCGCCAAAGAGGCGATTTTTTCCCCTTGCTGGGCCTGTTTTATTTCAATTCTTCCGGATTGCGCCATGGTGAGCGCCTCTTCAAAACTCATAGAAAGTTCGGAAAGAGCATTTTTCATGGGACTCAATAAAAGTGGAGCATTTTCATCATGACCAATTAAAGTTGCGAGGCTATAAAAAGCGATATCTCTTCGTGCACGCGCTTTTGCTTCTTGCGAGCGCGCTTCGGAAACTGCAAGCTCCAGTTTCAATAAATCGCCACGATTGATGCGCCCTACTTCCAATAAAAGTTGGCCATCTCTTCTTTGTGCCTCACGAGCCTCGATGCTTGTCTGGTTAACTTGCCACATCTTTTCACTTTGCTGGGCGTTGAGAAAAAGCTGAGCCGTCTTAAATGCCACATCGCGCTCGACAAGCGCATGGTTTAGACTTTTTAATTCTTTTTGTTTGCCCTCTAAACGCGCATTTTGAGAAAGCAAAAAGATACCCGTTAAAGGCTGGGTCAGGGTAATACTGCCAATTTTTGTTTGATCATCACGCAGCAATATTTCTTTGCCGCCCATATTCATCATTTGTTTATTTTCAAAAAAACTCGCATTAAACGTGGTTGAAATGCGAGGGCCAATGTCCAGCCACGCGGAAGTTCGTTTTAACTTTTGGGCCTCAAGTTCACTTTTGGCGATCTTAAGTTCAGGCGCATGGGCTAGGGCCATCGTGATTGCCTGCTCAATGCTTAGCTCTTCGGCCATACTTAGAGAGCTGCACAAGAATCCTATGATGGCATAAACAAAAATACTCATAGAAAATCCTCTTAAGATAGCGGCTAAATCCTTGGTTTGGCTTAGCATAGACGAGCAGAGTTAAACATTACTTGACCCAGATAATTAGTGATTTACCATGATATACATGATGCGCTAGCTGCGTTGTTATTGAGCACTAATTATTCAGGCAAAGCTCAACGGGTGAAAAAATGATTCGGGACAATTTAATCGGTGCCGAAAAAATCGTTATAAAAATTGGCTCGAGGGTGCTCCTTTTAGATAATGGGCGTCCCAATTATCCCGCCATAGCTCACATGGTTGAACAAATCGCAGAACTCCATAAAAACGGGCGAAAAATTATCTTCGTTTCCTCAGGTGCCATCGGTGCAGGCATGGAAGCCTTATCTTTAAAAAAACGGCCCAGTGAATTACCGCTGTTACAGGCCGCGGCAGCCATTGGCCAAGTGCGTCTGATGCGTGCTTATGAAGATTTATTTGCGAGCCACGGTATTTTGGTCGCACAAGTTTTACTTACTCACGATGATCTAAATAATCGCGTTCGCCATCTCAATATTAAAAACACGCTCGATGAATTACTAAGTCGAGGAGTCATTCCGATTATTAATGAAAATGACACTGTTTCGGTCGATGAAATTAAGTTCGGAGACAACGATGTTCTTGCGTCCTTAGTGGCTATGCTTTTGGAAGTGAAAGCCCTCATATTATTGACTACGGCAGAAGGCTTCATGATCACCAATGAAGCGGGCGAACAAGAAAGGCTTTCTCATATTATTGAGCTTAATCAAGATGTTTTGCGGCATATTGAAGAACACAAAGTTGGCCTTTCCGTCGGTGGCATGAAAAGTAAATTGATAGCAGCAAGCAATATGATCCATGTGGGCGGACTTGCAGTCATTGCCCCAGGCTTATTGACGGATTCCTTGCGAAAAATTTTTCAAGGGCAAAATATTGGAACCGTCGTCGGCGAAACTCATCCCGACCATGCTCATAAAATGCCTGGTCGAAAACGATGGATTGCTTTTTATCATCGCGCGCGCGGTGCGGTCCATGTTGATGACGGTGCGAAAAAAGCTCTGGTGGAACAAGGAAAAAGCTTGCTGCCTGCGGGAATTTTCACGGTCAATGGTGAGTTTAAGGAAGGCTCTGTTATCGAAATTCAAGACCATACCGGCAAGTGTTTCGCTAAAGGAATTAGCCAGATGAGCAGCGAGCAAATAGAAAAATTAAAAGGTCAATCTTCTCAAAAAAATAAAGACAATGTCGAAGTTGTGCATCGTGACAATTTGGTGATTCTCAAAGGATTTTAAATGGCAAATATCGAAGCGATTATTACTGAGCTTGGCCGGCAAGCTAAACATGCCTCTTATAAGCTTGCATCTTTATCAAGCGAGGAAAAAAATACTGCGCTTTTGGCCATGGCTCAGGCTATCGATGAAGACCGAGCTTTTATTAAGTCTGAAAATGCCATCGATATCGCCAATTCACAAAATTCTTTGGCTGCGCCTCTACTCGAACGCCTTTTGCTCAATGATAAACGCATTGATGACATGATCGCAGGCATCAAAAGTATCGCAGAACAAAGCGATCCGGTCGGAAAGCTTATCACCAGTAGAAAACTCGATAATGGTTTGCTCTTGCGCAAAATTCGCGTGCCCATTGGTGTCATAGCGGTGATATTTGAGTCGCGTCCTAATGTTGTCGCTGACGTTGCAGCTTTGTGTTTGAAAAGTGGCAATGCCGCCATTTTGCGGGGTGGAAAAGAAGCAGATCTCAGTAACCGCGCCATCATGGCAGCTATAAACAAGGGACTTTCCAAGCTCGGGTTTCCGCCTTTTAGTGTGCAACTAGTGCCCATCAGCGACCGGAATGCCGTGAGCATTTTATGTCGCCTTAATCAGTACATCGATCTTGTAATTCCACGCGGTGGTGAAAGCCTGATTCGCGCAGTAAGCGATGCCGCCACGGTGCCTGTCATCAAGCACTATAAAGGCTTATGTCATGTTTATATCGATGAGAGTGCTGACCAAGAAAAAGCATTGGCCATTTGCCATAATGGCAAAGTTCAACGCCCCAGTGTTTGCAATGCCATTGAAGCTATTTTAATACACGAAAAAATTGCATCGGAGTTTCTGCCAAAACTGACAAAAATCTTCGACCAAGCCAAGGTGGAAATGCGAGGGGACGCGGAAGCATGTGCTCTTATTAAGAACATGAAAAAAGCATGCGAAGAAGATTATAGTACGGAATTTCTGGATCTGATCGTTTCAGTCAAAATTGTAAAAGATCTGAGTGAGGCCATTAATCGTATCAATCATTTTGGCTCGCATCATTCCGATGCAATCATCAGCGAAGATAAAAACGCTCAACTCCGTTTTAGTAAAGAAGTAGATTCGGCGGCTGTTTATATCAATGCCTCGACTCGTTTTACCGATGGAGGGGTATTTGGCTTGGGTGCCGAAATTGGTATTAGTACCGATAAACTACATGCACGCGGCCCCATGGGAGCAGTGGAGCTGTGCACCTATAAATGGATTGGCCTTGGCAATGGCCAGATTCGGACTTAAAGAATTACGTGGAGCGTGAGGAAAATGGGCATATCGAATTTCAAATACTGAAACGAGTTTGGTGCCTCCCTGACCACTTTATTTATTCCTAAATATTTTGCCAAAAAGCTTCCGCGTGAAGAGTAGTAATATTCCATTCTAAAAGCCCATTCGAGGGCGAAGCCTATGCGTGAAAAAGGAAAGAATTCCATGCCGAGGCTCGCCATAGCATTCGCGCCGGGCGAGAGGAGTGAATAATCTTGGGTGTAATAGGTCTTTTGGAGATTTGTTTTAAGCTTATCGTCTGCAACAATATATAAGTGGCCGAGCATAGACATGGCGCTGTAACTTATTCCTCCACCGATACGGCTAAAAAAACTGAAGCGCTCACCGATTGGAATATAGGGCTTTGCAAACAAAGTGAACCTCATAAAAAAAGGTTCCCCCGTCTCTTCATTATTCAAGGGAAGATTAGTTGAAAAAATTACGCCGGCATTAAAATAACGATAAAGACCAACATCAATACCTATGGCCCCACCCCATTCAGTGGGAATGGCACCAGAAAGACCTTCGGAAAAACCTCTAAACTTGCGCAAAATACCATATTCGCCACTAAGAGAGAGTTTTGGATATTTCAATGGTTCTATATATTCTTCGCCAATATCTGGTTCTTGGGCGAAACTTCGACAAGCAGCCAAAAAAAGCAGAATAACTATATTCAATTTTTTCACGCTAATTTCCTACAATTTTTGACCACGAGGAGCCTAAAAAAAGATACCATGCGTCAACTACATTCCGAAATTTTTATTCATTGCTAGAATGGTATTGTTTATGCTCTGCAAATTTGCAAGATCAAAGACATGTTTTTTTATGTGAAATGGCTTTTTACTGGTTCAATGTTTAAAATACCTATGACCTCGTTTGCTACTGGGTGAAAAAATGCGTTTTCTCTTATTTGGGCTCATTCTTTTAATTTCTGGCTGCCCAAGCGTAAAACCAGCTTTCAAAGAAAATTTGGCAAGCGATTATATTGTCAGTGAAAGTATAAAGCAAAGAGTGAAAGGAACCGGCAAAATCACGCTTCTGCCCCATCAGCTCGTGCCCATCGATTTTATGCATCGTCATCCAGAACAAAAAGGTATTTTGGTAAATCATTACATGGGCACTGGCAAAACCTTTCTTGGTATTGGCTTTGCGCAAAGTTATCCTGATCGTCCAGTCATCATTTTAGCGCCTCGATTTCTCGAAAGCCACTGGAAGAATCAACTTCAGGAATATGGTGTCACCAATCCTGAGCGTTTCACTTTTATTTCTTATGAAGATGCACCCGAAAAGCTGACTCACCTAGATATCAGCAATCATATTGTTCTCGCCGACGAAGTGCATAATCTCGTCAAAAAAATGCGCTCTTTTGATGTAGAAGCGAATAATCGTCATTCCGAAGTCTACACTAAACTACGGAATGCCTATAAAATCATTGGTTTATCAGGCACGCCGATATATAACGACGAATCCGATATTGCCTTTATTTTAAATCTTGTATCCGGCAAAGATTTAATGCCCTTTAATCAAGAGTCATTTCGCCTCGATTTTACTAAGATTTTACCTACCAAACAATTTTTTAGAGGCTATTTGACTGAAAGTAACCTCATGCTCTTTTTATTCACCCCTACTTTAGGTCTATTTTTTGCCGCTCTTTTGGGAACGTGGGGGCTTGGCATTGGCATACCTTTGGGGCTTTTTCTAACCGTCGGCAGCAACCTTTTGCTTGATCCAGCTATTTATAAATTGCGAAAACTCGATACGGAAAAGATGTCTCCTTATTTTAACCAATACATGTCTTATTTTAAATTTGCTCGAAAAGACCTCGAGCATGATTTTCCGGCCGAAAACTTGGAAACTATTGAAGTTCCCTACAATAAATATCAATATTCGTTTTTTCTTCATCTCGTGGAAGGCGATTTGCCGACTGCACATTTGCAAAGGTTATTGCAAAATGAACACATCAAACGAAGCGATGAGTTTGTAAAAATAAATAGCACCAAGCTTCATGAACAAATTTATTCGTCCGTCGGTTCCGGACGCGATATTGGCAATTTTGAGTTTACCAGTAGCGATGGGCAAATCATTGAGGCGCCGAAATTTATGAAGATCTATGAGGAGCTGACCAAACATAATGAAGCCACCGTCCTCTACTCAAATTATTACGAAACAGGAATTCTCGCTTTCGATAAATTTTTGCAGCGTAAAGGCTATAAAGAAAGATATGCAATTATTCATCCAAATTTGAAGGTTGCTGAGGTGAACTCGCTTATCGCCGACTATAATAGCGGCGCCATTCGGCTTTTAATGCTTCACCCAGAAATCACCGAAGGAATTTCCTTAAAGGGCACTCAGTATTTGCATATTCTTGAGCCCATGCTGAACAGCACTGTGCTTGAACAAGTCGTTGGTCGCACGAGAAGATTCCAGTCGCATAGCCATCTGCCTAAAGAAAAGCAAGTCGTAAACGTGCGCATGTGGCATTCGACCAGCAGTAATTGGGATCCCAATATTGGCGGTCTTGCCCGCGTAAATTGGTACAAACGCTATCGCGAGCTTGCTTATTTATCACGCTGGGGCATAGGTATCGCGCAAGTCGATAAAAACTATAGTAAAAAAGCGCTCAATCCTGAGGAATTGTCTTTGTTAAAATTGCACACGCTAGAAAAAAATCTCAATGAGATGCAGACTATTTTGACAGCGACTTCTATCGAAACGCGGTACCGAAAAAATTAAAACGGCGCTTTAGCAAAAAGGACGCTTTATGGCGACTTCAAAATTTATTGTATGGACCTTTGTGCTCTTTCTCATTTTGAGCACCACGCTCGTCGTGCATTTGTTGTTTGGTTATATTACGCCAGTACTCATGTCCATTGTTATTGTTTCGCTCTTTAGCCCCACCCATCGTCGTATTCTTCATTTTTGTCGACATCGAGAATATCTGGCAGCAAGCGTATCGACAACATTGGTGCTCTTATGCGTGATGGTTCCTGTCGCTCTTTTTGTATTCTCTTTGCTGCAACAAGCGCTCAGTCTCTATCAAACCACCCAAAATCTGAATGATAGCGGCAGCATTGCTGGTTGGCTCGAGTCCTTGAAGGTGTATCTTTTAGGTTGGCAAAAATATTTGGCCAGTTTTGGCATCGGCCTTTCGCCTGAACGCATTCTTGGGTTTACTACCAATATTTCTAAAGAAATTGGCCAGCGCTTTTATGACAGCATCGGTTTTATTGCGACTAATCTTTTAGCCCTAAGTTTCAATTTTTTACTGACAGTCGCTTTAGTTTTTGTCTTCTTCGTTAGCGGTGGCAGTGCCAAAAAATATCTCATGGATTTAATACCCATTCCTCTTGATGAAAAAGAACGCCTCGCTCACCGCTTTCAAGAACTATCCAGCGCAGTATTTATCGGAAACGGTTTTATTAGTCTTTTAGAGGGTGTTATTGGCGGCCTAAGCTTCTTTGCTTTCGATGTACCCGGCGCGCTACTTTGGGGCGTGGCGGTTGGCCTTGCAGCCTTCCTCCCCTTAGTCGGGGCCAGCGTCGTCATCATTCCTGCCGCTATTTATCTTTTTTTAGTTGAGGCCTCGTGGAAAGCCATCTTATTTTTATGCATCAATTTTAGCCAATTAATAATTCTTGAAACTTTCGTCAAACCGCGTTTAATCGGCACCAAAAGTCAAATGCATTCGGTTTTAGTTTTTCTCTCCGTGCTTGCGGGGGTGCAAGTTTACGGGGTTTTTGGACTTTTTTATGGCCCACTTTTGGTAACGATGTTTTTGAC
>JBPOIV010000174.1:0-25096 GCA_052034245.1 Myxococcota bacterium
TAGCAATGCCTAAACTTCCGCCTAAGAGAGCGCCACATCCGCCGATAAAAAGACCGTAAGTGACAAAGATCTTCATTACCGATGCATCCGTTGCCCCCATACTTTTTAAAATTGCTATTTCCTTACCTTTTTCCATGACCACCATGATGAGGGTCACAAGAATAAGCAAACTAGCCATGAAGATCATGGTGCCCAAAATAATAAGCATGGCAATTTTTTCGAGCTGTAAAGCAGAAAACATATTGCGGTTCATCTGCATCCAATCGCGACTGTAAAAAGGATAACCGCCTATCGCCGACTCAATGCCTTGCGCAATTTCTCGCGTTTTCTCAATGTCACTCACGCGATACTCAATACCGGTCACAAAGCCTTTTAGGTTGAAAAAATCTTGCGCGTCAGCCAGCCTAATGTAGGCAAACTTCGCATCGTATTCATACATGCCCGATTCAAAAAAACCTGCGACACGAAAGGCACGAGCTTTTGGAATCGGCCCGGTCGGACCAATTTCGCCGACAGGACTAATAACATTGACGCTATCGCCGAGAAAAATCATCAGATCTTTGGCCATTTCTTTGCCAATAATAATGCCAGGCAGCTCATTGATGGCGGGTTTGCGATCAAGCACATTGTTTATATCTTCGCCTCGCTCCACCTCGTTAATAACAGGAATAGTGTGCGGTGCTGAAAGATAATTGAGGCTTGTTCGATCAACATATTTTAAAAGTTGATTTTCCTGATCTTTTTGGTCAGCAATGCCGGTTATTAAGGCTCCAGCAATATTTTTGTCCTTAGAAATCATGCCTTCATTGATAATAAAAGGACTTGCACTAAGCACTCCCGGAAGATCTTTTGTTTTCGCCACAATCTCTTGGTATTCAGAAAAATCCTTGCCGTATTTAAGCACCATCAAATGAGGATTCGCGCCTAAAATTTTACTGCGAAGGTCAGAAGAAAATCCATTCATGACGCTCATCACGACGATCATTCCCGCACACGCAATCATAACGGCTATGACCGAAATAACGGTAATCAGCGAAACAACTTGACTTGCCCGCTTCGTCATTAAAAAACGAATGCCTATGAAAAATTCATAACCACAACGAAAACTAATTTTCCCCTCGCTAAAGAATAAATAGCCGAGTGCGCCTCCTAAGGTCGAGAAAATTAAAAATAAGAAAGAACCGCAAAGAATCAGAACCGAAAAATAGGCCATCGAAGTGCCGTAGGAAAACACTTCATTGGCCCATTCGTTGAGGCTAAGAAGATACAGCCCGAAGAAACAAAGAGCCCATAAACTCTCCAAAAATGCGACCCGTTTAGTCATGATGGCCGTGAACATGCCTGAGAGAAAACCAGCCACACAAAGAAAAAAAGCGATGCGCAAAATTAAGACTTCACTGGAGGTACTCAGTCGCACAAATTCGTGGACAAAAAACCAATGAAAAGATCCAATGCTCAAAAGGCTCGCTATTATCACGGTTAAAAGAGTTTTCGTGGCGAACTTCTTTTTCTTTGGAAGCTTTTTTGCCGAGAATCCTTCGTTGACCCATGCCACCAGAAGAGCAAGCGGCCCGAAGATACCACTGAGAAAAAGCGAAAAAGCTATTTTTCTTTCACTTCGCAAAAAAATGCGCGCAGCACTGCCAGCCGAGGCCAGCCATAGAAAAACTATGGCGTTGATCAAGGCTGATTGATAAAAAAGCTCACTCACACTCATGGTCAAAACCTTTGGAAAGCTAAATAAAAACTATTTTTTCCGCATTTTCGGAAACAAAATAACTTCTCGAATAGAAGGACTATCCGTCAAAATCATCACTAAACGATCGATGCCGATACCTTGGCCAGCGGTAGGCGGCATGCCGTATTCGAGCGCATTAAGAAAATCTTCATCTAAATCTGGTGCTTCTTCATCGCCCATGCTTTTTTGCAAAACTTGACGCAAAAAGCGCTCACGCTGATCGTCTGCATCAGTGAGTTCGGAAAAAGCATTGGCAACTTCCATCTTGGCAATAATCAATTCAAAACGATCGACGACTGCCTCGTCGCCATCTCTGCGACGAGCCAATGGGGATACAGAAACACTAAAATCAGTGATGAAAGTTGGCTGAATTAATTTTTCTTCAACTTCATGATCAAAGACACCATACAAAAGATGCAAAGCCAAGCGTCGACGACGATGAGGCGCATCAGCAAAAGCCGTATCAATGGCGCGTCCAATAGCAATGATGTCATGACCGAGTTCTTTAACGATTTTCTTCGCGACTACCGTCGCATCATTGCTTTCCGAAGCAGGCTCTTCTTTGAAGCAAAAAGGCAAAATAGTGTTCATTTCGTCGATGCTTAACTCTTTGAGACAAATGAGCACTTCTTCTTCCTTACTCACCAAATGTCCATGCACCGTCGCTAAAGCTTGTTCAACAGAAGAAATAGCAACCAATTCTTTGGTCTTTTGCTCATCAAAATTAAAATGCTCGGCAACCAATTGCGCAATAGGAACGCGACGAAAAGGTTTGGAAAAATCTATTTCATGCTCTTGAAATTTCGCGACATGACTTTGATTAGCAATCCAAGCAAGCTTCCTAAAGAGCTCCTCCGTAAGATCCATCAAATCATGATAAGTCGCATAGGCTTGATAAAATTCGATGGTAGTAAACTCAGGATTATGGCGTGTACTGACCCCTTCGTTACGAAAGAGACGTCCGATTTCATAGACACGTTCTATTCCGCCCACGATCAAGCGTTTTAAATGTAACTCTGTCGCTATGCGCAAAGATAAATCTTCTTTTAAAGCATTGTGATGAGTAACAAAAGGCTTCGCCTCTGCGCCGCCAGCAATATCCATAAGGATGGGCGTTTCGGCTTCCATGAAGCCACGCTCGTCGAGGAAATGCTGAATGCCGCGAATAATTTTTGAACGAGTCCTAAAAATACGGCGCGTGTTTTCATTGACGATAAGGTCGACATAGCGTTGACGATAACGTTGTTCAACATTGCTTAATCCATGCCATTTCTCAGGCAAAGGTCGCAGTGATTTCGTAAGCATCGTAAAAGAAGAAAGTTTTAATGAAAGCTCGCCCGTCTTGGTCTTCATGGGGGTGCCAGACACGCCGATAAAATCGCCGATATCGGAGAGCTTAAAAGCTTGAAAACCCTCTTCACCAATGGCGTCTTTTTGCACAAAGAGCTGGATTTGGCCGCCGCGATCTTGAATGATCACGAAAGCCGCTTTACCCATGCTTCTCACGGCCATAATACGGCCTGCCATGTGAAAGGCATCATTCACTATTTCGAGCTCTTCCTTGCTCTTATCGCCATATTTTTTAATAAGTTCATCGCTGGTGATATCTGGACTAAAACCATTTTTATAAGGGTGCTGACCCAAAGCTCTCAGCTCTTGTCCTTTTTCACGTCGCTCATTCATTATGCGCTCAATGGCGCCACCTTCTGACATTTTAACTCCCTATAACGATTTACTCATCACCATAATTTCGGCCGATGACACAGTCTTTCCATCTACTGAAATGTGCGCTTCAACTTTTAAAAGCATTGTTCTTTTGGCAATCACTTTCACGTCGATGATTAATTGATCACCAGGAACAACAACTCGTTTAAATTTTGCATTATCAACGCCCGCCAAAAAAGCGATTTCTTTGCTTGGATCAAAAGCTTCGCTCAAAGCCAAAATGAGGCCTGCTGCTTGGGCCATCGCTTCGATTTGCAAAACGCCTGGCATCACCGCCATTTCCGGAAAATGGCCGTTAAAAAAAGGCTCATTGGCGGTAACATTTTTCAAGGCACGAATGCTCTGTGGGCCATGCTCTAAGACCCTGTCTATTAACAAAAAAGGATAACGATGCGGTAATGCTTTTTTTATTCTTTCGAAGTCAATTGCTTCAGCCATTTTTTCCTCGATATCTTCTTAAGCGCTCACTATGCTCTTTCAAATATATTCTATGAGGCACACTAGGATTTCCCGACCAAATTTCATAGGCACCAACATTGCCATGCACAAAAGATTTCCCACTAATGCGCGAGCCTTTTTTAAGCACCGCATGCGGAGCAATACCCACCTGCCCTCCGAGCGTTACCTCATTTTCCAGCTGCACGAAACCCGCGAGCGCACTTTGAGCCGCAATAAGAACATTTTCCCCAACTAAAGCATCATGGCCAACATGAACCATATTATCGATCAGCGTATTTTTCTTGATATGAGTGCGGCCTATCAGGCCCCGATCTACGGTACATAAGGCCCCAACGCGAACACCATTTTCGATTACAACACTGCCTAATGATGGCAAGTTATGGACCTTTTTTACACCATAGGGCGCAAAGGCGGGGGATCCTATGACCGCTCCAGCGCCGATTTCTACCCCATCCCCTATGAGCGTACCGTGATGGATAATAGCCCTTGATCCGATGCGGCACTGTGCACCAATCACCACATTATCTTCAATGATCGCACCACTGCCGATACAGCTGCCCGCGTTTATATGGGCCTTTTTTATCAGGGCGCCTTCCTCAATTATCGCGGACTCAGCGATATTTTTTTGCTCTAATTTTTCCGCCCCAAAAAGCGAAGAAAGCCTATAAAAGGCTTGCACAAAATCTTCGATAACAATGACCGGACTTTGAAAATCGGAGGCGTATTCTGCCGCCCATTCAAGCGAGCATAAAAGCGCCGCACATGATGTTTTTTTGGCCGAAATAATGTCTTTAGGCCACAGCAAAATGCTTAACTCATCAGATTCAGCACAATAAAGAGGCGCTAATCGTCGACATTCATTGTCATCGCCGATTAAGCGCCCCTCTAGATATGCGGCTACATCCCGAGCTTGCATTAATTTACGGGTGTGGCCTGAGCTGGAGAAGGAACGACCGCGGCTGCCGGAGTTTTGGTTGAAGTCTTGCTTGGCGCTGGCTTAGCCGGTGCGGGGGCTTTGCCAGGAGCTTTAATCGGATACGCTTTGTTATACGCTTCAACGAGCTTGTTTGTCACGTCCTCTATCCGATCGGAAACATAGACCAAGGCTGCCGCATTAAAAATCGCATCATAGCCGCCATTTTTAGCAATGGAATCAAGCAAAAGCCGGTTCTTATTTTCAAGTCGCGCAATTAACTCTTGTTTTTTCTTCGCTAAGTCGGTGCGTCGTTGGTTAAAAAGCTGCTGCAATTTATTAATTTCTTCGCCTAATTGGTTTTCTTTTTCTTGACGCGCTTTTTCGCTTAAGTTCGCCACGCTCGAACGGAAATTGGCCATTTTCTTTTCGATGTCAACACGCGCTTTTTGCTCATCTTCATTGATTTTTGACTCAAGCTTATCCAGCTCACCCAAGTCTCTTTTGGCCTCTTCCTGTAAACTGACAGCCATTTCAAAATTTACATATCCAAACTTCGGTGTCTGGGAGGAAAGTGCGGGCCCCGAACTTTTCGAAGCCTTGCCAGAATCCGCTATCAAAGCACTGGAAATTAGAGAAATCACGAGAAATGGCAGAGTTAATTGACGCATAAAAATCCTCTTCAATGTTTACACAAATATCATTCAGCCATTAGGCTTATGCTGCATTTTTTGGCCTTAGGAAAGGGTGCGCTTTGATTTAACGTCAATTTAGTACATGGAGGCCCTCATCAACTAAGCATAAAATTTAGGGGCCATCACCCTTTGCAACCCAAAGACACTTGGCACTTCAAAAGACAGCAGCATGAACCGACATACAGGAATCAACTAATTACGACAAAAACATACTTTTTTTACAGCCTAACCATAGGGAATTAAACATTTAATAGATTAATTGCTGCAATAATTAAACATATTCATTAATACTATATATGAGGAAAAATTATGATTAAAAAATTTAGCATAATTGCAGGCTTTATCACTATAAATATTAATTTATTTGCTGAAATCTTATATGAGCATAAACCTGAAACAGAAAGTAAGGACTGTTATATAAGCGTAAGCGAAGAAGAAAAGATAGGTGATGGGGTTATCTTTTCATTCGTCGTGAAAGCTACTGGATGTAAAAGAACAAAAGGTTTTCAATTATTTGACAGCATGATTGAGCATTATAAAAATAAGAATATAGCGATAAAAGGTATACGAGCTCTTTGGTTTTATGGTTCAAATTTAGAATATTTTAATTCAAAAGCAGAGCCATTCCTCAAAACGTGCTTAGAACTTAAAGATATAGATACTTGCAAAGTAAATTTAAAGGATGTCTTTAAAGGAATTGCAGCAGAAACTTGGACGGGAAAGCAAGCAATAAGACATGGTTTTATAAGAGTAAGTGAAGTACTGGTCGATACATATTTTGATACCAAAACAAATAAACATATAATTTACGAAGTCAGCGCATTATTTTCAAAATAGTATCAATTACTCAACACACTTTTGAGCGTATGAACATGCACTGTATTGGTATGTTCTTTGGAGCGTAAAGGTATTTTGGTCAGCACGATTATGCGCTCGCCGGGCTGAAATTCTTCCATCTCTAAAAGATGCCTATTGAGGTTTTTTAGAAAATCAAAGGTACGCTCAGGAGCTTTGAGAACGAATGCTCGAACACCCCAACAAAATGATAAGGTGCGTTGTACGTGAACATCCGGTACAAAGGCAATAATGGGCTTTTGCGGACGATAGGCGCTCACCATGCGCGCGGTGGCACCGGAATTACTAAACATGACGATGGCACTCGCCTTTAAAAATTCACATGCCTGCACAGCGCCTAAACTCATCGTATTTTGAATATCGCGTTTTTCTTGCTGCAGCACGAGCTGATTTGTTCGCCAATAACTGGCGCGATTGCTCTCTTCAACATGACGCACTATTCTATCCATCATCGCCACAGCCTTCACCGGATGCGCGCCTGCGGCGGTTTCAGCGGAAAGCATGAGCATATCCGCACCATCGAGCACTGCATTGGCCACATCGCTTGCCTCGGCTCTGGTCGGGCGAATTTGAGAGATCATCGATTCAAGCATTTCCGTTGCAACGACAGCGGTTTTTCCATGCACCAAAGCTCTTTCAATGATGCGCTTTTGCACAAGCGGCACATTTTCGGCCGGCATCTCAACGCCAAGATCGCCGCGCGCAACCATGACGCCGTCGCTTACCCGCAAGATATTTTCCAAATCATCGACCGCTTGCTGCTTTTCAAGTTTAGCAATAATCAAAGGCCTCGTCTTTGTTGCCGCTAGTTCCGCACGAAGCTTAATTACATCTTGCGCTGTACGAACAAAAGATAAAGCCACGGCATCGACACCAGCATGGGCACCAAAATTAAGATCTTGAATATCTTTTTTACTTAAACTTTCAGCCGAAGTATGGGAGTTGGGTAAATTGATACCTTTATTACTTTTTAAAGGTCCACCTTGCTCAATAAAACAATAAATACTTCGCTCTTTTTTGAGCTCGCAACGCAAAACAATTTTCCCATCATCAAGCAAGACTGGATCACCGACATCAACGTCGGTCAGAAGTGCTGAATACGGCGTAGAAATTTCCTGAGTCGTGCCCAAAACCTCATCGATACTCACGCTGATATGCTCTCCTTCCTTGAGCATAATCAAATCATTTTCAATTTTCCCGACGCGGATTTTTGGTCCTTGCAAATCCTGCAAAATCGCAATGGGCTGGTTCAAACGAGCTGAAACGTTGCGGATGCGATTTATCAGGCCTCGATAGAAATCATGATCGCCATGGGAAAAATTAAGGCGGGCAATAGTCATGCCCGCCTTGATCAGGGCTTCTATTGTTTCTTCGCTATAGGAGCTGGGGCCTAGGGTACAGATTATTTTTACTTTTCTTTGCATTGCTTTTAACACTAAAAATTTGTTCACTAAAACGAACTACTTAGCTCCACGCCAAAGCGCCACATTTATCACTAAGCCAAGGCCGATCAAGGTCGTCATCATCGCTGAGCCACCATAGCTCATCAATGGTAAAGGAACACCCACTACTGGCAAAATACCGGTCACCATCCCGACATTAATAAAAACGTGAAGAAAAATACTCGCAGCAACGCCGACACATATGAGTTGAGAAAATTTATCTTCTATCCTTGGCGCGAGCCGTAAGATGGCGCTTAACATGAAAAAATAAAGAAGCAGTAACACCAGGCAAGCTAAAAATCCCCACTCTTCAGCCCACACGCTAAAAACAAAGTCTGTCGCATTTTCTGGCAAAAATGAGAGTTGAGTTTGGGTTCCGCCAGCAAAACCCTTGCCCATTATTCGTCCCGAACCGATGGCAATAATAGATTGCATAGCATGATAACCCTCGCCTTGCAGATCGGCTTCAGGATTAATGAACGAGGTAATTCGCTGCTTTTGATAGTCCTTTAAAACCGTATAATACGAACCCACCGAGACGATGACAAAGCCCACCAATCCCAGCAATAAAGAAGAGCCTTGAATGCCAACATAAAGAAACATGATGCCAGCGATGGAGAGAATGATCAGCGAGGTACCCAAATCAGGCTCGACCGTCACCAAAAGAAAGGGAATTATCGCGATATCAATGGGTGCTACGAAAGAAGTAAAATGGAAGCGGTCATTATGCAGCATATACAGAGAAAGAAAAAACCATAGCAATCCCACTAAAAGCAGGGCGCCCATGACGGCCATTCCCGTTTTGGATGTCAGCCATTCCGCACTAAAAATTTCTGACCCATGCCTGCCTTTGACCAACAAAAATACGATGCCCATGAGCAAACCCAAAGGCCGAGAAATATTTAAGGGGCGAAGGAGAGTAAGCAAGGAATAGCCTTTAGCTGGCCAATAATTGGCACAATACTGTGCAAGAGCGAGGACGAGAGCAATCTTTGCGGGATCCGAAGGCTGAAAGCGAATGCCTCCCACCACTAACCAACGCGTGGCGCCTTTTGCACTACTGCCGATTATTAACACCAAAAAAAGCAGAAAGCAGGCGAATAGAAAAATCGGATAGGCCAAACGCCGAATGACTCGCGTATGAATCATGCCAATGATGATCATGAGCACACAAGCCACACCAAATTTACTGAACTGACTTAAATAAAGATCAGGCCTGGTTGCTTGCGCCGCGGAGCAAAGGTTCAAAATGCCAATGGCCACAATGCCCAACATAGGCACCAAAACATGGCCGGGTATGCGAATTCCTAATTGCCTAAAAGCATCTTTGTCGATCATAGATTGGCCTCTAGGGTATGCATTTTCGATTGAGACATTTCATGCCATTTTTTCATAATGCGCACTGCGGCGGGAGCAGACACGGTGCTGGCAAAGCCCCCATGCTCAGTCATGACCACAATAACAATTTCAGGATCTTCTCGTGGAAACAGCCCCACAAACCATGCGTGATCCCGCTCCTTATAAGGTACTTTGTCAACGTCATAGAGGTGATCCACGTGCTTGGCTAATTTCACCACTTGTGCAGTACCGGTTTTTCCTACGACCTGAAAATTATTTTCTTTGAGCCATTTCGCTATGTCGGAAAATTTTGGATTATAGCGAAGACCGCTCGCTGAACCGCCAGGTTCCGCAACGAAGGCCAGAGCACCCGAGATTTCAGCAAGATTAAAAGAATTATCTGCGATTTTCGATTTTACGACGGGCATAAACTCTTGCACCGTATAACCCTGATCATCATGAAGGGAACTCACAAGCTGTGGCTGATACACCGTACCACCATTGGCGATAGCACTATAAGCAACCGCTAACTGCAAAGGAGTCACGTTCAGATCGCCCTGCCCGATCGACATATTAACGACCGCCCCGGGAGGAATGAATCCGAGGCGTTTTTTATAATATTCTCTCGACGGCAAAATACCTGGTGTCTCACCCAAAAGAGGGATGCCTGTTTTCTCACCAAAGCCCATAATACGGGCCACATTAGCAAGATTATCAATGCCTAAACGATAGCCCAAATCATAGAAAAACCCATCGCATGAGACCTTAAGCGCATTAAACATGTTGATATGGCCATGCCCTTCTCGTTTAAAACAGCGCCAATTGGTTCGGTGAATTTTAAAATTTCCGGAGCAATAATATTCAAAATTAGAGCTAATAAGTTGCTTACTAAGGCCTGCAATAGCAGTAATCGGCTTAAAGGTACTGCCAGGAGAATAATGATCTTGCAGCGCTTTATTACGGAAGGGTCGCTCAGTATTTTCCATCAAGGCTTTGATCAAACTGTTATTGTCAGCACTCACCATGATGTTCGGGTCAAAGCTTGGAAAACTCGCCAGGGCTTTAATAAAACCAGTTTTTGCTTCCATCACGACGATGGAGCCAGAAATACCGTTGAAATATTCTTGGACTGCTTTTTGCAATTCTAGATTAATACTTAACTTAACGCTCACCCCAGGCCGAGATTCAACAATGCGATTTTCGCCCAATAATTCCTTTTCCCAACTCTCATTAAAACGCCGACCTTTGGCATCAACAATTACCCGCTCAATACCATCTTGGCCGCGCAATTCATTTTCGAAAGTAGCTTCTACTCCTCTTCGCCCAACAAAATCGCCTGAGCGGTATTTGCCGCCCGAGGCTTTAAGCTCTTCCTGCGAAATTTGATTCAAAAAGCCAATCACGTGCGTCGCTGCATCGCCATGCACATAGCGACGCCGCTTCGATGGCGAAACATTCACGCCTGCAAGCATGCCCAAAGATATGGCATTTTCGATGCGCACATAAGCATCAAAACCAATGTCTGGCATCAATAAATTAGGCTTAAAGCGAGCTAAGCCCTGGGATTTTTTCTGCGCTCTTTGCCAAATGTTTTTGAAGACCTCGTCCTCTTGTCCCAAAATATCTCTCAAACGCAAAAAAGATTGCCGTTGACTGGGAAACTCGGTACTTTTCACCGCAAGCTCGCAAGAATCACTGCGCGGCCTTAACTCAACTCCTGAAATTAACTGGGTGCGCACCATTTCTTCCAGTGAATCACAGGTCGCTAAATCAATTTTATCGGCAAGCACCAAGGGCTCATTAATCTCATGCTCGGCCCGCTGAAGAATTTCTTGATCCAAGTTCACTAAGTCCGCACGGGATAGCGGCAGTGAGGCCGTAAGGGCGCGAAGGTATTTAAAACTATCGGGAAGCATGGCGAAGGTGACGTAGAGGTCATAAGAAAGCCGATTATCCGCCAAAACCTTAGATTCGCTATCGAATATTTTTCCGCGACTATGCTTAATCAATCGCTCTTGAATAAAATTGCTTTCGCTTCGCTCCACATAGGATTTGCCATTAATAACTTGCAAAAAATAAAGGCGACCAAAAAGAATGAGAAAAGCGCCCGCCATACCTATGACGAAAATGGTGATTTTACTATCCACAGGTCTGCTCATGAATAGGTCCCATAGCCAGGCCGAAGCGTGTCACTATGCTCTAAAGCTTTTACTGCCGAAAGAATTTTTATTAAGAGATAATAAAATAAAATACTCGAGAGCCCATCTACTAGGGGACCAAAAACATAGTGGCTGATAAAGATATTATTTTTCTCGCGAACTAAAAGTAATTCAAGGATAAATAGAGCGATGCGATATAAAAACGAAACCGCAATAACATAATAACTAAGCTCAAGACGGGATATGCGCGCCATAAAAATATTGCTGCGCCCCAAAATGAAGGAAAAAGCAAGCATAAGGAGCATATTTATGCCCAAGTCAAAGCCCCCCAAAATATCGACGATGAGCCCCGCAAAAAGACATACAAATATTTTTTCGAAAGGACGAAAATACTGGAGCGCGAAACACAAAACGATAGGCGGTAAAAACATGACATTGAGCCAAAGCGGCAAAGACATAGCGATACTGGGCCATAAGGCCCCAAATATAAAAACTAAAAAAGTACAAACGACTACTTTTTTCATCACTGAACCGACAAAGGCCATGCGGCGCTGAGAGAGTGATTTTTCTCCCGAGAATTTTCCACTAAAACAATAACATGATCGATTTGATCCATCACAACAAATGGCTCGATGCGCGCTGAAACGTAGAGGCCATCTCGGCTAGAGGTAGAATCAATAATCTTGCCAATAGGTATGCCATTGGGGAAAAAAGAATTTTGACCGCTAGTAATCACTACATCGCCTATTTGCACTTGCATTAAGCCATCGATATCGCGAATCTCCATGAGATATTCATGATTGCTAGTTATACCTCGCAAAAGTCCTCGTGCGCCCGATCCGACAATTTTGGCTTCAATCGCACTTGATGAATCGGTAATCAGCAAGACTTCAGAAAAATTTGGAGCCACGCTAAATACTTGCCCCACCACTCCTTCGTGACTTAGAACCGGAAAGCTTGCCTTGATGCCATGATTACTGCCCTTATCGATGCGAATCATGCGAGCCATAGGTGCACCACGTCGAGCAATGACACGGGCAAATTCGCTACGACTATCCACGGGAGCTGGGCTATGAAAATAAAGCTCTAAGATCGAAGATTTTTCATTAATTAATTCTTGAATTTTTGCCTTCAAGGCGCGAGTTTCCAACACCTCTGCTCTCAGCCGTAAAACCTCTTCGTTTCGGCCAACTATATATAAATAGCGATAAAGAAAATCAGACACTGCACCAGTGATGGCTAAAGCGCCCTCTTCCAAGACGCCTGCCACTTGAATCACTGGCTGAGCAAATACAGTCCTAATATTGGTATCTTTGCTCTGCACATAAAGTAAAACCAAAGGAATGACACTGAGCACTAAGGCAAATATCAATCGCTTTGCGCGTTCTAATAACGACCACATCGGCCAACCGCCATTTATATTCGTTAACTACGTAAAACTTGCCGGAGTCGGTCAATTTCCTCGAGAACCTTTCCAGCCCCCAACACAGTGCCACTTATTGGATCCGCGGCCAAATGGACGGGCACTCCCGTTTCCTTTTGAACCAGGACATCAATATTTCTCAACAAGGATCCACCACCCGACAACATAATACCCCTATCAACGATGTCAGATGCAAGTTCTGGTGGCGTCCTTTCTAAACTCATCCGTACTGCCTCAACGATTGAAGCCACCGGCACCTGCAAAGCTTCGACCACTTCGCGAGCTTTGATCTCTACATTTCTTGGAACGCCCGCCATGACATCTCGTCCCCTAATGATCATGGTTTCTTCATTATTGTCAAAAATAGCGCTTCCTAATTTCTTTTTAATTTCTTCAGCGGTTCTCTCTCCAACCAGTAAAGAGTACTGTTTTTTAACATGATTTATAATAGCTTTATCCATATTATCACCACCAATACGGATCGAATGGCTATATACAATTCCACCCAAAGAAATCACTGCCACTTCAGTAGTGCCGCCGCCAATATCGACGATCATGTTACCAAAAGGCTCAGTGATCGACATGCCAGCACCGATGGCTGCCGCCATGGGCTCTTCGATCAAAAATACTTCGCCAGCACTAGCTGATTCGGCTGATTCTCGCACTGCACGCTTTTCAACCTCAGTGATGCCAACCGGCACGCCAATGACTGCACTAGGCTTCATGAAATTCATTTTGCCATGAACACGGGTAAGAAAATGCCTCAGCATAGCAACCGTCGCATCAAAATCAGCAATTACGCCTTTTTGAATAGGCCTTATTGCCGAAATATTATGGGGCGTACGGCCCAGCATTTCTTTCGCTTCTTTACCAACTGCAACCACACGATCTTTTTTGTAGGGGTCTTGATGCACCGCCACGACCGATGGCTCATTGACCACAATCCCTTTGCCCCGCACGAAAAAGAGCGTATTGGACGTTCCCAAATCGATGGCTATGTCATTGGACAGCCAAGAATGTAAAAAATTCGCCATCATCTTCACCTTAATTTAAAAAACAACCAATGGTCTTTGGCATTCCCTCTATACAAAAAGTCAAAGACCTTTTCAAATGCACACTTGCCTCAAATACTCAATCATATTAAAAATGGCTTGCAGCACACAATCATTGTGCCAAAATGCTAGTGGTATAAGCCAATTGTCAGGTTTTAACTAGAGGCTTTCTAAAAGGACAGGTTCTCATGCTTAATTTTATGCGGCGAAACGCCAATTCTTGGTTGATGGTTTTTCTCTTTGGCGTTCTCATTTTTGTATTCGCCATTAACTTTGGCCCCGGTGCAGGGCAAGTATCCGGCGAAACGCCCTATGCAGCCATGGTCAATAATCATGCGATTACGATGGCAGAATTTAGAAGTGCCTATACCAATCAATTTGCAAGAATAAAGCAGTTTCGTAATGACTATACCGAGGAGCAAGCACAAAAAGATGGACTCAAAGGTCTTATTCTTGAGCAACTTGTTTCTCGTGAACTCTTAACGCAACTAGGAAGAAAACAAAAACTTAAGGTCGAAGCACGTACGCTTGCTGAAGAGATTAAAGATCGAGTTTTCGGCCCTGATGCAGAATTTAATAAAGAAGAATATGAACGACGCATCCAAAGCTTCTTTGGTACTACCGTTGCGGGTTTTGAAGCGCTCGTTGAGAAAGAGCTCGTTGCTCAACAAATGGCTGATATTCTTGGTACTTCAATTTTTATCTCTGATAGTGAAGCAAAACAAAGTTTCATCGATAAAAACACCAAGATTACTTCATTGGAATTTGTGCGGGTAAATCCTGAAAAATATGCAAGCGATCGAAAAATAACCATTGATGAGATCGGTCTTTTTATTAAGCGTCATCAGCCCCGCATTGCTGCCTACTACAACGAAAATCTTAAAAAATTCGTAAAAGACGAAGAAGTCAAAGCGAGCCACATTCTCTTGAAAGTAGCGCCTGATGCCAGCCAAGAAGTGAAAGATCAACAAAAAGCCAAAGCCGAAGCGATCCTTGCTCGTCTTAAAAATGGCGAAGATTTTGCCGAAGTTGCACAAAAAGAATCTGAAGATCTGGGCAGCAAGGCCAAGGGCGGTGATTTAGGATTTTTTGGTGCGGGTATGATGGTAGAAGAGTTTAGTAAGGCTGCTTTTGCGCTGAAACTTAATGAAATCAGCAACGTTGTCCAAAGTCCTTTTGGTTTACACATTATTAAGGTCACCGACAAAATGGAAGCTTCAACCACGACGCTTGAAGCTGCTACAAATGAGATCGCCACTGCTCTTATTCGTGAAGATGAGCTAAAAGCTAAAGCTCGTGTCGTAGCACAGCAAGCACTCGACCAACTAAAAACTGGTATCCCTCTCGACAAAGTGAATGTTGAAGGCCTGATCCATGGCAAAGCTGACGTCGCAGTATCAATGCAAGAAACTGCTCCAGTAGCTGATAGTACTGGGCCATTTAGCCGCTCCTCTTCCTATATCCAAAAAATCGGTCGTGCTGAGGGAATCAGCGATGCAGCCTTTAAATTGACCATGCAAAATCCAGTTGCTTCCGAAATAGTTGAGGCCAATGGCCAACTCTATGCACTGCGATTAAAAGGCAAAGAAGAAGCTGATATAAGCAAATACGAGGCTGAAAAAGACAGCATTAAATCCAATCTTCTCTATCCTCGTCGTCGTGCCTTTATTCAGCAATATCTTACAGAGCTAAAAGCAAAGGCGAAAATTATCTATAATGAAGCCTTGAATCTTAGCCAAGAGGCATAGCACTTGGCGGCATGACTGGCGTGGAGCATTAAAGTTTCGCGCTAGTCATTGGCACGATCAGCTTCGAACATTGCTCCCTCTACGACACGAATAGATTCATGCGCAAGCTTGGATGATGAGTGTTCTTAGAGGTTTTTTTTGGGCCCAGTATCAAGTTAATTTTTAGGATCGATAACCACGATGAAAGGGCTGCGCTCTTTTTCGGGGATTTGTCTGATAGAAGATTCATCATCAAGTGCAGTGCCACCAGCCATCACCCGGATCTGTTTGGCACTTAGTTTTCGTAAACCTGCGATATGCTCTTTAAGATCTTTCACCTTCGCAAAAGTAGGCAGCTCTACTTCTTTTGGTTGAGCTTCAAGCTTTACTTTCCACGATACCGTCAAAGCATGGGCAAGACTTGCAAAAACGACGACCATAACTACCGATACTATATTGCTTTTTATCACGTTACACCTGTTTACTTTGGTGTATTTAACCGTCGCTTAATCTTGAGGCAAGGTGTTTTTAAGGCGGCTTTTTTCTTTATTTTCTTTGCAAACTATCTATTATAGCACGCGCCAAACTTTCTATTTTGGCCTGCTTTAAAGAGGCCGCGGTTATAAAAACAAGTTTTATGGCATAGCCCTCGCGAATAAAGGCATAGCTATAGGCGACCAAATCGCCTTTGGGCTCAAGCTTATAAAAAAGCTCTGGACTGCCCCCAGGCGTAGTTCGTAAATCAAGCGAACGTTTTAGATCGGTACCAGCCGCTGGATCTCTCAGCAGTCTTTTTTGTTGGCTGCTTAGCCATTCATTGGCATTTTCTTCTTTGAGATTCGCATCCGGAAAAAGTTGCAGTTCAATGACCACCTGGTCAATACCTAAATTACCAAACTGAAAAATCGCATGTTCAGCCTGCTGTTCGCTATCTTTGAGCTTCAACTCAGCAGGAATTTTGACCGAGAAGGGGGCATTGCCTAAAGAATGTTCCACTAAATCAGCTTTCATCTGATCACTCCAAGGCTGATAGATGATAAAAGCCATCGCTATACTTCCTGCGTAAATGACAAAAAATATAATCGCGATTAATTGAAATAGGCGATTTTTTATAATTTCAATCGTCTTATGCTTATTGCTAAAAATCATTAATAAGCTGCATAAAAAGCCGGCGATACCACCACCAAGATGCGCCCATATATCGACCATCGGTAAAAAAGAAACACCTAGATTTATTGCCAAGTTGATAAAGGTAATTTTTCTCAGACGCAGACGAATGGCTTCAGGAATAAGAGCCGTCTTAAAAAAGGCCAAGGCAAGACTGGCACCAAAAAGGCCCCAAATAGCGCCGGAAGCGCCCACACTTATTTCCGCCTTTCCAAGATAATAGCTACTGAGGGAGCCAAAAATTCCTGAAACAAAAAATATACTTAAATATTTTGCTTCGCCTAAAATACGATTGAAAAACCCACCTAAGGCAAATAATACATAAGTATTAAAAAAAACATGCATGTAACCCGCATGCAAAAATACTGATGACATCAATCGAAAATATTGGCCATCGCTGACCAATTCTTTAACATTGGCACCCATTCGCACCAACACCGACGTCGTAGTACTGCCGCCAAAAAGTTCTTCTAATAAGAACATAGCAACAATAACTATAGACAAGCACCAGGTGGATTTAATATGTTTTTTACTGTAGGAAACCTGAAAGGAAATTATTTCCGCTACTTCTTTTTGTTCATCAGGAATTTCTATCATTATCAGCTCCCTACTCAATTTTTTAATACAATAACAAAACTTTTATTTTAAGTTCTGTCTATTAATAATGACTGCATTTTCTCTAGATGCAAAAACAATGTGCCTTAAGCTTGAATATCTTCGATGAAACGATGATTGACCATGAAACGATCACGTCCCAGGCCTTTAGCCTCGTAGAGAGCCTGATCGGCCGCGGCAATGAGATCAGTAAGCACGCCTTCTCGATCCATGAGATCTGCTTCACCCGGAATCACGGCAATACCAATAGAGACCGATAAATGACCGAGCTCTTGTTTTTCTGAACCGCGCAGCTTTAAGCCACGCACGACCTCACAAAGTTTATTGGCGACTTCGCAAGCTGCTTTTTCACTGCTTTGAGGCAAAATAACACAAAACTCTTCGCCGCCAAAACGCGCCAAGCTATCGACCTTGCGAATGCTGTGCTTTAAAGCACCCGCTATTTCCTTCAGCGCGACATCACCAAGCACATGGCCCATGCGGTCATTGTAGGCCTTAAAATGATCAACATCGACGAGTAATAATGCCAAATCCGTTTTAAAACGCTGCGTCCGCGTGAGCTCATATTCAATTTGTCGCACCATGGCCCGGCGATTCATGATACCGGTCAACGGATCTGAAGTTGCAAGTTCAAGCGTCGTCTCATAAAGTTCAGCATTGATGATCGCCAAAGCGGCCTGAGCACCAAGAGCAGAAATCAAATCGACATGTTCTTTGTCAAAAACATTGTTTTTGCTATCAAGAAAGGCAAAAACCCCCACTACACGCCCTTTATGAAGCATCGGTACGACCATCAAAGAGCCATTTTTGCCAAAATCTAGATCGGTCATCTTTTGACCGGGCGCTTCCCATAATTTTAGCGTCTTTTCTTTTTCAAGATTACCGACGATCAAAGGCGCGCCTGTTTCAGCAACAATGCCCACGAAACCCTCGCCAATCAAAATCGAGCTTTGGCGAGCAATGACATCTGAAGAAATTCCTACTTCCGCGGCAAGCTTTAAGTTTTGCCGATCATGGTTTTTATTTTCCATCAAAAAAATAGCAAATTGCGTCCACGAAAGCTTTTCTTGAATCAGATGCACAAGCCGCTCAACCACCGATTCTTTCTGCAAAGTTCCGCCCAAGCGGTGGGCGGCTTCCATTAAAAGTTCCTGGGCTTGGACTTTGGAGTTTAACTTTTCATTGGAACGTTCAAGCTGAAATAGCGTCTCTTCAAGCTTTAAGCGCATATTTTTTTGCACTTGAGCATCTTGCGCATTATGCTCTCGTTCCAAAGAGCGTGCTTCGATTTGCGTAATAACACCGAGAAGCTGATTAAAGCCAACAATCACATGGCCTATTTCATCGTTACGATCAACATCAGCACGAATTAAAAAGGAGCCTTTTTCAGCATCTTCGATAACATGCATTAAACGTCTAAGGCGCGAGCTGACAAGCCTTTCTGCAAGTCCTTTTACTAAAAATGACAGAATAAAAATCATCACCAAAAGGCCAACCCCAACCTGAACAAAGAGACGGTGGGTTGAAAGCAACATTAAATCGCGATCGATGAGTACCGATACGCTGCCAATGCCACTGCTGGAATCAGAGGCCATATGGCTCACGGTCAAATGATTTTCTTCTTTGATGACGCCAAGGCGAAAAGCATAATATTTGCCAAGTTCTCGCGAATCCGTGCTGTAGCGCACAATGCCATTTTGATCATAGACATTCACCACTGAAATATGCGGTGTTCGGGCAATGCGTAAAAGGAGTTTACGGGCAAAGTCCTTGGGCTCTTGCGGCCCTAAACGCTGATAAAGCGCCGATACGGCTTCGGCAAGAATACGGGCTTCAGTGATAGCATCTTGCTCAACGCGACCATATTGAAAGGGCAAAAGCGATAAAAGTACGCTCAGACAAAGCAGACTTCCCATACCAGCGACGTGCAAAGACAAGCACCACCCAATAGGGAGACTTTTGCGATTGTGTGTAGAATCTTTTTCGCTATCACGAAACAAAACAATTCCCCATCAGCATGTTTATTTTATATCCTTCGTCGAGAAGCAAAGTGAGCATTTGTTTTTCATGCACTTCATCTTTGGTTTCAACGGTCACATCCACCAACACTTCATTCCACTTCAAAAGAGCAAAAGAACGCTCATGTTGGATATCAACGATATTGCCTGCAGCTCGCGTAATACTTGAAAGCAAACGCGACAATGACCCTGGGGTATCTTTGATAACCATGGACATGCGGCATAAGCGACCGGATCTAATTAATTCCTGGCCCGTGAGCCGTGAAAGAAGGCTCAAATCTATGTTTCCTCCGGAAACGACCACGACTACATTTTTGTCGATAATGGCATCTTTAAAATCTGCAAGTAAAAGCCCGGCTGTGGCCGCAGCGCCTGCTCCTTCGCTTACTATTTTTTGTTTTTCTAACAAAAGCATGATGGCATGCTGAATCTGATCATCATCAACACTTACGAGCGTTGGCTTGAGACTATCGCAAATTTGATGAGTCAAAGTGCCAACTTTTCTCACGGCAATACCATCGGCAATGGTCTTTTCACCAAGCAGCGAGAAGGGTTTTCCTTTATCCAAGGCCTGGGCCATGGATTGAAAAGCCGAGGCTTCCACGCCTACCATCGTCGGAGTTTTAGCTTCCTGGTTGGCAAAAAATTGCGCAATACCTGAGAAAAGCCCTCCCCCACCTACCGGCGCAAAAACAAAATCTGGCACCCCTATTTGCTGATGTATTTCAAGGCCAATGGTGGCCTGACCAATAATCACATCGAGGTCATTATAAGCATGGACATAATCGGCGTCATGCTCGAGCGTATATTCCTGCGCGAAAGCATACGCTTCATCATAGTTTTGCCCTACGAGTTTAACCTCGGCCTCATATCTTTCTGTTTGCAAGATTTTAGTATTGGAGGTACCAAGAGGCATAAAAATGGTGGCAGCAATTCCTAAGCGTCGAGCATGCAGCGCTACTGCTTGGGCATGATTGCCGGCGGAAGCGGCAACTACTTTTTTAATGGTTCCTTTAGGCTTCGACATTAAAAAGTTCAAAGCGCCTCTTTCTTTAAAAGAGCCGGTTTGTTGCATGTTTTCCATTTTCAAAAATACTTTGGCGCCAGTAATTTTTGATAACCAAGGCGAAAAAAGGCAAGGGCTCAACACTATAGTATCTTTTATGCGTAAGTAGGCGGCCGTCACCGCATCATTTTGAAACATTGGCCCTCCACACAAATAGCGAGTAAAATCAAGAAAAGCCTCATTGAGCGTTTCTTAGGCTGTTATACTAACGAGGGGCGATAATAGTCTAAGAAATTTGGAACGGGCTTTTAGGATTCTCTCATGGTGCAAAAAATATTCGTGGCATTCATCGTCATAATAATTTTAATGGTGCTTGCCCTATTAATGCGAAGCTTGCTTTTGGCTAAGGAAATCATGCCTAAAAAAGCTCTTTTACCTATGATTTTGCCCGATGATTTTCTCCTAACAATTATGCTCTTCTTCAACCTTTGGATTTCTCTACTCTTCCTACTCGTAGCCCATAATCTTAGCCTTCACGACAAGCAAAATACCATCATTATTTCCGCCCTTTTTATTCCTTTGCTATTTTGGTGGTGGCGAAAAAAATCGAGCAGAAAACTATGAAAAATTTAATTCCTCAAAGGATATTTCCTCTCTCGATTTTTCAAATCTTAGGCACCACGTGTTGCGGCACCATGGCTAAAAACTTTGCTCAAAAACGATTTAGTAAGGAGCTTTTTTGCTATGATGCCCCCTCAATTCTCGCCGCTAACACGCTTATTTTGTGGGGCGGAATTTCACCAAAACTTTCGGCTCTTATTGTGCATAATCTGCATCATCTGCCCCTAAAAAATCATATCGTTCATATTCATGGCTGTAAGCAGTGGACGTCTTTTGGTCAGGCCGAGTCCTTACTCGCCAGTAAAATCCACAAAAATTATGCTCTTTGCCATTTTGAGAAAAGCGATGTGGCGAATTTATTGAATGAGGCACGGCTATGTTTAAAAGCTTAAAATCATTACTCGATCAACGATTGGGCAGTCTCATTGTGCAAGACGACATTTCTTTGCCGCAGGGCTATTTTATTAAGGTGGATCAAAGTCACTTAAATGCGGCCACCTATTTTCTAAAACATGATCCCGATACTCGATTAACCCTGCTCGATCAAATCATCGTTATCCCTACTAAAATCTTAGAGTGGCCCAATAAAGAAATTAATAGCGATGCCACTCATGAGATAATTTATCAATTAAGAAGTTTAAAATTGCCCTATCGGGTGAATATTGTCATCGAAGTAAGCAAGGGCGATAAGCTTCTTCCCAGTATATCGTCGCTTTTTGCAGGTGCGCTGTGGCTTGAAAACGACATCGCCGCAAAATTTAATTTTGATATAGCAGAACACTGAGGCGATAAAATCATGAAACCCTCACACATACCCGTCGATAACTCGCTTCTCATTTCCCGCTTTCAGCAAAAAGAACTTTATCAAGCGACACCGGGAACAAGTACTGTTTCTGTGACGATGACGGAACTAACAAGTCATCGCATCCAACCTTTTTTTGATCCTCTCGCCATCAAAATTGGTCTTGAGTTAAAGCTGCTTGGCTCAAAAATCATCAATGCAAAAGTCGAGCGCGGATATTTGTTTCACGATTTAGAAACTATTCTGGCAGAAGATTCTTGTAGCGAGGCAGTGCACGACATCGCTCGCATCAACCAGCGAACGCCTATTTTTTATCAATTAGCTTTAATCGCGGCCTATGAAGATATTCTCGGCAGTGAGGCTGAAAAAAATATAAAACAGATGCGTGCTTTTGCTATAGAAATTACGCGCGTTTACCATCATTTATGCATACTAAAAGAAGTATTTACCAGCTTAAATACAAATACTTTATATGACCTATCAAGAAATGCTAAAAACATCATCAAACCCTATTATCAAGCATTCGGAAAAATATTTAAAAAAGAAGAAAATAATCCTAGCATAAACGAACTTGAATTAGCTGATAATTTTGACACTATTTTGCAACTTATCGACGAGATAGAATCGAGCATCGAATATGAAACTATTCTCAGTCAACACTTAAGAAAAAAAGCAACTATTAATCTGGCGCTGGCGAGTTCATTGGGATTAAGCGGTGCCTTCATACGAGCAAATCGGTGTTATTATGATTTAAGAAACACTCCCCATCAATCTATTGATTATGGCATTGCACCTCAAGCTAATATTGCTGAAGGCGGTGATGCTATGGCTCGTCTTTATATACGTATTCGAGATCTGTATGCGAGCATAGTATGGCTTAAAGAAAGGCTTAGCTATTTTAAAAAAGAAAAAATTTCTCTATTTTCTTTGCGAGAAGACCCTGCACTGACGCTCACGCCGGCAACTAAAAATTTCGGTAGTGGCGAAGTGGAAGGGCCTGAGGGCCATATTAAAGTCAGCATAGTTATTACTGAACAAAGAAAACCAATCATACACCTAAGGACACCAGCTTATTTTATCGCCCAAAGTATCCCACGACTTTTGCTTTATGCGGACTTACATGATTTGCCTTTGCTTTTAGCATCTTTAGGAATCATTGCCGAAGAAATCGATAAGTAAGTTGCCTATTATATGCCGTCTACCACCGCGCAATTTTCGCCAGTGCAACTGCAACGCTTATCTTCTGCACTGCAGCCGCCAACGATGCATTCTTTTCCTTGGCAGGAGCAGGATTTTGAGTCTTTATTACAAATAATTGAGCAGCGCTCGCCGGAACAGGTGCAAGCTGAGCCTTCTTGGCAATTAATTAAGCAGTTCTCTTTTGCGCAGGTGCAGCTTTGATTCGCCCCGCATTCGCCCACCAAAATATTGAGGCAATTTTTGCCCTCGCAGCTGCACTTTGCGCCATCGACACAAAAGACGCTGCATTGCTTGCCCGTACAGTTGCAGCGGGCTTCTTTCGCACAAATCGTTGTGCAGGATTCGCCTGAGCACGTGCAATCGCCGCCAATACCGCATTGCACCGAGCAATTTTGTTCTGTGCAGCTTGATGCTTTGCCATCCTCGCCCGTCAGATGCTTAATAACATTGCAGCCCACGCCGGTACAATTGCAAGAATCGGCACCATCGATGCAGTCAATGGAACAATTTTCACCGCTACATGAACAATCTGAGCCATCGGCACAAAGAATTTTCGCTAATGCGCCAGAAGCGCTACATTTACTATCTCGTTCGCATAAGAGCGTGCACGAGGGCGTGCTACAGGAGCAGTCCGTCCCGGGCTCGCAAAAAATAGTTTCGCCGCTGCTTGCATTGGTTTCCAAAGAATCGGCAGGAATATCACACGAAGGCGTGGCACTTGTCCCACAAGAAGCATCATTATTTGCTTTCTTCGAACATGAACTAAGGCCCATAAAAAATAGTGCCATAAGGATCACTATAAAGAAGTTATTTTTCATGACATTCCCCCACTAATATTTTAGATAATTATGAGGGATTTAGAAAATTTATTATCTATCTAAATAAAAATTCTTTAGTAGATAGACACTCATCCACTAAAAAGTAGGATAAAGGAGATCCGCATCTTCAATCGCTAAGCTCGCTCTCACATCAACCGTTAAGGGCGTGGATTTTTTCTGGCGAAGAGCGATGATGGCTGCGCGGGCAATCATAACGGCATTATCAGTGCACAATCTTTTTTCAGGAAGAAAAAGGGCGATTTTTTGCTCTTCGCATCGCTCTTTCAGCATCTCGCGTAATTTAGTATTTGCCGCGACCCCACCGCCTATGACTAAATTTTTAAGGCCCAAAGTTTTCAAAGCGCGCATTGCTCTTAGCGTCAAAGCTTCGGCAATAGAATATTCAACCGAGGCACAAAGATCTTGCATGGTTGAAAGATCAAATGGAGATTCGGCACGAATACACTGAATGGCCTGGGTTTTTAAGCCCGAAAAAGAAAAGTTAAAATGAGACTCGTTTTTCATCGCCACGCTAAATTTAAATCGCGAAGGATTGCCGCTACGTGCCAAGCGATCCATTTCTTTACCTGCGGGGTATAAAAGACCTAAGGCTCGGCCAATTTTATCGAAGGCTTCGCCGGCGGCATCATCTAGAGTCTGGCCTATAAGGCTTATGCGATAATTCTCATCACATCTATAAAGTGCGGTATGGCCTCCCGCAGCAATGAGCGCAACAAAAGGCGGCGGCGGAAAATCGGGCTCGCCAAAACCAGAAAGTACGTGGCCTGCAATATGATGGACAGCGATCAGAGGAATGCCACGCGCCAAAGAAAAAGCTTTGGCAAAATTAGCGCCCACGAGCAGAGGACCGATGAGCCCTGGCGCAAAGGTTGCCGCGACGATATCTATATCTTTGGCAGAAAGTGATGCGAGACTGAGAGCTTTTTTACTAAGACCTGAAATTTGCTCGATGTGTGCACGAGAGCCAATTTCAGGCACCACGCCGCCAAAAACCGCATATTCGCTGACTTGACTGTACATCAAATCACTTAAAATCTCGCCGTTCTCATTAACGATAGCGATTGCGGTATCATCACAACTGCTTTCAAATGCCATTATTTTTTTCATAAAATTTTACGTCTGCTAGGCCAAAGAATAGAACTATAAATAAAGATTTTAGGGAGTTTTTAGCTAATGAAAATGACCATAAGAGTGTTCTTGAGAAAAAAAACCTTAGAAAAAAGCAGGCCTTTTATGCTTGGTACCCTATGAAATTATTCTTATTTCTTAGCATCTTATGCCTAATTTCCTGTCATGAAGCCT
>JBPOIV010000120.1:0-12013 GCA_052034245.1 Myxococcota bacterium
ATTTGTTAATTTTATTTCGCCCTTTTTATCTTCGCCCCGCCTTTAATTTAGCCCCCAAAGGCTTATCTCTACAGTAAATAAAAAACTTAGTAGAGGCCAGCATGAATATTGAAGCGTTACTTGGTGCGCATGAAAACTTGTTACACCATCAATGTCGAGGCATTAAAAAAGAGCAGCTCTATTTGCCCGGCCCCCATTTCATTGATGATGTCATGCGCGATTCAAATCGCAGCCCTACCGTTTTAAGAAATCTTTCGACCATGTTTAACCACGGGCGCCTTGCTAAAACTGGGTATCTGAGCATTTTACCCGTCGATCAAGGTGTTGAGCATTCAGCGGGGGCTTCCTTTGCGCCAAATCCTGCTTATTTTGATCCAAAAAATATCGTCGAACTTGCCATAGAAGGTGGCTGTAATGCCGTTGCCTCGACCTACGGCGTACTTGCGGCCGTTGCCAATCGTTATGCCCACAAAATTCCCTTTATCGTTAAAATCAACCATAATGAGACGCTGAGCTTTCCAGCTTCTTATGATCAGGTAATGTTTAGCCAGGTCAAAGAAGCCTTCAACATGGGAGCTGTGGGCATTGGGGCGACGATTTATTGGGGATCCAAAGAATCCCATCGCCAGCTTCAGGAAATAAGCGAAGCTTTTGCTCGCGCACATGAGCTTGGCATGTTTACGGTCTTGTGGTGCTATTTACGAAACAGCGGTTTTAAAAAAGATGGCACTGATTATCACGCAGCAGCGGATCTTTCGGGCCAGGCAAATCATTTGGGCGTCACGATCGGCGCGGATATTATCAAGCAAAAACTTCCGACCAATAACGGCGGCTATACGGCCCTTGCTTTTGGTCATACCTCGCCTTTGGTATACGAGCAGTTGAGTAGCGATAATCCTATCGATCTTACGCGCTATCAAGTAGCGAATTGCTACATGGGCCGTATTGGCCTGATTAATTCCGGTGGCCCCTCGGGTAAAGATGATTTGGCCCAAGCAGTAATCACTGCCGTGATCAACAAAAGAGCCGGTGGCATGGGCCTGATTTCAGGACGTAAAGCTTTTCAAAAACCGCTTAAAGAGGGCGTTGCTCTACTGCATGCCATTCAGGAAGTATATTTAGATAAGCGAATCACGATTGCATAGTGAACACTCGTTCCTAGCCTCCTCACTAAGAGGGAAATCGGAGTCGTTAAGACTCCTTTTTTCCGGGGGAAGTTATGAAGGGATGGATAGTTGCTTTTAGCGTTTTGTTTTTGTGTCAAAGCCTGAGCGCGGATATGCCAAGCTCCACACGCGGCACGGGAAGTATTTCATTGAGCGTTGATAAGGCCCAACGCGTCGTCGTTCTTTTTAGAGAAATTGCTCGCCTTTCTAAAGCGCCGTCAGAAGATGGTACCGCTAACACTACTTGCGGCTATATATTTCCTGGCGATGGCAATAAATTTGGCTGCACTGGAACTGGAAAAGCAGCCAAAGATGTGGCAGCAGCATGCCAAGGTGGCGGAAGCCTTGCTTGCACCGGCTCGGGCTCGAGCAGAACCTGCACCTGCGCTTTTGATTGATAATTAAATGCCGCACTTTTTGGGTGCGGCCTAAACTAAGGCCTAAGCAAGGCCTTTTTTGTTGAAGTTAAATTATTTTCTTTTGATCCATTTCAGCATGCAGGTCGGCAAATTTTCGTTTTAACTCAAAGTCTCCAAAGAAAACCGCTTCTTCAAGCTGCTCGAGACGACGCTCTCTTTTTTCCCGCGCGAAATCTTCGCGCAATTTATTTATTTCTCTTTTTAATTCATCGATCTCTTTAGTGGCGTCTACTTTTAAGAGGCGCAACTTATAAGCTTTGAGACAAAGATTACCAAGCATGAGTACCGACAAAAAAAACCATAAACCCATATCGCATCCTAAATTTAAGTTAAGAAATAAAACTTTTCAGCGCCATTCTTTATAACTTTTTACTTCCAAAAAACAAGGCTTAAAGAGATATAGAATATATATTTATATCTCCCTGAGACACTTTTATTGGGCTTTTTATGGCGCTATAAATGAAATTTGTTTTTTTAAACGCCCTATGCCTACAAGATTTATGACCATGAGAACTCATCCAGAGAGGCTCATGATTGGACTCAGCTTTGAAAGCAAAACCTCCCACGCCGTTTTAGAGCATATTTGCTCCAAAATTATATAATTTTATGGCGCATGGCCACCAAGGACCGGTAGAGCGGATGCAGCAAGCCTCTGCGCCAAACGAAATAGCTTCACTTGCATGCCCTTTTGGGGGGCGTCTATCAAAATTGAAACAGGTATTTTGGGTTGTGCTTTCCTCTGCTCCGCCATGGATGCCGTGGAAGATAAGCTCCTCTGACTTCTCGAGCTCGTCTAAATCAAACAGAAGTCCACCGCACATGCCTGTCCATGCAAAACAATTGTGTGTGAGACCACCTTCGACGTGAAATTCACCGGACGTGACAATCCGTTCCCGAAAGTGCCCCGTTGAAGATTCAATGTCACGAAAATCTTTTTAACCGCGGTCGGATTTTGCTCGAGAAAATTATTAGGTTCACCGAGCCTGGAAAGCCAATGAGAGCACAGCGTCCGGATTCATTCATGCCTTGCTCTGAAAGCGAGCAAGGATTTGTTTTGGTGATGACTAGGCACTTTGAACATTGGCCGTGGCTTTCTATTTTGATGGCAACCACGAGCGATCGAGTTCAATTTTTGGGTAATAGACGACGTCCTCGCAACCTGGCTCTGAATCTTGGACGAGGCGACTATTCCCAATGTAGAGAGCCCTTGTTCGCTGTTCATTCGAGTCGGTTTGAAAATGCACAATGATCTCTCCAGTCTGCATAGTTCCTGTTGCGCCGGGTCGATCTGGATCATGGAGTCTAAGTGGGGCCAACACGTCGAAAATCTGAGAACCAGTGTATTCACCCTTGAAATCCTCAACCTCCATCCAGGGAGCCCAAAAGAGAAACTTCGACTTTTGTCACAGAGCTCAAGGAGACTTCTTCGAATTGGGAACCGTAGCAGAGCTTCAAACCATCGCTAAGATCAGGATTTGCCGAGCGAGTTGAAGCTAGCGAAAGAATGAACAAGATGGAACAAGTCGAAATATTCATAAATCCCAATAATATATAAATTATATCAATCTATTTGCGACATTAAGCTCAAGCATTACAAAGCACTATCAGCAAAATTAATAGCTATTTTAAATCACTATAATAGCAATCAACAGCGCACAGATCCTTTGCGCTAATTTGATCTGCCCTTAAGGCCCAGCAATTCATTCTTTCTACTCGAGACTTTACACCTTTCGTTAGTTTCGCTATGCCCACTATGCTTAGCTATTATGTGCTCCAGTAAAACATATAATAAAGGTCACTATGTCTATCGCGTTTTTCGATCTAGATAAAACTTTAATCGCAGATAATAGCGCTAAATTATGGCTAAAATCAGAGTGGAAAACTCGTTCAATTAACTTACCACAAATGCTCATGGCTTCATTTTGGTTGGGCAAATATCATTTAGGCTTTACGCAGCTCGACGAGGTTATCGAAAAAGGCCTGGCCTTGATGCAGGGTGCATCACAAAGTGAAGTATTAAAAAAAACCGAAGATTTTTTTGCGTCAACTATAAAGAGTTTATATAGGCCTGGCGCACTTTCGGCCATAAAAAAACATCGTGAACAAGGCCATAAAATTGCTCTTTTAACCTCGAGCTTCGATGGCTTGTCCGAGCTGGTCGCTAAAGATTTGGCGCTTGATCATTGCCTTTGTACCGTTCTTGAGGTGAATAACGGCTTATATACAGGCAAGACCATTGGTCCTCCTTGTTTTGGGCGCAATAAAGTTATTTTTGCTCGCGATCTTTGCTATAAATTAAATACGCCTCTTGAAGATTGTTGGTTTTATACTGATTCAGCTTCGGACATTCCTCTTCTTAATCTCGTGGGCAAAGCTGTAGCGGTAAATCCTGACCCACATCTAAGAGCACGCGCGCAAATGAGAAAATGGCTCATTGTCGATTGGGGTAGGCCATCATGAGTGAAAAGGCTGCGGTGTTGGAAAATATTCGGCAAGATATCAGTGCCATCGATCGCCAATTGTTTGAGCTTATTAAGCGCCGCGAACATTTATCGTCACAGATCGGCGAAGCCAAGAGAAAACTCGATATTCCCGATAAAGATTTTGACCGTGAAAAATTAGTGTTTGCCCGCGCCATCGCTTTGGCGGAGGAGCTGGAATTACCTAAAAATTTTGCCATTAATCTGCAAAAACTCGTGATGGAGCTATCGCTCTCGCGCCAAGAGCGTGATCGTATTAAATATGGTGTGGCGAAATCGCCGCTTTTAGTGACCGTGATTGGCGGTGCAGGGAGAATGGGAGCTTGGCTATGCCACTTTTTTGCTGACTCTGGTCATAGCATTAGTGTCGTCGACAAAAAGAAGCCAGATTTTGCTTGCCATTATCATAGTGCCATTAATGATGAAGTTTTGGACTGCGATATTATTGTCGTGGCAGCCCCCATTCGTTCAAGCGCGGCCATTTTGGATGGTCTTGGAAAAAAATCTTTAAAAAGACCGGTCATTTTTGATGTCTCGTCGGTAAAAGCGCCCGTTAAAGAAGCTCTTTTTAAGCTTCACCAAAAAGGCTTAAAAGTTACTTCCTTGCATCCCATGTTTGGCCCTGCCGTAGAGGTGCTTTTTGGTAAGCACATCATCATTACAAGTCTCGGAAATAACGAGGCGGATAATTTAGCGAAGGATCTTTTTAAATCTACCTCTTTGACCGTGCTAACGATGAGCATTGATGAGCATGATAAAGTTATTTCCTATCTCCTTTCGCTCTCTCACTTAATGAATATTATTTTTATTAAAAGTTTGATGCAAAGTGGCTATTCTATTGAATATCTTTCACAATTCTCCTCGACAACTTTTTCTAATGTACTTGAGATCGCAAAAAGAGTTTTTTTGGAAAATCCTCATTTGTATTATGAAATCCAAGCACTCAATCCTCATAATAAACAAAGCTATGAGCTCCTTTCAAAAAGTTTAGAAGACACGCTTAATGATATCGCCAACCAAGATGAAAAAAGTTTTGTCGAAAGTATGAAAAATGGCCAAGAATATTTGTCAAAGATAAGCACAGCGTCGTAGCCTTAGTTTGAGAATGCTGTGCCGTGAGGAATCTATGCCTAAGATCGCCATCATCAATGGACCCAATCTAAATACCTTAGGAAAACGACAGCCTGAAATTTATGGCACGACGACCTTGGCACAAATTGAAAGAAATCTCGTTGAGGAATTTAAGGAACTATCTTTTAGTTTTTTTCAAAGCAATCATGAAGGTGCTCTCATTGATCATATTCAAAGCCTTGAAAGCGATGCCATTATTATTAATCCTGGCGCCCTCACTCATACTTCAATCGCGCTTCGCGATGCCTTGGCGGCCTGCAGCATGCCGATAATCGAGGTACACATTAGCAATATTTTTAGAAGAGAGCCTTTTCGTCATCATTCATTCATAAGTGCCGTCGCCCAAGGCCTTATTTGTGGACTTGGCACTGATGGTTATGCTCTAGCGGTGCGCTCGGTTTTATCCAAAAAGCGCTAAAATCACGACGGTGAACTCGCCGCTTGCGAAGAAAGGTACAAATTGTAAGGTGATTAAAGGTCCTCATTTGGAGCTGTCATGCGCTTTATCTTTTCTGCTTTTTTAATCTTTTCTTTTTTTCTTTCCTTTAATCTCTTGGCTATGGATGAAGGTGCAGAAGTGCCTACAAATGACGTTTATAATAGGGAAACAATAATTAAATTTTATGATACTCATCCCGAGCTTATGGCCTCATTAAAAAGATTAGGCTTTGGGCTTGGCATTTTATGTGCGGGCTATGCTTTGGGCGGCACAGATTTTTTGAAAAAAATTAATGCGGCCGTTGGTGATGACGCCAAGCTTGTAAAAATATTGGTAGAATCCAGTGCTAGGGCGCGATCGGGGGCAGCTTTGGTCGCGTGCGGAGCAATAAGCGCAGGAGTAGAGTGCTTAGTACTCTTTCATAAAATGATCGAAGCCTGCACTCACGTCGAGCTCTTAGATGGCGCCGAGGATTAATCGCAAGCCAATGCAACTTTAATCAAGCCGGGGCTACGCACATCAAACTGTTTATAAGCTTCAATGACGTTGGTAAGTGCGGGCTTTTGGGTCAACCGCACAAACTCCTGCTGGCACCTTGAAGTGGAACGCAAGATTTTTGGCCCGCCCAAAAATGCGTTAGCACCCCTCAGAGCCATTGAGATTTACTAGATCCCAATGTGAATAGGTGCCCCTTTCAGGCAGACCTGCAAAAAATAGCTAAGGTCTAGGTATAAAGATATTCCGCACGAGCCTATCTTTGTCAATTTTAGTATTGCCACTGACACGAAGAATGCGCTGATTCTTGAAGGGAGCTAATTGCTCGGCCGCCAAAAATAGCGATGGGCCTTCCATAGTTCACCTACACATTAAAAAAACAATATATTCCGACATATATATTTATTTTGACCACCCTATAAAGCCTATTAGCGAGTATAATAATTACTACATTTAGATCCACAAATAGTGCCGTTATGAATACAAATTAATAAATAAAAGATATAAATTTATCAGGATACCATCATGCAAAAACACCGTGATTCATGCGCCCTCTGTATCGAAGCATGTAAAAAATGCGCCGAAGCGTGTCAAAGTCTTGATCAGCTCTGTATTACATCATGCGAGGAATGCATTGAAGCGTGCCGTAACTGCATCAGAGACTGCCAAGAACATATAAAAAATTGCGTCGATGAAAAGTGCAAAAAAGTATGTAATGATTGCGTTGCATCCTGCGAGGCGTGTATTAGCGCCTGCGAAGAATGTTGCCATCAATGTCAGGATAATGATCAACACTGCGCGCGAGCATGCAAAAGATGCCAAATGCTATGTAATGACTGCATTAGAGCTTGCACAAGTTGCAGTAATCATGAATGTACTACTTAAGAATATGAGCAATAAAAAATGGCTCTTTTAGGAGCCATTTTTCTTTATCGAAATTTTATAACTTTATTTTAGTTGGGCGAAGGCCTTTTTAACGAGCGTGCACAATTCCATGAGATCCTTGCTGCCAACTTTTTCGAGCTTATAATCTAGGTCATCTTTTTCTTTTGTTTGGGCCATGCATTCGTAATCAGTGCCCCATTTGTCAAAAAATTGCAGGCATTTTTTATTCATACTTTTTATTTCTTCATTATCGATCCCGCCGCCAACCTCGTATCTGCCACTCACATCTTTAAAGTTTGAAATAAAATCAAATGAACAATCAGGAACAGTAGGACCGCCTGCAACAGGGACTTTATTGCCCGCTTTTTCAGTGTCGTTGCCACAGGACATGAGTCCAAGAAGTGAACATAGTGCTGCAGAAAAAAAGAGTGATGCTGCTGTTTTCATTTAGGAGACCCTATAAATGTTTCTTATTTTTTAGCTGGTTATAGGGCGAAGATGCAACTTACTAACTAAGTAATTTTTAAGGCTATTTGATTCTTTAAAATAAAAAACGGCTCATATAGAGCCGCTTTTTTATATAGCGTTTAGCAATTAGATTGCAAAGCTAAAGCCAAGGGTGACTTCTTCTTTGAGGCTACGGCCGAAATCTTTGAAGCTGAGGAAACGAGTATTAGCTTCGAGAAAGAGAGCGGTGGTATCTGAAACTGAGAGCCAAAAACCGAGTGGGAAATCAAGACCAGATAAGTTTGCATATTTTTGAGCATCGCTTCCTTCTTTAGCGCCAAAACGAATGCTGTGCATGCTGTATTTAGCTGCGAAATAAAGAGCAAAAGAATCGCCCAGACCAACGCTGATTGCAGGACCAACTTTGAAGTTAAGATCGCCAAAAGATACATTGTCATTAATAGCTTTGCCGCTTTCGCCAAACTGACGTGACCAGCCCAACGAGATCACCAAACCTGCGTGAAATTTTTCGGCAAGTTCAGGCATGTAGCGAGTCATCAATTCAACATCGAGACGTCCGCCTTCGGTGCCTTTAGCTTTTTCAGTGAAAATGCGGTTATTGGAGCTCGCCCAGTTACCAGCGATAGAAATGCCATAATCAAAGTCATACCCGACATTGTGAGCAATACCCAAACCCGCACCAACATTACGAAAACCAAAGCCATCTTTAGTGCCACTAAGGCCGGTGAGAGCCCCGCCACTAACTCGCAAAGGCGCATCTTCATTGCCAGGAATTCCTGGTTGCACCAAATCAGCTACCGAAGTGGTGGATACAAGGGCGAAGGTCGCAAGAAATAAACGTCGAAGAACTTTCATTTTCATCTCCTATTCAAATCTACAAAAATCATGTCTCCATCGAGGAGGCATGAATGACATTTTTAATCTGGTGATGACACCGAAGAAAAAACGTCGACAAACCATTACTGGCTAGCGCAGCCATTGCTATAAAACAAGACATAAAGTTCATGAAGATTTAAGAATTAATGCCGCAAAAAATCTTTTTCACTATATCTGTTTGGCGAGGACCTCGCCATTCTTGGATTCTTGGACGGCATAGTAAAAAACCCTCGCCTATTGCGAGGGTTAAGAGCATTATTTCATCGGCATTTCTTAGGCGGAAATTACACCAATTCTTCTTCAGTCGTATCTTCTTTGAGATAAACGAGCGAACTTACGGCTTCGCCAAGCTCTTTATCCATGGAAATAAGACGTAGACCCTTGGTATTTCTGCCATAAGTTGAAACGCCTTCGGCACCCATGCGGATCAATTTGCCTTGATTGGTAACGATCATAATTTCATCTTCATTTTTTACTTGGATCGCTGCAACCACTGGCCCATTTCGTTCATCAACTTTAATGGTGATCAGACCATAACCACCGCGAGTTTGGCGACGATATTCGGCGATTTCTGTGCGCTTACCGTAACCATTTTTGGTAACCGTCAAAATGGTTGCATCATTGTTGAGCACTTCCATAGAAACAACTTTGTCAGCACCTTTAAGCTTGATGCCACGCACGCCTACGGCTTGGCGACCAAAATTACGTACATCGGTTTCTAAGAAACGAATGGCCATACCCTTCGCCGTGGAAAGCAAAATATCATTTTTGCCATCGGTCATTTTGACGGAAATGAGTTCATCGTTATCTTCGATCCCACATGCGATCAACCCGCTTGAGCGCGGATTGCTATAAGCCATTAAGTCGGTCTTTTTAACTTTACCGTTCTTAGTGCAGGTAATGATGTATTGCTTGCCTTCTTCGCTTGGAAATTCGCGCACCGGCAAAATCGCACATACTTGTTCTTTTTCATCGAGCGAAACCAAATTCACGATCGGACGACCACGAGAAGAAGTGGTGCCTTCTGGCAATTCATGCACTTTCACCCAGTACACGCGGCCTAAGTTGGTGAAGGTTAGCAAATAGGCATGAGTCGAAGCAACGAAAGCATCTTGAACAAAGTCTTCATTCTTCGCGACTACTGCCGTTTTCCCTTTGCCACCGCGACGCTGCGCGCGATAATTGGAGAGCTGCACGCGTTTTACATAGCCTAAGTGACTGATCGTTACTAAAACATCTTCTTCAGCGATCAAATCTTCCTTGCTAAGAGACTCCGCTTCGCCCTCAAAAACAGTGCGACGAGGATTAGCAAATTGCGTCTTGACCAAAATCAGCTCTTCTTTGATGACGCCCATAAGGATTTTGACGTCGGCAAGAATCGCCCTAAGACGAGTGATTTCGAGCAGCAATTCCTTGGCTTCATTGATAAGCTTGTCTCTTTCAAGACCCACCAAACGCGCCAAGCGCATTTCCAAAATAGCGTTGGCCTGGTCTAAGTCGAGCACGGCAAAGCCTTGCTTCATCCAATCTTCGATTTGATGAGTAGGCTGGGCTAAAAAGAGCTCAATTTTAAGTGCATTAGCGAACTGTAATGCCATCAAGTTTTGACGAGCCTCGTCAGTATTTTTTGAACCACGAATAGTAGTGATAACACGATCGATGTCGTCGAGTGCCGTAAGAAGACCAGCAATAATATGAAAACGCGCACTTGCTTCTTTTAGTTCATAGCGACTTCTTCGCGTGACGATCTTACGACGAAAGTTCAAGAAATTATCGAGCATTTGCATCATGTTCAGCGTCATGGGCTGGCCATCAACGATGCTCAACATGTTTACCGAATACGTGCTTTGCAAAGGCGTCATCTGCAGCAATGCATTTAAGACCACTTCGCCTACCGCATCGCGCTTTACCTCGATAACGATACGCATACCTTCGCGATCTGACGATTCATCGCGCAGATCCGAGATGCCCTCTATGCGTTTTTCACGCACGAGTTCGGCAATGCGCTCCAAAAGACGTGCTTTGTTAAGCTGATAAGGAATTTCGGTGATAATAATGCGTTCTTTATTACCTGATTCATTGCGCTCGATTTCGGCACGGCCTCGAATGGTAATAGTGCCGCGTCCTGTACGCAATGCTTGCGTGCATCCTGAACGGCCGCAAATAATGCCTGCGGTCGGAAAATCTGGACCCGGAATAATGCTTTCGAGCCGTTCAAAACTAAGCTTTGGACCATCTTCAAATTGCTCTTCAATCAAGGCAAGCAAAGCATCGACGACTTCGCCTAAATTATGCGGTGGGCACTTGGTGGCCATGGCTACCGCGATACCTTCGGAACCGTTTATCAAAAGATTCGGCACGCGCGAAGGCAAAACTACAGGCTCGTCGACAGTACCATCGAAGTTCGGTGAAAAATCGACCGTTTCTTTTTCTATGTCAGCAACAATGGATTCAGCGATTTTCGCCATGCGCGCTTCGGTATAACGATACGCAGCAGGAGGATCGCCGTCGACCGAACCGAAGTTTCCTTGGCCCTCGATCAAAACTTCGCGCATATTCCAAGGCTGCGCCATACGAACTAAAGCGTCATAAACGGGAGAGTCGCCGTGGGGGTGATATTTTTTCAATACTTCCCCGACAACCCCGGCGCACTTGCTAAATTTCTTGCTGGATAAGAGGCCTTCCTTGAACATGGCATATAAAATGCGGCGATGCACTGGCTTTAGGCCATCGCGCACATCGGGCAAGGCACGCTGAATGATGACACTCATCGAATAATCGCGAAATGAAGTACGCAATTCATCAGTAATGCTAATAGCGGTTATGTTGCCACCATCATGGTTCATACCGTCGCCATCCATCATAGGCCTTTGTTCATCCATAGTTTTTCCTTACGCATCAAGTGGCTCAAAAAATATTGTATATCATTGAACGTTCTTTGCTTTAAGAGCGAAAGAGCCGAGAAATATCATTAAAAATCGCTAAAGCCATCAAGCTCAATAATAGGGCAACACCTATTTGCGTAGCAACGCTTCTCGTCTTGAGACTTAGAGGCTTTCTTTGTATGGCTTCAATGCCAAAAAGCAACAAGTGGCCGCCATCAAGGGCGGGAATAGGCAAAAGATTTAAAAGTCCCAAGTTTACGCTCAATAAACACATAATAAAAAGATAATGATGAAGACTCTTATTGGCTGCTTGCTGGGCAACATCAAAAAGCTGCAAAGGACCGCCAATATGGGAAGCCGACACTTCGCCGCTGACCAGAAGCCACAGGGATTTCGCCGTCATCACCACTATGGACCATGTTTGTAAAACAGCTCTTTTGGCCGCTTCAGCTATGCCTACTTCTCGGCTTATGCTTTCGCCAGCCTTATAAATTTCAGGCATTGCTATGCCAAAGATTGACTTCAAATCACTGTCGAGGGTGAGCCTTTCTTCACTATCAGCGGGCATCATAAAAATACTGATTAAAAGCTCGTTTTTATGTGACAAAACACCGATTACTTTTGGTTCTTTGTCCTGAAATAAACTTTGCTGTAAGTGCAAGGTGCTCAAAAAAGGCTCGCCATTGATAGCAATAATGCGATCCTTTGCGGCGATTCCCAAAGAGGCAGCGATAGAATCTTTTTGCACCTCAGAAACAAAATTTTTGGC
>JBPOIV010000185.1:0-9236 GCA_052034245.1 Myxococcota bacterium
GAAACTTGATAATTGGAGCTATTAATAACACCATCAACAATGGAGCTACCCTCGCCCACCCTGTGTACGCACTGCGCAGGAAGACTTATGCCACCGTCTGCATAGCAAACAGGCTTTCCACCGGCACTCGCTACCAGCACAAACTTATTATCCTTCCCAAAGTATTTGCGTTGAATTTTTGAAGCGAGCGATTCAGAAAAAGCTTTTCGACGAGAACCATCACTATCGCTGGTTATACTTGGGATTTTATCAATATTATTTAGGGCCTGCATGGCTATGCCATAAACATCAGGAAAAGCGACTCTGACTTCAGCCTTAAAATCATCTAATGCTGATTGGGCGTTTTCATCCATCAACAAGGTAGCCGCGAGAGACCCACCGGAAAGTCCCCAAAAAATATTAAACGAATCTTTGAGATCCTTGCCTGCGGCCTCTGCAAATAGCTTGGCCAAAACCAAAGAAGCATAGGTATTTAGACCGCCACCAGGCGCCACGGCAATATTTAAAGCACCATCGCCACGGGATGGGCGTTCGGCAATGTGTCGCGTATCTTCTTTGTCATTATTTTTCTGTTCGCTATTATTATTGCTTTTATTATTGTTCTTGTTTGGTTCCTGCTCAGAATTTGTGAAAGGACTACACCCTACAACCAATGATAAAATTAATCCTAAAGAAATACGTTTAATCATTAAACACCTAATATAATAACAAGAAATTATCTTCGCCATCTTAGCAAGCCAAATTATCTCTTGCAACGCACAGCTTAGAAAAGTTTTTGGAAGACATTCTCAAAAATATTTCTTCTATAAGAAAATCTCCCTAAAAATAAGATAATCACAATAAAACAGGGCCTTAGGCCCCCAATAAAAGTAGCAAGAAAGACGTGGCTTAGACTGAAGCGTGGTCGAGACTTTTTGCTTTGCGATAAAACACCCTGCCAGTCGAACGAGTAAGGTCAATATCCTTAATAAAATGCGTACGAGAATCAAGAGCAGAATCAATACTATCAAGCAATAATAACCGTAAAGCCTCTGGCCCCTCTTTTAGAGTTTCGTAATATTGCTGGCGTTCGCTACCGTGAATGATGGCAATTTCATAACCGCCTTGCAGCAAGAAACTATTTAAAAACAAACGCCCGACTTTTCCGCAACCATCCATGAAAGGAAAAATCTGCATGAAGTGGAAATGAAAAAGTACCGCCTGATTGATAGGATGCTGTGCCCTAAACTCAGGGTCACGGGTTTTTTCGCATAATTTTTGTAAGCGTTCCTTTATCAAAGATGGCTCACATAAATCATGAAAATAGGCCACGTGCAGAGGCACTTGCGTGCGCAACTGTCCCGGCTCTTTGCGCGGTACGCTCGCAAAAAGAGCCTCGTGAGTGGCCAAAATATGCTCCATGGTCACTTCAGCAGAACGATAAATAGTGCTGTTATGACGTATCTTGGCCGCGTGATTGATAACGTCTTGCAGTTTTTTTCGATGATTTCTTATCTCTTGAAGAACCCTGCTACGAATGTATTGGGCATCGGTATCGGAACTAAAAACCGAGTTTATTTCATCCCCTGAAACCACCAAGCCCTCTAATGCTGAATCGTGGAAAATATAGGCTTGTGCACAGATTTCGTTGAAAGTATGTTGTTGTTCAGGCTTTAGCATGTCTATCTCCATGCGTAAGCGTTCAGCCTTTTCTTCTATAGAATAAAATCTTTCTCTAACATCGAAATCATCAAAATCGAAAATCATGAGCCCCCCACATGAGCCCCGCAATTCAAAGCAGGGCTCTATAGCTATCGATTGGCCTATGATTTTGTTGATAATTCGCGGTCTTTGTTTAAAAAATCTAGTTATACGGCCTTAGGGCTCGTTGAGCCAAGATGGTTCAGGAATAGGACCCACCATTTTACGAATGAAAGGGAGATGGGGCTCAAATTCACGCCGGCCGTGTTCAATAGCATATTGAAAGGTCTCTTTTGTCGGGACTAGGTTAAGCGGCGATAAGACTTCTTTGAAATAAATACTCAAGTCAGCCGCCTCGTGCCCCTCTTTGCTATTTTCCATCGCAAAGCGCATCAAGGGATAAAAAAGCATATGACGGTTAAATCCCGGGCTAAAACTATCGAGTGAAAGAGAAAACGGGTCATAGCCTTCGCATCGTCCTTCGGCGACAACTTTTTGGGCCTCGATGACGGGGAGATTGTCGACAAATCCACCATCAATAAGCCTAAAAACACCTTCTTTGGCGAAAAGATTATTCACCAAGGCAATCATTCGCGGGTCGTTACGCATAATGTCGTAGTGGAAAATCCCTGGAATAGCTGCGGAAAATCCTATGGCATCGAGTACATCGAAGTCAGCGGTGAGTTCGTCTTTACCTAAATAAATCGCTTTTAAGGGTTTTTGGGCAAAATCAAGAATGAGAGAAATAATCGATTTATCTTTAAGTTTGTTTTTCGGCCGCGCATTTTGATCCAAGGCATGCGCATAGACCTGCAATTCCTCGTCGGGAAGTTTAGCCTGCGAACTAAGACCCGCTACACAGACAATGAGAGGAATAGCTAAATCTTTAAGGCGCATAAAAGAGCCATCGTGCTCAAATTCATGGCCCACGACATCACGCAAATACAAGCGAAAAGTCGCGGGAACTCCAAAACGACTGGGGCCTGAATAGGCCTGCGCGATTTTCCCCCACGAAGTTTTTTCAACTAAAGACTCTACACCTTCAAAAGAAAAATGCTTCGTACGGGCCCGATACGCACCTAAAATAGCACCCATTGAGGCACCACTAATGACGCTTGGGACAATGCCACTTTCTTCCAGCGAATTAAACGCGCCCACAAAGACAAATGCTGTGCCCCCGCCACCGCTTAGGGTGAGGGCCAAAGGCCTTCTTCGCGTGGCATCATCGAGCGCCTCCGCGCTGAGCAAAGGAAAAAGCGATAACAAATCGCGCCGCTCTTTTTTGGCTAAAATACTGATGAGAGGAACTACTTCTCTGAGCTTCTCTTTATCGATGCGAGTAGTAACGGCGGTGGCTAAAAGCGCAAATAATTCAGCGCGATAACGGTCGCTGGCGTGGCCAAGATTAACATCTTCCTTATCCTTAACTTTGGTGAGGCGCGACAAAGACAAAGCCCACCGCAAGGATGCAGCTTCTTGTTGGCTCATCCAGCCACCATCCTCGCTCATTGCGCGAACGATTTCACATTCCATCTGCTGGATACGGCGACGCAATTGTTTGCTCGCCCCCTCATTTAAATGTCCCATTGTCTTACCTTATCTTAGCGGCAAGTTTAGCAAAGCATCTAGAGCTCAGTATAGGGGGGCTTCCTTTGAGCAAAGCCTATCCATAAGAATTTTTTTATAGTAAGAAGAGCGCTATATGACTTATGAGGAGCAAAGATGACTACCCAAGGCCAGTTGGGCTTATTTGCAACCACGCCTACAAAAAATGAAGTTGCCCCGCGGGAAAAAGTCGAGAGCCTCGACAAAGTCTCTTTGGAAATTTCTTTTAAAAGTTCTTTTGAGCGGGATATCACTCGTGCTTTGGATGGTTTTATTCAGGAAGTTTCTAAGCTCAATGGCGAAGTAAAGATGGCCAATGAAGCGAATAATCTTTTGTGGTTCGAAGAAAATTTCGTAGCGCTCGATGTAGAAACTACCGGTCTGGATGCGGCAGGATGCCGTATTATCGAAATTGCTATCGTGCCTTTCAATATGCCAGAAGAGTCCCCTTTTGCGCAATTATTCTCCATTGAAGAGCCATTACCCAAAGAAATTATTGCTATCACTGGCATTAATGACGACATGTTAAAAGCTAAGCCCAGCTTCAAAGAAAAAGCTCACGATATTATTAAAGAGCTTCATAAAGCCAAATTTATTGTGGCTTATAATGCCAAGTTCGATCGTCCCTTCGTTGAATCCGAAATGGCACGGGCAGGCTTAGTTTTGCCGGATTTGCCTTGGATTGACCCTTTCATCTTTGTGTCGGAATTTGACCGCTTTAAAAAAGGCAAAAAGCTGGGTGATGCAGCCAAACGCTGGGGCGTAGACCTCACTAACGCCCATCGCGCTCACGATGATGCGCGCGCAGCCGGCGAGCTCATGCTGAAGTTCATCGATAAAATCGAGGCAAAAAGCCTGGGCGATCTCATAAAGACGCAAAAAATTCTCAGCTGGCAACAAGCCCACAGCATGGCAGAATATAAAAAAGCCAACACCTGGTCCATTCATCGCTAGAATGGGTTTGGTCTCAAGAATAACTAGCGCTCGCAGTATAAGCGCCTCGGACTTGAGCGGCATTTTTGCATAAAACCGTCGACTCACTATTTCAGCACGTCATTGCGAGGCCAGGCACTGGCCGTGGCAATCCAAGGATTAGTTAGATACCTTCGGGGAATCGCTCTGGATTGCCGCGCTGCGCTCGCAATGACGGAGAATATGCCGGAGTTTTCGCCATGACGATGAATATGCCCGGGTTTTTCACTGCGAGCAGGATGACATTTGTTCTTAGCGAATGGCGCAGCCGAACATTGGCGAAGTGGGATTTTTAATTGGCTCATTGGCTAGAAATTCTTTTATCGCATCTTCCAAATAAGCAACTCGACCGGCTTCATTGATTTTGCGTTCATTGTCTATCCACCCCATAAAACGCACAGTGCCATTTTTATCGATGAGCACCGCCGTTGGGGTACCTTTTACTCTTAGATCTTTAGCAAATATTCCTTGCTCGTCGCGTAAGAGCGGTAATGAAATGGCGCGTTTTTGATATTCTTTTTGTACTTCGAAAAAAGATTCATTTTCATTGCTTGAAATATGCGCAAAGGCTAAGCCCAAATGAGCATAGCGAGCTGATAAATCATTGACGCGCTCTTGATAGCGACTGACGCAAGGACATGTGCTTTGCCAAAAAATTGCCACGAGTCCTTGTTTATCACTGAGCAATTCTTTCAAAGAAATCCGTTCTTGATCTGGCCTTGCGAAAGAATAATTAAGCAGGCTTTCCTTGTTCGAAGGCAGTTGATCGGCTTTGATGATATAGGCCGATTGGCATGAGCAAAGAAGCAACAGTAAAAGAGACAGAATAGCTTTCATTAGAAAACTCCTACACGCATACCCAGACGAAAAAAGATCTCACTGTGGTTATTTTTTCCAAAAAGGGGAATGTCGCCGCCCAAAGAAGAAACAAGGCTTAAATGACTATGAAACTTCCAGGCATACCCAAGAACGGCCGTGAATTTTTGGCGCGCGGTATCGCTTATACTTTCACCATCGTAGCGAGCGTTAGCGCTTAATGAAGCTGACAAAGTAGCGCTCAAAGAAGCTTCTTCATGGACCACATAGGCCAAAGAAATACTCGGCACATGCAAGGGACCGCCGGCAAATTCTTTTTTCAAGAAGAGGCGTGGCTCAAAACTGAGATGATATGCCAAGGTCCATAGGAGTTTAAAATAAGTTTTTTCTAATGCTGCTCCAAAACTTATTAAATAAGTGCCCAGCCCCGTAACTTCGGCATCATCTAGCGTTTTTTCATCGCGCGCGTGGCCGCTTGGAAACTGCACTGAAGAAAAAAGATGAAGTCCAGGTACATGAGGTATTATTTCTTCGCTAAAAAGTGGCCAGCGCGCGCCTACACTGATATCGGCTAAACGAGATTCCACATGGTCAACACTAAGCTGCGTACGAATGGGCACTTTTACATAGGGCATGAGAAAGGGAAAAACTCTCGCCATTGCAAAAAGTTCATGATTAAACTGCCAATGATTAGCCCCAAGGGGCATGCCTTTTTTAAAATTGCCTCGATCTCCAAAATAGCCATAACTTTTATGAAAATCTTGGCTTACTTCTATCAGCGCACGTTCATGAGCCAGCAAACGCCCAATGCCGCTGGTTGAGCCGGAAGCACAACATGAGCCAAGTACTGGTGCACCTAAAAAAATGCCCAGTACGATAACAAAAAATTGAAACAAGCTTAATCCTTATAGATGCGCTTTGATTAAGGCATCAATGCGATCTTTTGATACTGCTCCAACCATCTGCTCTGCCACTTGGCCATTTTTAAATAAAAGCATCGTGGGCAAAGCACGAATGCCTAGAGCGCTCGCGGTCTTTGGCTCATCGTCAACATTAAGCTTGGCAATCACCGCTTGGCCGGCATATTTGGTCGCAAGATCTTCTAAGTGAGGGGCGATGGCACGGCAAGGCGCACACCAGGCTGCCCAAAAATCGACGAGGACAGGCACTTTGGAGCTTTTGACTTCGGCGTCAAAATTGGCATCGGTAAGTGTTTTTATATGTGGATTATCTGACATTAAAGCCTCGTGGTTTAAGTTGCTTAATGATTGTAACCACCGAAATCATCCTGCAAAGATGGCACTCGGGCTTTGATGATTTTTTTCTCCTCAATAGAAAATTAATTTTTGCATGATAGGTCGGCCTAAGTGTTTCACGACGGAGTAGATATGAAAAAATTTCTCATCCCTTTCTTCATTCTTGGTAGTTTCTTGGCCCATGCCATGAATAAAAACTCTTGCCCCATACAACAAGTGGACATGCAGGATTCGCGGATCGCTCGTCTTTTTTCTCCCAGAGGTGACTCTTTGTTTGCTGGCCCTGCATTTTCACATAGAGGTCTCATCTGGAGCGGCAGCTCCCTAGAGGTGAAAACCTTTAAAGGTGCCAAAAAGTTTTGCGAATCTGTACAGGGCCGCTTACCAAATCCCGATGAATTTCTCTTATTTCATGAGAGTGCATTGGACTATGAGGTAAATGATATTTTTTACCATGGCATGTTTTGGACCTCGAATATCGAAAAAGTCCTCGATCCGAAGGACAATTCCGTGGTGGAAATAATGGCGGACGTTCTCAACGATAATAAAAGAGGATATATTAGCTCCATACCTCTAAGCGCTAAAGCCTATGTTCGCTGCGTTATAGAAAGCCCCGAAGAGGTGTCCACAGATCGGCCTTCCACAAATTGGCGTACTGAATCCCATCGTAATCTTTCCTTCTCGAGTCAGGGTGGCAGAGCCACTAAAAAAAATAAACCTTCGCTTTCTCCTAAAGCACTCGAAGGAGCAAATAATGGAAGTAGATTCCGCCCTCTTGCTTACGAAGATTTTTGGCTCTAACCGTTGAAATATGGCATCACTATGCCATATTTCTCAGGTATTCTTTGGAAAACTTATGCACGATTCACTTTTCTTAGCGCTAGATACATCTTTTGAAGATGGTGTCGTCCTTATTTTCGATGACTCTGGCACCATAAAGGCCAGCACTACTCTTTGCGGCAAAATGTCCCATGGAACGCAAATTTGTGACGGCATTGATGGTCTTTTGAATTCTCTTGGCCAACCTCAGCTTTGTGGCCTGATGGTTGGCCTTGGTCCCGGCTCTTTCGTAGGCAGTCGTATCGCTCTTGCCACCGCCCTGGGGTACTCATTGGGAAAGGATTTGCCGCTCATGGGTTTTTGCTCGCATAAAGCCTTGGCCTATTCCCATGCACAAGACCATAAAAAACTAACTCTTATATGCAAAGCAAGCGGCGATTTAGTATATACCAATTCCTATATAAATAATGGTTCTGTACTCAGTGAAACCAAAGCTTGCGTAGTTATTGATAAAAAAGAAGCCTTTTTAGAAAGCGATAAAGATGCGCACATCATTTCAAATCTTGAAGAGATAAAAGGGCCTACAGCCTTGGGTATTATGAAAGCATGCCTTGAAAAAATTACTGCCTATGGCATCAAAGATGAAAGCGATGTTATCAAGCCAAATTATATAAAAGGTCCTTCAGTTTCTCTACCAAAATCATCGCCTGTTGTCGGGCATCTTAAGACAAACTGACGGGAATTGGATTTTAAAAAAAACCTGCCATAAGATAAAAATTGCCGCAGAGAAAGAGATGGACGCTGAGTGTTTTACACTTGGAGGAAAGTCCGGGCACTACAGGGCAAGGTGCCGGCTAACGGCCGGTCAAGGCGACTTGAAGGATAGTGTCACAGAAAATAGACCACCGCTCTGCCGATACTTGCGACCGAAGTTTCGTCTCCTGGAGTATCGGACCACCAAGCGGAAAGGGTGAAACGGTGTGGTAAGAGCACACCGCGCATTTGGAGACAAATGCGGCACGGTAAACCCCACCTGGTGAAAGGTCATGGGGAGGTCTCGAGGCCTTAAAAACCTCGCACGCTGCCCGCGTGTTTGAGACTTCTAAGGAGACCGCTCGAGGGCATTGGCAACAGTGCTCCCAGATGAATGTCCATCCATCGCCACTCAGCAATGAGGGCGCGGACAGAACCCGGCTTATTACTTTTCTGCGACAATGTGGCGCCCCGGAGTATGTGAATACCGCCGGGGCTTTTTTATTGCTTATTCTATTGGTGATCTTAAAAACGAAGGTTTTATGACGCGAATTTTAAGCATTCTTGTTCTAATCTTTGGACTTTCCAAACTAGCTCATGCTCTCTCGCCTAGTGACCAATTTATCGACGGCTATTTTTTGATGTCAGCCTTTTTTTGTGCAGCATTTTGCGCCGCTTTTTCTTTATAAGCTTTTACAGCCCGAATAAAGTTCTTCAAATTTTCTAATGTTATCTGACCGCGATAAAGATGTCCGTCTACAAAAACGCCTACGGGACTTCCTAACTTTTTAACCTTCGCAGCCATGGCTATGTCTTGTTGAAGCGCTTTGCTCAGTTCACTATCTTTTTCAACGAGGTCACGGGCAAATTTATCGGCATTAAGACCAATCTCCTTCGCCGCGATTAAATAGTTGCTATCTTGAAGCTCCCCATCGGCAGCAAAAAGTTTTTCTGACATCGCCCAAAATTTGTCATTGCCATAAAGCCCTGCTGCAAGCGCAATCTTTGCCGGTTTAACTGCGAAATTGCGAAGAGGATATTGCCGATACGATACTGAAACTAATTTCTTAAACTCTGCATCCTCAAGTAGGCGTTTAAGCAAGCGATGAAGACGTGCGCAATTTGCACAGGTATAATCGACAAAACTAAGAATAGTAAGCGGTGCAGAAGCATCTCCTAAAACATAGGGACTTTTGGCGAAAATAAATAAAGGAACTTGCTTTCTTTGGCCCGCAGCTTGAGGATTGGAGCGCGATGCTTGCGTGCTCTTGACAGTGGCAGCCTCATCGATTCTTTCCGAACTTGGTAAAGGTTTCTGACAAGCAAAAAGCAGTCCACAGCCCAAAAGCACCAATAACAATTTTTTGCCCAACA
>JBPOIV010000212.1:0-4288 GCA_052034245.1 Myxococcota bacterium
TGTGGATCCTCGGGTCAAGCCCGAGGATGACAATTAACTCTACGGGATGATAGCAACTATCTGCATCCTGCGGGATTAGATGGTGCTCAAAAATCGTTTTTCAACTGAAGAAAACTCATTTGAGCGAGCTTATGGAAAAAGGAATGCTTAAAATTATTATCTTGTCATTAAGCTGCCTTTTTTTTATTGGCTGTAAGGAGCAACAAGTTGTTGTAGAAGGACTTACGCAAAATGAGGCGAATGAGATTTTAGTTTTTTTACATGATCATGATATTCGCGGCAGCAAAGAGCGTGTTCAGGAAAGAAGACAAAATACCTATCAAATAAAAGTGCCGAAAAAACACGGCGATCAAGCGCTCAGGATTTTGGTTAATAATCAACTGCCCAGAGTATATCGCGCTGGACTTAAAGAAATTTATCCGCCCGGCTCGTCAGGCCTTATTCCGACTAAAAGTGATGAAAATGCCCGTTTAATGATGGCTTTGCAGGGAGAAATTGAATCGCTTTTGCGCGTTTTGCCTGGCGTCGTTGATGCCCGTGTCATGCTCTCTCTCGATGCTCATCAGGCTATACAAAGTGCTTCCGTCGCTTTGATTTATGAAGCGGGACAAATGGATCCGAACGAGGTGACAGAAATAAAAAATTTGGTTGCGAAGGCTCAAACTCATCTCTCGCCAGAGGCTATTCATGTGGTGATGAAAGAGCTCATCCCCAAGGATCATCACCTTATTAATCCTCCAATCGCCAAAATTTCTAAAAATAATTTTTATTTGACTACGGTGCTGCTCGTTATCACCGCACTTGCATTAATAATCGCAGCCTATGCCTTTTTGCGCCCGACTTTGGCGAACTACTTAGTAAATCGACAAGCTGAACATGAATAACAAACTTCTTCATCATTACGAACAAAGCTTACTCCTCATCGCTATGTTATTTTTTCAAAAACATCTTGAAGAGTTGCTGGCATTATTTCCTGAGGATCAAATTCATCGCATTACAGCTGCCAAGGATCGTTTTTTGCGTCTCGATAAAAGTGAGCGTATCACCCAAATTATTCTTGAACTCAAACGATTATTGCTTACCGAAGAAAATACTACTGCTTTGATTCACGAAAGTTGGATTATTGACCAGCTTTCTAAGGAGCCCGCCTATTTAAGAACACTGCTCGGTGAGGCTCTTTCAAATAAAACTCCGCGCGTCCAAAAAAGATCTTTGGAGCACAGCTTATTGCGACAAAGCTTTCTGCCCTCCATCCTTAATAGTCCGCCGAAAATAGCGCTCTTTGATCCAGTGCTGATGCGATTGCAAGCGACCAATGAAAAGAATCTCTCAAAATTATTGTCCGCTATAGGTGCTTTTAGTCTTGAGAACATAGCGCATTGTCTAAAAACTACACGTTTTAAAAAGTTTATGGAAAAAAGGCTTCCCTCGCTTAGTCTTGATCGTGAGATTCCAAAGATAAATAATAATCCTTTTCATTATGCGCCTATCCGAGAACTCATATTAAAACGCATAGTGCATCACAAAACCGACAATTTCCTCGATGATCTTGGCCTTTTTATGATCGCTATGTATTTATCTTTTCACAAAGTACGTTGGCAACGCGCTATTGAACTTGCTTTACCCAAAGCCCTTGGGCTTAAATTACGTCTAAAGATAGCCGAAATTGACAATAAGCTCGTTGTGCCTGAACAAAGAGCTCCCTTAGCCAGCTTATTGATTTTGAGTATGGATGAAGCTTTTAATTAAGTTGTTAGCAATGAGCGCTTCTTCTCAAGCATTATTGGGATGGGGTGCGAAGATAGACGTGCTTTAGAAATAGCGCAATATTCTGGGCTTTGCTCAATGCCAATAAAGGATCGTCCATGCAACTTACACGCCACCAAGGTTGAGCCTGAGCCGGCAAAACAATCAAGCACTACATCCTTAGGTTCAGTGGCCAGCAAGACAATACGTTCCATTAATTTTAATGGTTTTTGGGAAGGATGTTTGCCATGAACTTTTTAGCTGCTCGGCGTAAGAGGAATGCTCCAAAAATTCCTCATCTGTCTTCCTTCATTGAGCCTTTTAGCCTCGTCGTAATTGAAGGTCCATTTCGAAGCTTTCTTCACGCTATTATTACAAAGCCAAATCACCTGCTCAGTGCTCTCGGTGAGCATACGACAAGTAATATTAGGCTGGGCATTGGGCTTTGCCCACACGATGCTATTGATAATTCTAAGATCCAATTTTTGAGCAATAGCGCCAATAAGATAGATATTGTGATAGGTGCCAAAAATAAAAATATTGCCATTTTTCTTAGTTACGCGGCACACTTCTTTCAGCCATTCTCGCGTGAAATGCTCATAATCATCCTCAACAAAACGGTCCCACTCACTTTGCATTGTCACATGGCTCGAAAAAGCCCATTTCAACCCCTTTCTTTTTTTGGCGATATTATAAGGAGGATCCGTAATGCAAGCATCAACGCTTGCATCAGGCCATTCACGCATCAACGCCAACGATTCGCCACAAATAATTTGATTGGCAAGAGGTTTTTTTAAAGGAGGTTTTTTCGGGTTGCCATCTGACTCCAGCGGAGTCTTAGATCGTAGTTCGGCCATATAACCTCGAATCATTGGCTTTTTACAAGCTTTTGAGCTTCGAGAAATATAACACGTCAATACTAGATAACCATATTAACGAAATTAAAATTGTAGTTATTCGAGTAAATTCCTAATTTTATCGCCGACATGCAAGGAAAAACCGCGTAATGCCTCAGTGATAGGCAGCTTAGTTTTTCCTTCTACTTGCATGCTTTGAAAATATAAAAATCCATCAATAGTTTTCACGCCTAAAAAAGGTTTTGTAGCCACAATAGTCCCGGCTTCAAGATCTTTTTTTGCCGAAGACGCGATAAAAAAACTATCAAAAAATTTCACTCTTTTTTCATGAATATAGGCGAAACTATTCGGCCAAGGATCTAAGGCGCGCGTATGAAGCGCCATATCTTTTCCTAAACGGGAAAAATCAAGAAGACCTTCTTCTTTAGCAATCATGGGCGCATAAGTTGCCTCGTCGCTATTTTGGGGATGTCGTGGCAACTTACAATGAAGAAGCGCATCAAGCTTTTCAAACAGTAGATTGGCACCAAGTTTCGATAATCTTCGAAAAAGCGTCGCAGAAGTGTCCGACGCTAGGATGGGGGTTTTTTTGCAAGCAAAAACATCACCTTCATCCATCTTTAAAACCACATCCATGAGACACACGCCGCATTCGCGCTCGCCATTATATAATGCGCGCTGAATGGGTGCCGCTCCTCGGTATTTGGGCAACAAAGAACCATGAATATTCACAAAGCCTATTTTTGCACTATCTAAAAACCGCTTGGGAAGAATTTTTCCGTAAGCCACCACCACCGCTAAATCAATATTCGCCCTCGTAAAATGCTCGAAAAATTCATCACCTTCAGGCGTGCCCTTTCGCAGGGAACTTGGCTGCATGACGCTAATGCCAAACTTATTCGCAAGCTCCTTTATGGGAGGTGGCAAAAGTTTTTGGCCACGCCCCTGCTCTTTGTCAGGCTGGGTCACCACCATCACAAGCTCATGAGCGCCCAAACGGCAAAAACGCTCAAGTTGTGTGAGCGCGGGGAGCGCAAATTCAGGTGTGCCAAAAAAACATAAACGTGCCATATTCTATCCAAAAATAATTTGTGCACCTTAGATGCTATGATTATTCATATAGGCTGTAAATCTCCTGAACGTATCCTAGGTTGATTTCATAAAACGAAGGTTGGCTATGCAGTATATTTTATGCTTCATTTTTATCATCACGAGCTTTGCTTGCCGGCAAGGGACAAGCACTTTTCGCCATGCGAACAAGCTTGACCCAAGCGCGCAAAAACTCGCAAGTGCAGAAGATCTTCATGATATTGGCGATCATCATGCTGCTATTGCGCAGCTTCGTTTGCTTATCGACACCGCAACGTATTCGCCTATCGTAGACAGGGCTTATTTATTAATGGTGGAATGGCTTATTGAAATACGTCGAGAGCAAGAGGCCCGGCGTCTGGCGTCGCAATTTTTGATGAAACATAAAGATAGCCCTACCTGCGACAAAATCATTGCTCTTTTTGAGCGAAAACCTGAGAGCATTAACGCCCCGCTCGTAAGCGAAATGAGCGAGGAGCCAAGAGAGCTTGCGGCTGATAACGAAAATCTCTTCTTCGATTTTAATAACTTAGGGGGCAATAGACCTAATGAGGAATTGCTCAAAAAATAAAAAGAGCGAATGCGGCTGCAAGGCC
>JBPOIV010000268.1:0-7253 GCA_052034245.1 Myxococcota bacterium
AGAGCCGTAGATTTTCCAAAGAAAGAATTCATTGTAAATTGGTGCTGGAGCATCATCAAAGCGTCGCTGGGACTTCATGCGATCTTGGCTATAATCTATTAAAAAAGTGGGCAAGAGCTTAGTAAGCCGATCCGCAAGGAACGTTTCCAGGGCAAGTAAGGCCCCGAAGTTTTAGCTAACAATGATCGTATAAAAAGCCGCATTTATCGATGCCATAGTCCCAAATCGTCGGTTTTAGACTTAGCAGCCATATGCGTGTTGAGCTCGTTTAGTTATGCTCACCATTGAACCAAACTCAATTTTTTTAGTTTTTGCCTTTGGCGATTCACTCAACCTCAGGTGCATGAAGGCTGTATAGTTTGTTTTTATCATCACGTTTTGTGTCAGCAAATGATTATCCTTCGAAAGTAAGTTACTAAAATACCCGCCCCAATGAGGCTGTTCGCCTATTTTGCGCTCAATGTCTCGACAAATTTAAGTCTTTTAATAATCGACATTAACCACAATTAAAGACCATAAAAAATAACTAAATAAAACAAGTGAATAAGCTATTTTACCCACCAATTAATCCTTATTTTTTCCACACAACTAAAAACCATAAAAAAGGGACCATGCCCTACGAGAGAACAAATCAATTCCTTGCCAGGAAAATTGTAAATAAAATCTTCGCGTTGACATTTTCTCGGGCATGAATGCCCGGAGATCCCTGAGCCTACGCAGTGAGTGCTACTTCGGATTGCAGGCTTAAAACGGCATACTCTACCGCCAAAACATTTTTCGCCCCATTGATGTCAGCGCTTTCACTATTAAACATCACCCAAGCAAACTGAACCTGGCTCAAACTGTTTTCTTTGTTTGCATGGCCCCAGCTTGAGCATTTTTGCGAGGTGTAGCAAGGGTCAACGGGTGTAATTCATGTCTTTTGATAAAGTATCGCCATAGTCGCGGATAGGCTTTAACCACTCGCATCCTAAGCCTTCATAAAAAAATAACGAAAATCGACTGCTTCTTCCGGGGCTCGAGCCCGCTAAAATCATCGTATTATGCCTGTAGATTAGGGTAACATCTTGTTTTTACTTTATTTTTTTAATTCAAGAGATATATTTATATAAAAAAACACCCATAAACATCTCGCCCTCATATTGACAAAACACAATCGATAATCCACATTAAAGCATAGTTAATACAAACAAATGGACTTATATGAAAAAATCACTTATATATATTATCTTATTATTATCAAGCATTTCCATTATTGCGGAATCAGCTGCAGTTCTTGAGGGTATTAATAGCCGACAAGTAATATTTATTAATGAGGGTAAGGCTTATATTTCTCTTGAGAACAAGGTGAACGTTAATAATTTTAAATATATAATAGATAAGCCAATTTTCAATAAGTGGGATGGTAGCCAGAAGGATGACATCCTCAAAGATATTAACGCAGTTGCTTCTGGTTTAAAGGCTCTTGAAAGCACAACCTCTGAAAAGTTTAATAACATAATTTCGGTTGCTGCCGGACATGGTTTTGCTCTTTTCCTAACAAAAGATGGTTATGTTTTTAGTTATGGAGAGGGGCCTGAAGGGCAATTAGGCCATGGGAAATTCTGCAAAGTGGGTGCTCCAGCAAGGTTGCAGGATATAAAAGATGCGAAAGCGATTGGGGCTGGCTTAAATCATAGTGTCATCCTCCTTAATGATGGCCGCGTCTTTATATTTGGTCATTTTCCGAATTTTGATGAAAAGGAGCAGAGAAAAATTTATAAACCTACCCAACTTCAAGACTTACCCCCCATTCAAGAAATAGCCACCGGCGATAATTATACGCTTATGCTAGATAGCGAAGGTGGTGTTTGGATTTTTGGTAAGGCTTTTGGCGACGAAGCCGGCAAAAATTATGCAGTACCGCGGAAAATAAATGCCCATGGAGAACTAACGATTGGCAAAGTAAAAAAGATCTTGTCGAGTAAAAATCACATAATGCTCTTAGAAGAAAATGGTATCTTGCATCTTTTTGGCCAACAAATATTTTCTGAGAAGAGATTTGAGAATGTAGCTGATATTGCCACAACGCGTTCAGGCGATTGTATGATATTTATTTTCGAGGACGGAAAGATTCAAACATATAATAATTGGAATCAGTTTGCGATGCAGTTAAGGGATGTACCTAAGGAGCTTGCAGGAGTTACTGCTATTGAAGCGGGGGAACATCACTTACTCCTAAAAACAGGGGAAGGAAACACCTATAGACTTCATAAAGGCGAAAATTGCGATCTTATCGCCATTCCTGTAGCCTGTGCTCAGCAATTTACGGCTGCAGGAAACCATAGCTTTTATCGGACCAAACAGGGTAAATGGAAGTATTTTATATTGAGCCCGGCAATAAGCGATAATAACAATCCTTATTATGAACTTTCCAGGGCTGGACCCTTAGGCATAGAAGGAGAAGTACAGCCACTATCCGATCAGAAGCCGCTCCAACAAGAGGGAGTGAATGAGGAGAATTTGCCGCTCCCTAGCTCTAATCCCGAAGAAAATAAAGGTAGCCCTCACGGTGAAGGACGGGACAGTTCTCCACCAGTAGTTGTAAAGCAGCAACCGAATAACCAACCTGATGATGACGTTCAAAATGCAGACGAACAAGTAAAAGAATCGAAATGGGTTTTATCAAACTATTTTTGGGGTACTTATACTTACCTTTACTCGACGGTACATAGTTTCTATAACTATATAGCCCGCCTCTTCGCGATGTGAATGTAAAAATACTCTCTTAGCCTAGGAAAGACCAAAACAACCTGTTGTTATCCCACTCGTGGGCACTATGCCGGTTTGTTTTAGCTCCTTTCCCAAGTGAATTTATAAAACCGGCCTAATCGTGCCGGTTCCTTTTTTGCGGATGAGATCCATCATGCGTTCAATTCTGCCTTTTTAACCTGAGTTTTGCTTAAGCGAAAGGACAAATTTCTAAAAAATATGTGCTTGGCCTCTTCATAGTGACGAGCAATGCGGCGTGGGCATCCAGGGGTGCTGGCTCGTCGTCTGGATTGCCGCGCCTTCGGCTCGCCGATGAAAGACGCTTTTTATCTAGACAATTACATTTTACTTAAACAAAACTCAGGTCTTTTTATTCCTTCATCAGGTAAAAGGACATTAGCATCGCGAAGATAACCGACACCGAGGTAATTCTGAAGAAGACTCGTAATAGATTTGAACCGTTCTCCAAAAGACCCATCACCCTTTATCCTAAACCCCTAACTGGCAAAAAGACGCTTTAAGATAGACTTTCTTTGCTCTTGATTGGCTGATTTCCACTCGTTAGGATCCACCTTTAAGCCATAATGGCTAGACGCTTCGTCGCTCAAAAGATTTGGGTAAACAGAGGAATCGCCAAAATGAAGACGATACAATAGTTGGACCCTAGTAAGAACAGGGTTCCCATCCCATCCGCTCTTAGCACTATTTCTATCGCCATCATAATAATAGTTTTGCAAAGAGCTTTGGAATACAGCGGGCAATGAATCGAAATCTTTTCCAAGAAGGACACCAAGTTTTTCGGGACGAGAAGGCTCTCTAATCATAATTATTGCGGTAGTACCTGATTTTACAAGTGAAGCATCATTTTCTACTCCACCCTGCAAGAAGGATATTTGAGCCGACTCAAGGCCTAGCATCTGAGCCGCTTTCTGCTTCAGCTCATTTATCTTAGTTATCCCCGGGGTGTAATTTAGCGTGAGTGCCCTTTTCCCAGGATAGACTGTAACGAATATCTAAGTTGCGTACGCACTACCACAGACTAAAGCTATAATTAAGAGCATGAGTCTCATAGAGTTCCTTTTGTATAGTATTTTTAAACATTTAATTTAATATATTAAATCATCTTAACAGCAGCGACATTAGCAGTGCATTATTAAATTATAGATTACCATAAAAAAAGGTGCATATTTCTATGCACCTTTTTTCCATTTAGAAGCTTAAGTTACTCATCATTAGAAGATGGGAACTTTCCTTTGAAGGCATCGCCTAAGGTTCCCATGCTTTGTGAGCCACCTTTTTGATTAGTTCCACCTGCTTTCTTATTAGGGCTGCTTTGTTCAGCCAAATAAGCGCGGTAATCCATACCTTTTTCAGCTTTCTTCACTGCCTTAATCGACAAGCCGATTTTGCGTTCTTCTTTATCGTTATCGATAATCATCACATCGACATGATCACCTGGCTTAAGGAAGCTACGCGGATCTTCAATGTGCTCTTCGCTAAACTCTGAAACGTGGCAAAGACCATCGATACCTGGTTCGATTTCAATGAACGCACCAAAATCAGTAACTTTGGTAACGGTTCCGCTCACACGTGCGCCACGTGGGTACACTTGTGGAATACGGCCCCATGGATCTTCGTGAAGTTGTTTAATACCGAGTGAGAAACGCTCGTTAGGCACATCGATATTCAACACTACTGCTTCCACTTCGTCGTTCTTTTGGAACATATCGGAAGGATGTTTTACCCGTTGAGTCCACGACAAGTCGCTGATGTGTACGAGACCATCGATGCCTTCTTCGATACCGATGAAGATACCAAAGTCAGTGATGTTGCGTACTGCACCACGAATAACGGTACCAACTGGATATTTTTCTTCGAGCAAGGTCCATGGATTTGGCTCAACTTGCTTCATACCGAGAGAAATACGTTTGTTTTCTTGATCGATATCGAGCACCAAAGCTTCCACTTCATCGCCGATATTAACGATCTTCGATGGATGCTTAACGCGTTTAGTCCAAGACATTTCAGAAACGTGAATAAGACCTTCAACACCAGGCTTAAGCTCGATAAATGCGCCGTAATCAGTAAGTGAAACCACTTTACCTTTAACACGCATACCAACCGGAAACTCTTTTTGAGCCATTTGCCATGGATCTTCTTGAGTTTGCTTCATGCCCAAAGATACGCGTTCATTTTCAGCGTCGTAGTTAAGCACAACAACTTTAACCGTTTGACCAACTTCGAAGAGACCATTTGGATTTTGTACGCGGCCCCAGCTCATATCAGTTACGTGGAGCAAGCCATCAACACCGCCCAAGTCAACGAATGCGCCGTAGTCAGTAAGATTCTTAACCACGCCTTCCATGACAGCGCCTTTTTGCAGGTGCTGCAAGGTAACTTTACGTTTTTCTTCACGATCTTTTTCAAGCAATACACGACGGCTGAGTACAATGTTGCCACGTTTTTTGTTGAACTTGATCACTCTAAACTTAAAGCGCTCACCAATGAGTTTTTCAAGATTTCTGATAGGACGTAGATCTACTTGGCTTCCTGGCAAGAATGCACGAACGCCGATGTCTACTTGCAGACCACCTTTGACGCGGCCGATAACAACGCCTTCAACCACTTCATCGCGTTCGCAAGCAGCGCTGATTTCATCCCATACTTTTAAGCGATCAGCTTTTTCTTTGCTTAATACCATGTGGCCAAACTCATTTTCACGAGTTTCTACCAACACATCAACGCGATCGCCCACTTTGATTTGTGGCTCGCCATTTACGAGAGGGAATTCATTCGTAGGAATCAAACCTTCCGATTTATAACCGATATCAACTAAAACAAAGTCTTTATTGACGGATAATACATGCGCCGAGATAATCTCGCCCTCTTGTACTTCGTCACGAGCAAATTCTTTTTCAAGAAGCTCTTCAAATGACAGTTCTTTGTCGTCAGCCAAGCCTACTTGTCCTTCATTCATCATATGAGTAATACCAACCTTACAATGCGAACCTTCGTTCACACCAAAATAGCCAACAGTTTATCGAATTCTTGAGATTCTGAGTGTTATAAACTATCGGGCAATAAGTCCTAATCCACCGCATGTATTGACCATTTGGATAAACTTGTCAAATCCGCGGCGATTGTTTTTTTTATCTCTATCTATATCAACTACTCAAAAATTTTTGCTGATCACTAATAATTTGGAGGATCCTATGAATCAGTCTCCCCTCGTGGCTATTGTTATGGGTAGTGCAAGCGACAAAGACGCAATGATGCCCTGTAAAGAGCTCTTTAATCGCTTGGAAATTCCTTTTACCGCTCGGGTTATTTCTGCTCATCGCACCCCAGATGAATGCAGTAATTTTGCTAAAGAGGCGGAATCGATGGGTATTAAGGTGATCATAGCGGGTGCAGGAGCTGCAGCTGCCCTTCCCGGAGCCTTATCGGCTCACACTAAATTGCCGGTTATTGGGGTTCCCCTCAATGCCACTCCGCTCAATGGGCTTGATGCTCTCTTCGCCATTGCGCAAATGCCAGGCAGCACTCCCGTTGCAAGCATGGCCATTGGCGAAGCGGGCGCAAAAAACGCGGCTTTATTAGCAGCGCGAATTTTAAGGTTAATTTGTCCTGATATTAAGGCCCGTTTGGATCGCTATCAGGACGAAGTGTACGGCAAGGCTAAGGCCCAAGTAGAAAAAGAAGTGTATTAAGGCAAAGCCGGCAGGTTTATATCCCAGCAACCAAAAAAAGTATTTTGGACCTTTATTTGATCCGAGCTGGAATTGGCTTTGGGCTTCAGATTGAAGCCCGCCTCAGGAGTCTTCGTACCGAAAGGGAGCAAAAGAACCCCGGGAGCATTTGGATCTAGAATAAATTGCGCCCGTTCCTCTGCCGGCTTCGACTGCCAAGAACGCGAACGCTTTGCTGATAAAGATACACCTTTCTCAGGTGCATCCATGTTCGGGACAGAACGCGTTCTTTTTGAGGTCAAAGAGCTTGGCTTACCCTCAATAATAATAGGCTTAGCACTCGTACCCCACTCTTCATTCGCGTTGTCGTTTTGGGGAGTTACTGGAACTTCATTCTCTTCTTGGGCAGGTGCATCACTAAAAAGCCGGCAAAGAAGAGCGGTATTTTGCTTTTCTACTTGCAAATCGTCATCCCCTTCTAAAAGTGGCTCATGACAAAGAATTGCTGTAGAAGGCCCATCGAACTCTCGCCATCCATCGAACACTTGAAACGGTGTCCCCGACTCAAAAAGGGGCGTGAGCGGATGGGACAATACATCAACTTCGTCCTCACTGTCACTGCCGATGGATGGAAGGGTGAAAATGAAAAAAAGCATTATTTGAAATAATAGTTTCATCAAAATCTCCAAGGAAATAGTACAAAATTTATTCAAAACGCTTGGTTCGATCGGGTTTTCCCCGTTTAGCGCTCGGCGGGCCCCGATCTTTGAGCCCATCGCGAAAATCTATTTGCCTACCAAATTCTCTTCTTTT
>JBPOIV010000128.1:0-9268 GCA_052034245.1 Myxococcota bacterium
ACTTGAGCCTAAGATTTTTCGAAGATGTATGAAGCTCGGTATCCCGCAATCGCTTGGTACTACCATCAACTATGCGACCTGGGCCATTGTGGTTGGGATGTTATCGAAGGCCGGCGAAAAGCATCTAATGATGTATACTATCGTTGATAGCTTTTATGTGCTGCTCGGCTTCTCTACCGAGGCCATGCAAAAAGGTATTATGTATATTGCGGCTAATCTTATTGGACGCAATCAATGTCACAAAATACCGCGTTTATTTACCAATTCGATATGGCTCTTACTCTTCATTCTAGCGCTTCTTAGTTTTCCTCTTTTAATGTTTCCACATTTCATAACCAATACATTAGAAATCCATGTATTAAGCGCACAAGAAATATATCTCGCATGCGTGGTAAGCTGGCTTTATTTATCCTTTGAAGGTATTACTTGGATTTTAAGTGGGCTTTTGACTGCTTTGGAAGACACTTTGTTTGTAGGCCCTGCCTATGCCTTAGCCTCAGTAACCTTTGGCGTTGGCGGCACTTTTTACCTCACCCGCGTTTTGTCGTGCGGCTCTAACATGACATGTTGGGTTACCGTATTGTACGGCCTCGGTTATGCCGCACTTTTGTGTCTACGCTACAAAAAATTTAGTTCGGCTCATGGAAACGCAGCCGAACTTCTTTCTTCGAATGCTTAAAACGAAAAAAGCTTAATGCAATGATTAAGCCTTTTTGGAAAAATTGTTTTTTAAGTCATTATTCGATGAGAGCATGACGCAAGATTTGACTTGCCTTGAATGACAATACTTTCCGTGCGGTTATTTCGATTTCTTCGCCGGTTTGAGGATTGCGACCACGTCTTTTTCTTTTTTGACGTACCTCAAATTTTCCAAATCCCGAAAGTTTAACGTGCTCACCGCGCTCAAGAGATTTTTTTATTGATTCAAATACTTTTTCCGTAATCTCCGATGAATCTTTTTTAGAAAAACCAATTTTCTTATGGACGCTTTCTACAATATCGGCCTTGGTTAAGGTCTTTTGTTCATTCGCCGCGCTTTCACTCATGTAGCACCCTGCTTTTACCATTCTGACGCACAAATGGGGTTTTTATCCGACCATTGCGACGCCAAAATCAAAATGATGTCTATTTCAGAAGAGCATTTCGGAGGGGGCAAAGTCAAATTCTTGAATGGGTGTGTACTTTATTCCTACATCTCTTGAGCGCACAGATGACGAGCATTTGTTTCTCGGATTCTTGCTCTCAAAGCGATCGTGTCAGGCTCTTGCGTAATCACAAATGTTACAAAACAGAGTTGCCCCTGAAGTCAACATCTATCGATACAATGTCGAAATTGATGAGTGCGCTAGCGTGAACTATTTCCTTACCACGGCACCGGTTTTTAGCTCGGCCTGAGTTAAGAAATCGGTAACAAAACGATCTGCATCATCGTCAAGCAAGGTGCGGTCCTTGTCTTGCAAAGTTAATGAAATCGCTACTGATTTCTTGCCTGTTTCAATATTTTTTCCACGATAAATATCAAAGACATTTACTTTAACTAATTTTTGATGCTGCTTATCAACTTCATGCACCAGACCAATAATATCTCCGATAAGCACTGATTCGTTGACCAACATCGCCACATCGCGACTAATGCCCGGAAAACGTGAAAAAGGCTGATAACGTGCGAGGGTCGATGAATGCTCTGATAGGGCTAAAAGATCAAACTCAAAGACAAAAACCTCGCCCGTCACATCGCAAGCCACCGCTACATTCGGATGCACTTTACCAAAATGCCCAATAACTTGATCATTGAGCAGCACACTCAAACTTTCACCCGGATGCAAAAACGGAACTCCTGCCCCATGACGGAAACTAAGAGGTCCGTGCGGAGTGTTATCATCAAGCCCCAAAGCCTTGAAGCATTCGCTCATCACGCCTTTTAGATGATAAAAATCACGCGCTTTAGGAGCTTGGTCAAAAGCACTAAAAGTGCCAAAACCTGTCATTACGCCCGCAAGCTTTTGTCGTTCGAAAGCGTAACTATCCTGATCGAGAGTAGCACTTAAAAGATTGGGCTCGGGCTTAGTAAGCGCACTCCGTTTCCCCAAAAATACCGTGCCTATTTCAAAAAGCTGAATATTATTTTCTTGGTTTCGCTGATTGTGCTGCACATTTTTTATGAGGCCCGGAATCAAACTTCTGCGCATGACACCGTAGCGTTCACTGAGTGGATTCATCACTTCGATCAATTCATCGGAGTCATTTATAAAATGCTGTTGATAGTCTTTATTCAAAAAGGCATAATTTACGCTTTCGAAAAAACCTCTCGCAACCAAAAGACCACGCAGCTTTTTAATCGTGGCTTCATATTTGCTATTTACAAAAAGATGCGCTTCTTTTGAATTGCCGATAGTGCTTTCATTGACTTTATCATAGCCAATCATGCGCGCAGCTTCTTCAATCAAATCGATTTCTCTTTGCAAATCCGATCTAAAACTTGGCACGCGGAAATAAATCGCATCGCCTCGTTTGGCGACCGTCTCAATACCCAAGCGCAAAAACTTTCGTCTCAAAGTATCTTGATCAAAATCCTCAGCACTTATTCCCAAGACCGCTTGAGCGCGTTCAGGTCGCATATGGATTTCCAAAGGATCAATGCGTTTCCGATAGGCATCAATTGCTTCACGACAGGCTTTGGCCTCGCCCATTTCAACAATCAAACGAGCCGCATAATTCAGTGCATCGACCACGCCATTTGGATCGGTGCCTCGTTCGAAGCGATAACTGCTATCGGTGATAATGCCAAATTTTCTGGAGCTTAAACGTACATTTTTTGGCTCAAAATAGGCTGATTCAAGCACAATAGTGGTGGTGTCAGAACTGATCGCGCTTTTTTTCCCGCCTATGACTCCTGCCAGTGCAAGGGCCTGCGAAGCATCGGCAATAACCACATCTTGCGGGCTAAGCTCTATGACTTTTCCATCTAATACTTCGAGTTTCTCATCGGCTCGAGCACGTCGTACATGCATTTTTACGCGCGTACCGTCTTTCGCAAGCTTATCATAATCAAAGGCATGCATGGGCTGGCCACGCGCAAGCATCACATAATTCGTCACATCAACGATATTATTCACGGGCCGAATTCCGCATGCTAAAAGACGCATGCGCAGCCACTCAGGACTTTCTTCGATTTTGACATTTTCGATTACGCGGATGGCATAACGAGGACAGTCTTCGGCATCTTCAATTTCGATGGCAATTTTTTCATGAATGGGCCCGGCCATTTCTTTTAAAGATAGCATCGGAGATCGAGTACTAAGATCGAGCGCAGCAGCCAACTCACGCGAGATACCCAAATGACTTAATGCATCAGCACGATTGGGGGTAATACCTAAAGTAATCACCACATCATCGTATTCGGAAAGGTGCTCAATCCCTTCGACTTCAAGCCCGGCGAGAGTGAGTGATTGACATAATTGTTCGACATCAGCGTCAGGCTTAATATCAAGATAATCTTTGAGCCAGTTTAAGCTAACACGCATAATGAGTGCTCCAAAGCTTGATCGACCATAGTTAAATCGATTTCAAGCGGGCAATTAAAATTGTCGTAAAAAGCGTAGGTCATTTTCATAAAATAAACGAATATCGGGAATTCCGTAACGCAGCATAGCAATGCGCTCTACGCCAAGCCCAAAAGCAAAGCCTCGATATTTTTCACTGTCATAACCGCAAGCATTAAATACTTCAGGATCAACCATGCCTGCGCCTAAAATTTCAATCCAACCGGTGCCTTTGCACAAGCGGCAAGAGCTCTCTTTCTGACAAGAAAAACAACTTACGTCTATTTCCATCGAAGGTTCAGTGAAAGGGAAATAACTAGGACGCATGCGAATGCGCGCATCTTTGGAAAAAACGCCCGTTGCAAAAGCGGTGAGCGTACCTTTTAAATCAGCCAACGAAACTTTTTCATCAACGTATAGGCCTTCGATCTGGGTAAACATCGGAGAATGCGTAATATCATCATCCCGACGAAACACACGACCAAAACTCATGATTCTTAGCGGTGGCGCTTTTTTCGCGAGCATTGCACGAATTTGCACAGGGCTAGTGTGGGTACGAAGCATAACATCTTCGCCAATATAAAAAGTATCTTGCATGTCACGTGCCGGATGACTTTTGGGAATATTGAGCGCTTCGAAATTATAAAAATCGTGTTCGATTTCAGGGCCACTGGCCTTAGCAAAGCCAATCTTTTCTAAAACTGAAAAAATAACTTCAGCAGTTTCCGTTAAAGGATGCAGCGCACCGAAGCTGTGCATACGACCAGGTACAGTCGTGTCAATCGCCTGTTCGAGCTCTTTATTTTTTTGTGCTTCAGAAATGGTGTTTTCTTTGAGTTCAAGCTCGCTCAAAAGACAATCGCGTACGTCATTGGCTACTTTGCCAAGTTCCGCTCTCTCATCGCCTGGAATTTGCCCAAGAGAAGATAATACCTTTTTAAGCTCCCCCTTTTTTCCCAGGTAAGACGCTTTTAAAAGTATCAATTCTTCTTTGTCTTTGGCTTGGTGCAGTTTTGAAAGCGCCTCGTCTTTTAATTTCAACAAGGCGGATTTCAGATTGGGCACAGAACTTTCATCAAGAGCTTGCATGAAAAAAACCCGCGTAGCATTGGTAAATGCGATGAAGCCCAAAAAACAACTACTATCTAATCGAATCAACCACTGCTTTAAAGCCTGGTGCATCAAAACATGCCAACTCAGCTAAAACGCGACGGTCGAGAACAATACTTGCCTTCTTCAAGCCACCAATAAAGGCGCTGTAGCTAAGACCGTGCTCACGAACCGCTGCATTGATTCTTGCGATCCAAAGCTGACGAAATTCACGTTTTTTCTGTTTACGATCGCGGAAAGCAAAGGCCATACCACGATTAACGGTTTGATTAGCAAGTTTAAACAAACGACTTTTTTTGCCGTAATAACCACTTGCTCTCTTCAATACTCTTTTATGACGACGGCGTGTAACCACACCACATTTTACGCGAGCCATAATTTAACCTCTATAAATTAATTTTTTAAACGGCCAGAGCTCTCATTACTAAGCCTGCGTCGCCAGAGGTCATAATACCGGCTTTGCGCAGATTTCGTTTGCGTTTACGATTTTTATTGGACATGCCGTGTCTAAGATTTTTCTTCTTAAACTTTACTAGACCTGTACCAGTGAGAGAAAAACGCTTTTTAGCCGCGCGGTTACTCTTCATTTTTGGTTTATTCAAACCACGAGCTTTTTTACATCCTGCCATGGATCTTATTCCTTATATCCCACAAACTTAGTGAAAAACCAAAGTCACGCTGCTCTGCTATATAGATTTCCCTAGGGAGCGCAATACCGACTTTAGAAAATTACGCGTTCTTAGAAGCCTTATTTCCCCGCGCAGGAGCCACGATCATAACCATCTGACGCCCCTCAAGTCGCGGATTTTGTTCAATTAAAGCATCTTCGCCCAACGCCTGAATAACACGATTAAGCATTTCGCGGCCTACTTCAGGGTGCACAATTTCTCGGCCCCTAAACATTACCGTTACCTTGCCTTTATCGCCCTTTTCCAAGAAACGCTTCAAACTTTTAACTTTTACATCAAAATCATGATCGCCGGTTTTCGGACGAAACTTGATTTCTTTTAGTTCAATTTGTTGTTGCTTTTTCTTAGATTCTGCCATCTTACGGCTTTGTTCATACTTGTACTTACCGTAATCCATAATCTTGCACACCGGAGGCTTTGCTCTCGGCTGCACTTCTACTAAATCCAAATTTGCGAGTTCTGCTCTTCTTAGAGCTTGCAAAGTTGGCATAATTCCGAGCTGCTCGCCGTCTTCGCCGATCACCCGAATTTCGGGCACTCTTATGCGACGGTTTACTCTGGGTTCATCAAAGCGTTCCTTGCCGGCGGCTCCCCGTGGCCCTTGCTGTGATGAAAAATCTCCCCCACTCGGATTCGACATGCTCATTCTTTCTCCATAAAATTGGTTATTTTTATAGCTCAAGGCTAGTACTAAAGTTTCTGCCCCAGGTTTTGCCTTGGCAATGGGGCATCATCAACTTTCACTGCTCTGGAGCTCTTGATTCCTGCTTTATGCACTCTATCAAAGCCTGAAGCGCAAAAAATCCTTTATCTTCCTGCGATCTTAGGCGCAAAGTCCCACCATTTTCGCTTACTTCTTTATCACCAATCACTACCATCATCGGCACTTTATCCATTTGTGCCTCACGAATTTTAGCGCCGAGCTTATCATGGCTTTCTTTGAATTCGACGCGAATACCTGCGTCTTTCAAAGCCCTATAAATTTTTTCGGCATGCTCATTATGGCGATCACTGACGGTAACAATTCTTACCTGCTCAGGCGCAAGCCAGGCTGGAAAAGCACCCGCATAATGCTCGATCAAAATACCGATAAAGCGCTCAATAGAGCCGAATAAAGCGCGATGCAACATAACCGGCTGTTCTTTTTCGCCACTAGTATTGATAAAACTAAGATCAAAGCGCGCAGGATTATTAAAATCAAGCTGCACAGTCGAGCATTGCCACATGCGGCCTAAGCAATCTTTAAGCTTAATATCGATCTTCGGACCATAAAATGCCCCACCACCCTCATCGACCTTAAACTCTAAACCCGTGCGCAAAACTGCAGCTTTGAGGCTTTCTTCCGCACGATCCCAGTTCGCAAGCTCACCCACATATTTTTCAGGGCGCGTCGAGATATTTACCTCAAAATCGCTAAAACCAAAGGCCTTAAGCATGCTCAAAACAAAGGCAAGAACACGATTAAGCTCTTCGTCAAGCTGATCCCATCGACAAAAAAGATGGGCATCATCTTGGGTAAAGCCGCGCACACGCATGAGACCATGAAGCACACCCGCCATTTCGTAGCGATACACCGTGCCAAATTCCGCAAAGCGCAGCGGCAAATCACGATAGCTGCGGGGCTTAAACTTGTACATCAGCACATGGAAAGGACAGTTCATGGGTTTTAAAAGATATTCGTTGCCGTCGATATTCATGGGCGCAAACATCGAATCTTGGTAAAAACCCAAGTGGCCAGAGATGCGCCATAAATCACTTTTGGCGATGTGGGGCGAATAAACGATATCGTAGCCATTATCAAAGTGGCGTTTGCGCGCAAAATCTTCCACCAAAGATCGCAAGCGTCCACCTTCAGGGAGCCACATCACAAGCCCAGGGCCGATATCTTCTTGCGCATGCGTCTCAAAATGCGATTTTACTTCATAGACTTCGGAACGCTGATTAAAAGCGCTCACCAAATCAATCACATCTTTTCTTGCACTCCCATCGTTGAGACATGCAAAAATGCGAAGATCAACCAAGGCCTTGCCGGCACTATCATTGCTTGGCACAACATTGAGGCCTTTAAGAACCAGCGATTTACTGGGCAGTTTTTTTTCTATGTCGCTGAGTAAGCGCTCAAGCTGCGCAACGACTTCGTTTACCACTTTACTTTCAGCCAGGCTTTTCGGGACATTCACCACTAAGCGTGCTTCGCTAGTGGTCGCCTTACCATCATTCCAAGAAGCAAATTTTTCGGAGACAAAAAACAAGCCATGGCGAGGACCGAGTTTGCGGTGATCGCGACGCTTGGCTTCTTCAATACGAAAGAGATAGTCATCAAGTTCTTGTTGGCTCGCGAAGGCCACGCCACTTACACGCTGCAGCATTTCGCGACTTGAATCCGCGCGCCAATAGCTTCCCGATGCGCCCAAAAGCTTAAATGCTTTGATAAAGCTCCCATTAGGCAAATGGGGCCCGCGACATAGATCAGTAAAGTGCGCACTTTCATAAAGAGTGACGCTATCGCCTTCGATCCAATCGAGAATTTCAGGCTTATATTTCTGCCCTAAAGATTGAAAAAGTTTCTTAGCTTCCGCTTTGGAGCGCCAATGTTTTTTGAAAGAAATGCCTTCTTTAATTAAAGCGGCCATTTTCTTTTCTATCGCTGTCAAATCTTCTTCGGAAAAAGGACGTCCGATATCAAAATCGTAGTAAAAACCTTCGCCATGATTTTTCGGACCCATCGTAACTTGGGCGCCAGGAAAAAGCTCCACTACGGCGGCTGCTAAAACGTGCTCACAGCTGTGACTGATCAGATCTTGAGCTTCTTTACTTTTAACATCCAGCAAAACGACTTGATCGCCATTTTTTAAGGGATCGGCCAGATCTTGCACCTGACCATTCACCAAAGCGACTACCACTCTTTTTGCCAACTGAGACGAAATTGATTGAGCTAAATCCATAGCGGTCGAGCCTTCGCTCAATTTTCGCTCGCTACCATCAGGAAGTTTAATGCTGATTTCGGACATAAAATCCTCAATAAAAAAAAGCTCCGAAATACGGAGCAATCAAAAATGGTAGGCACGGCAGGTTTCGAACCAGCGACCTCTTCCATGTCAAGGAAGCGCTCTACCCCTGAGCTACGCGCCTAAAAACGGGTAGGGCTAATAAGCCAGTTTAGAGTTTTACTGTCAATAAAGTGTCTTGTTGTTTTTTCTTTAAAGACATTTTAAGGAGTTTGCTCGCCCAAAAATAAGCCACATGAAGCGCATTCGCCCTCTTTTAGCGCTCCGCGCTCGCCGCAGGCCGGACATTCAATTTCTGCTGCGCTTAAATCAATCACGTCGTTACTGAATTTGCCGCCCAAGCCTTCTTTATCCACTTGCTCTGAAAATCGCCCTTCTAGCGCTGCTTTGCAGGCATCAAGATCACTTTCTCGGACTAAAAGCATGTATTTCATCGAGCAGCCGGTGCCTAAAGCTGCATTGTGATCGTTACAGCCCACATTTACCGGATATACTGCCGAAGAAATTTTGGCCCTCTGCAATATTTTTTCTACTTCGCGGCATTGAACCAATCCACCTTCCATGAGTGGCACGGTGACTTCGCGCAATAGCTCTTCCTTGGAAAGCAAAGCATCGGAAGCTTTGGTGTGAACTTCATCTAAACCAAGCACCGGCTCTTTGCAGCTATAACAAATTTCAATGTGTTCTAAATATTCGCCGCGGCAGCGGGGGCAGACTTTCATTAAAAACTCCTTTTATATCTTTGTCATTTTAGGCTTAACCGGCTTTATTGCATCAAACCACCGACTCAACAAATTAGCACGTCATTGCGAGGCCAGGTACTGGCCGTGGCAATCCAAGGATTAGTTAAATACCTCTTGCGATCATCCATGGATTGCCGCGCTACGCTCGCAATGACGAAAAACCAGGCAGTTTCACT
>JBPOIV010000195.1:0-9841 GCA_052034245.1 Myxococcota bacterium
AGAAACAAAAAGAAACAGTGATGGGTAAAGGGGTGAATGATGAAGAATATAAAAGTAGCAGTGCTTGGTGGCGGTGCTTTTGGGCTGGCTTTAAGTATTCTTTTGGCTAAAAAAACCTCTTCAGTATTTCTATGGGCGCGTAATGACGCCGTGGTGTCTAGTATTAATAGCAATCATCGCCATCCCAAAGAACTCAGCACTATTGAACTTCCCTCGCATATTTATGCGACGAGTACACTTGATGAAGCGCTTTTAGGCGCAGATTTTGTGGTTTTGGCAGTGCCGCTAGGGGCCATGCGTGAGGTGCTCCAAAAAGCACAGATTCACTCTGATGCCATCATCATCAGCACGGCGAAGGGTATTGATAGCTCAAGCCTTGAGCTTCCGTGCGATATCGCTGCACAAAGCCTTGATGCCTCATTGGTGCAAAGAGCATGCTATTTATCGGGCCCCTCTTTTGCAGTTGAGCTCGCCATGGGCCTGCCTACGGCGCTTACGATCGCTAGCCGGGATTCACATAGTGCACGTACCGTACAAAATTTGTTTTCATCGCAGAGTTGTCGTTTGTATTGCTCTGATGATGTCATCGGTGTGTGTGTGGGTGGTGCGCTTAAAAATGTTATTGCTATTGCGGCGGGCGCATCGAGCGAGCTTAAACTAGGACGCAATGCTTTGGCGGCGCTTATTACACGAGGCCTTGCCGAAATAATGCGGCTTGCGCAAAAAATGGGTGCGAAGCCTGAAACTATGAGTGGGCTTGCGGGTGTGGGCGATCTTTTGCTTAGCTGCACCGATGATCTTTCGCGGAATCATCGTCTCGGTACACTCTTGGCCCAGGGCATAGACCTTAAAAGTGCAGTTGCTCAAATTGGCACGGTAGTTGAGGGAGCTAAAACTGCCCTAGCTATTCCGGCTTTGATGAAAAAATATAGTGTGGAAATGCCGATTTCTCATGCCGTCTATCAAGTGTTGTATACGGGCCTTAAGCCTGAGCTCGCCTTGTCGTTATTACTCGATAGAAGTCCCAAAGAAGAGAGAAGTTGATCAAGAGTGCTAAGGCGTGTGGTTTCTTCTACCAATAAAATAATCGCGTCAGTTTGCGCTATGAAGTCTAAATCATGGCTCGAGAAAAAAATAATTGCCCCCCGGCCTGCACGCATTCGAATATTTTTAGCGAGGTCTTTCTTTTGAGCAAAATCCAAAAATACTGAGGGCTCATCAAGCAGAATGAGTGAAGTCTTTTGATCGACAAAAACCTTAGCAATATCAACAAGACGCTGCTCACCGCCACTCATCTCATTTAAACGCCGCTCTAGTAAATGGCTGATGGAAAGTTGGGCGGCCATTTGATGGACCTGCTCGAGCAATATTTTATCCGGCCAGTGTAGACCAAAACGAGGAATCAGCCCATGCGCGATGCGGCTTTCCGCCAGACAATAAGGCTGAAGCGGGGAGCTTTGTTGGAGCATGGTGATTTTTTGCGCACGCTCTAAAAGGCTTAGTGAATGGATATCTTTGCCATCGACTAAGATCGATCCCGTTTGAAGGGGCAATAGTCCAGAGAGACTTTGTAAAAGACTTGATTTTCCTGCCCCATTTTTTCCGACCAATGCGACAATGCTGCCTGGAGCAAACTCTGCGCTCCATTCTTTGAACAAAGTTTTTCGACCGCGTTTTAGGCTTATGTTTCTAAGTTTGAGCGTCATGACGATCTCTAAGCAGTAAGAAAAAAAATACGGGCGATAAAATGAGAGCGGAAAGGGCGCCAACGGGAATCTCACTTTGCCATAGCATGAAACTCAAACGACTTAAGATATCAAAAAATAATAAAAGCAGCGCGCCCACTAAGGTTGCCGTGGGCAAAACAAAGCGCTGATCAGCATGGATTAAGAGGCGAATAAAATGAGGTACGACCAAACCCAAAAAACCGATCATACCGGCAAAAGTTACGACGGTGCCAATGAGTAAGCAGTTGGCGAAGATTACCACTCGAATAACGCTTTTTGTATTGATACCAAGAATGCTGGTTTCGATACCACCAAAAGAAAGCAGTTCGAGCTCGCCGCGAAAACGAATCAATAAAGCGAGTCCAATGAGCCATGCAGGGATAATGAAGTAAAGGTGGAAGCGCTCGACCGTACTGATGTGGCCAACCAGCCAGTACAGGAGGCTTTGTGTTTTTATGGGCGGCAGCACAGTTTTTAACAAAGTGATCAAGGCCGCAGCGAGTGAATTAATAAGTACGCCTACCAACAAACAATGGCTTAATGATGAATGATGAATTTTATTCAAATAGGAAAAGATCAAGACAAAAGATAAAAGGCCGCCCAAAACAGCGCCAATGCTTGGCGCAAAGCTCGTGTGTCCCCCGAAAGCAATCACTGCGCAAGCTCCCACGGCGGCGCCACCGCTAATACCAAAAAGATGGGGATCGGCTAAAGGATTGCGAAAAAGAGCTTGTAAAGAAGCGCCGCTTGCGGCCAATGAAGAGCCAGCTATAACCGCCAAAAGTGCCCGTGTAGCGCGATAATCTAAGAGTTCTGGCAAATAATTGTTTTTAAAAATAGCGAGAGAAAATCCTTGAGGACCACAAAGCATAGACAAAAAAAACAAAGCTAAGAGCGCGAGGGCAAGGCACATCAAAATATTTTTATATAAAAGAGAACTCATAGTACCTGACATTAAATATGCGAAGAAAGAAGACTGCTAAAATATTCGATGTCTTTGATTATTGCCATCGAAGGCGAAAACAAGATGGGTCGCTCTGGAATAAGGAGAATAAGTCCCTTCTTCGAAAATTCAAGCTTAAGCGAGGTGAAAAGTCGATTATAGCGATTGAAACTGTCTTTGCCTTCTAAAAGAACTAGAAAAGAAGGGGGCGAGGTGATGAGTTTTTCCAGTGGCCAAATGGGCCAATTACTGTGGGGATCCTTTGCTAAGTTTTCAAAACCCATGATCTCAGCAATTTCAGCGATAAAAGTCTGGTGACCAGCAACGACAAAAGGCGTGTCGGCGATGCTAAAAAGAATCGAGAATTTGGCGCTTAAGTGCGGACGAACGATAGCTTTGGCCCTATCGAGTGCTTCATCGAGTTGGCTATTGAGGAGTGAGGCTTTTTCCGGAATACCAAGCAATAATGCCACCTTTTCATTGATAAGGCGGATATCTGCTAAGGAATCAGGCTGATGGGCAAAAACTTTGATACCCAATTGCTCAAATCGCCTTATTTTATCGATGGCAAAGGCATGGGGCACAGCGAGCACAAGATCAGGTTTTAGGCTTAGAATTATTTCAAAATTACTTTCAGCAAAGCTTCCCACCCTAGCGAGGGTATGGACTTCTTCATGATCACAATCGCTCGTAATACCTACGAGGCGATGCGACTCTCCCAAGGCAATGATCGTTTCACAGTAGGAGGGGGCCATCGCCACGACGCGTTGATAGTGGCTTTTTTCTGGACTCTCACTTTGTTGAGCTTTAAGAAAGAAAAAAACCAGGGAACTAAGCACGAGCAGCGTGAGAAAAATTATTCTCACGGACCAAAAATCTCCAAAAAGTCAAAAGCAAAAATTTTGTGTTGAGTCGTACTTAAGACCCAAGCGCTATAGCCCGGCTTATAGTTTTCTTCATTTTCGCCATGACGAAATATAAGTTCGGTAGGACTTATGCTTATCGATTTTTCTTGTGTGGGATTAATGCGAATAGGCTCGCTGAAAGGGAAGGGGAAAAATGAATCAGCAAGGCTATAGGCCACAAGACTGCCTTCATTGGAGCTAAGAAAAACTATGTCATCATGCCAAGGCTCCGCCAGGGTAAAGGCAAATGAACGATGAAAGGAGGGGGTTTTTATATCATCAGTTTTTATTTCTGCCGCCGTGTCATCGATAACAGCAATCTGGTTGCCATAGGCAAGAGGGATAATAATTTTATTAGAAACTAAAGCAGGCTTAGCCGGTGAGAAATCCTTAAGCGGGATGTGATGTTTAATTTCTATATTGTTGTTCGCGGTAATGAGCAATTTCACGAGTCCAGCATCATCGCTTTTCATAGGGAAAGAGTTGATGTCGCGATAAACGCCGCTACAACTGAGCCAAATTTCTTGATTATTCTTTGCTATAAAATAGCGAGGATTTTTGAAGGGAAGCTGCACAATGGCCTTCGTAGTAAGTTGATTATTGTCAATACTGACTAAGGCCACCACTCCCAGGCCAACTACGGAAGAGCTTTGCGTACTTGGATCCGCAAATTGATAATAATTAGCAAAAGCCACTAAAAAGGTGGTTTCATCGAGCGCGAACATCACTTCAGGGCTATGCGCAAAAGATTTGGCAATACTCGTAGAATTATTTTGCCCATCTGCCTTCAAGGGCTCTTTGACGAGCAGAGGTGGCTTATTTTCAAAGGTATAAAGTTCGCCATTCTTATCAAGAAGCCTGCTTTTATAGATAACGCTCTTCTTTTCTCGATCGATGAGCATCAATTCGTGAGTTCCATACAATGCGACAATGGCATGATTTTTAGTCAGCAAAGTTGCGCGCGGATAGAGTTTGGCCTTGTTGTTTGGATTTAAAACTATAGTCGCCAAACTTTTCTTCTTCAGTGCCCAGGTCCCATCTATAGGATGAATGTTTAATAAAGCCGCGTTAGTAGACAAAACAGCAGCATGGCTTTCTTTGACAACGATTGAATCCATTTCAAAGTCGGTGCTGAAAATCTTTTTACTCATTCTTTTTAAAACTTGCGCCACATCTTTGATCTCATAGCCAACTTGGTAATGCTTAGCATCAAGGCTAAAGGTGAGATCCGCACGCGCTTCATGGCTGTTGAGAATGAGCTCATGATCAAAGCTTCCGTCTTCATTAGAAATAATCGCCTTATTATGAGGGCCCACTTCAAAAAATATTCCACTTTTTGGCGGCGTTGCGCCTAGAAAACCTCGTGCTCGCACACCCGCTGTTGTTCGGGCCACAGCGATGAGCTGATGCTTAATCGGACCTGATGGAAGCTCTTTAAAAGTACTTGGTTCTTTGCATGAACTAAGAAAAATAAGACCGCAAAGTAGTGCTAAACAATTCTTCATTAATTATTCTCCACGGCAATCTGAGCAAAAAATACCGTGCCTGGTAAAGGCATTTCATAGGTGTCACGAGCGGTTTTGATATTGAAAATGTTGCTTACGGAAAGCGAAGTGGTGATGTGCTCCAAAAGCCGCACAGAGAAAACAGCATCCATCAAACCATAGCCTTTGGTTTTTATTGTTCCATTCATATTTGCCGATGTCGATGTGCGATAGCGAGAAAGCAAAGAAAGGCTAATGAAATCCTCAGTACCAAAACGAAGTTTGCTAAAGCCCATAAAAGGAGGTGCTTGGGGCAAAGGTGCATCAGTGGCTTTAACTTTGGTATAAAGCAAAGAATTATTAGTTTCGAAATAAAGCCAATTAAAGGGCTCATAACTAAAGCTTAAATCGAGGCCATAGCGACGAGCAATATCAGCATTGATGGGATATTGCTTGGTCGCAAGCAAGGGAACATAGACGATAACATCGCTTAAGGATCCTAAAAATCCTAAGACTTTCAGCTGTGCTTTATTGCCAAATCGGTAGGTGCTCGCAAGCTCGATATCCCACACACTTTCCTTTTTTAGGTCAGGATTGCCGACGAAGAAGCGATTATTGGCGAACATTTCCATGAAAGTCGGAAGACGTTGAGAGCGCACAAAACGCGCTGTCACACTCATTTTTTCACTTGGCTCAATGGTCACCCCAAAATCTTTCTTGAAAATTAGGCCGAAAGATTCATAACCAAGCATGCTGAAGTTCGCAAAAACTACGGGTTTTAAACGGCCCTTCAAGTAATTCACACGCTTCATAAAAAAGCCGCCGCCAACGCGAGTTTGATCAATTTCGTAGGCTTTCTCAACGACAATTTGTTGCGCTAAATCAAAATCCATCGACTTAAAAAACTTAATAGGACGCATACCAAGACTGATTTCATGAGTGGTGATGGTAAATTGCTCATCATGTGCTGGCTGATCGTGGGTTTGATAATTAAAAAGACTGGTTGCTACATTGGTATAAAGTTCTGCGCTCTCAAGAGTTTTAGAAGCACCGAGAGAAAGCCCGGAGTAAATACTTTGGCTGCGTAAATCAAAACTAGGTGATGAGGCATAGCCAGCAATGCCGCCCTCGTGCGCATTAAAAGCCAGCAATGCGTGTCCGCCACCCGTAGGGCTTTTTCTCTGATATTTCATCACTGCTTGCACACGATGTTGATCATTATTCTGGCGGTAAAAATGATTGGCAGGATCGTCTTTTGCGAGATAGGGCGATGAAAAAGCGAATTTGCCGTCGGTGGAAGAAATTTGCATAGCGATGAATGCACTTGAATATTCATCAATAGGGACACCAGCGCTCGCGCCTACTTTGAGCGAGTTTTGTGTGCCGTAGCCAAGTATTCCTTTGGCGTGCGGGCTACTAAAATGGGGCAAGCTGATCGAGAGGCTTTGTGCGTTGCTTTGCATGCGGCTCGCTGCAAAAAGAAACATCGCATTGGCATCACTAAAACCATTGATGGGATTATTGAGATTTAGTCCTTCTAAATCCACTCTCAAACGCGCTGCTGAAAGTCCGCGAAAATTAATTTCGCTTGTGCCCAAGGCGCCGCCTTTTTCGGTCAGGGTGAGGCCAGGAATATGAAAAAGCATGGAGGCATCATTGGGAGTTTGCTGTGAACTTTGGTCGGGAAAAAAAGTGAATTTTGCATCATTATTTTCTTCGGCTTTAGCCTCGATGACGGTTTTATTTTCGCTTCCTTCTTTGGGCAATTCCTGGCTTAGCTCTTGTGCTGGGCTTGGCCCATGTGCCAGAATAAAGGCCGCGAAGATACTATTTCTCATTGACATAAGGCACCTATTGACCAAAAAAACCTTGCTAAGGCAAAAGACACAATCTATTGAGATTCGTTGGCAGAGCTAGCAATGAGATTTTGATAATTCAAATGGGGCTCGTTTTTTAAGAAAAAGCTTTGGAAATATGCTTAATCAACGAGAATCATATGATAGTGATCCGTGAAAAGTTTGTAAGCGCTTTTGTGAACTTCAAAAGAAGGGGATAGGAATGTCGATGATGAGGTATAAAATTTTTCTTCTTGCCTTAGGCGTGGCCTTTTTATCTGGCTGTAAAAGTATAGAGAGCAAAATTATTAAAGGGACAAGAGTGATGCAAGAAAGCTATCAAAAACCCAGCGATCTGAGTGGTGAAGAAATTCTTCCTCGATGCTTGGAACCTCTAAATGTCGTCGCCATTTTAGAACAGCAGCTTATTAAAGAAGCGAGCAAAGAAAATTTCTTAGCGACTTTAGAAAAATACAATGAAATTTTGATTCACTTCGATGCGGCCCTCAGCCAAGCGTCGCTTATGAGCCAAGTTCACCCTTTGGAAAAGGTGCGCAAGGATGCCGAGCTATGTGAGCAAAAGGCCTCAAGTGCTGCAACCAATATGTCCTTGAATAAGGAACTTTATTTGGCATTAAAAATGGGTGAATCGGTTAATTTGCCTCCTGATGCGAAGCGTTTGCTTGAGCATAGCTTGCGTGATTTTCGTCGCTCAGGCGTCGACCAAGATGATGCCACGCGCGAAAAAATTAAAGCGTTACGCGAAGAACTCGTTACTATTGGGCAAGAGTTCAGCCAAAATATTCGGGATGAGCGCCTCACCATAGAGCTTGATAGTGTGGCTGATTTAAAGGGCCTACCCAAAGATTATATCGAGGCGCATAAGCCAAACGCTAAAGGGAAAATCGAGATAAGCACTGATTATCCTGATTTCGTTCCTTTTATGAAATATGCTGAAAGCAACGATTTACGCCAGAAATTACGCTTCAAATATCTAAATCGTGGTCAGAAAAATGGCGATGTTTTACGCTTGATGATTGAGAAGCGCCATGAATTGGCGAAGTTGCTGGGCTATAGCAGTTATGCCGATTATGTCGTCGAAGATAAGATGATTAAAGAGGCGCGCTCCATCCATAGCTTCATTAATAAAATTGCCGAAATTGCAAAAATTGGAGCCGATAAAGAATACCAGGCCTTACTTGAATTTAAAAAACGTAAAGATCCAGCGGCAACGAAAATTGAAGGCTATGAAAGTAGTTATCTCGAAGAAGCATTTAAAAAAGAGCGTTTTCAATTTGATTCCCAAGAAGCCCGCTCGTATTTTCCTTACGAAAAAGTACGCGATGGCTTGTTGACTACTACCGGCAAACTTTTTGGCATACGCTATGTTCCCGTGAGCGACGCTAAAGTATGGGATCCGTCGGTAAATACCTATGATGTCTTTGATCAAAGCGGCAAATTAGGACGTATTTATCTCGACATGCATCCGCGTGAGGGCAAATATAAACACGCGGCACAATTTACGGTGCAAAGTGGGCTTAATGAGCGCCAGTATCCCGAAGGGGCCTTGGTGTGTAATTTCCCCGATCCAAAAAATGGTCCGGCTTTGATGGAGCATCGTGAAGTGGTCACTATGTTTCATGAATTTGGGCATCTTTTGCATCATGTGTTTGCGGGAAAACAGCGTTGGATTCCTTTCTCAGGCGTAGCAACCGAATGGGATTTCGTAGAAGCACCCTCGCAATTGCTTGAGGAATGGGCCTGGTCCGCCGAAGTGCTGCAAAGCTTCGCGATCAACGAGAACACCAAAAAAGCGATTCCTAAAGAATTGGTAGAAAAAATGCGTGCTGCCGATGAATTCGGCAAGGCTATTTCTGCTCGACAACAGATTTTCTATGCGGCTTTGAGCGTTGATTTCTTCGAGAAAGATCCAAAGTCCTTTGACCCCTTAAAACATCTCAAAGAGCTTCAAGCGCAATATTCTTATTTTCCTTATGAAGAGGGAACCCATTTCCACTATAGCTTTGGGCATCTTGAGGGCTATTCGGCGATGTATTACACCTACATGTGGTCTCTAAGTATTGCTAAGGATTTGCTGCGGCCTTTTAAAGAAAAAGGGCTCATGGATCCGAGTATCGCGAATCGCTACCGCGATATCATTTTGAAACAAGGTGGAAGCAAGGATGCCAATGATTTAGTGCAAGAATTTTTGGGACGGCCTTTTAGTTTCGATGCTTTCGAGGAATGGCTCAAAACCGATCCTCTCGCTATTCATCATTCTTAATCTTTCTTTTTAATTCTTCGATTTCATCGAGAAGGCTGGGAGTTTTTGGACTCTCAGTTTTTTTTTGCTCATTTTTACTCGCAAGCTCTCCCTCCAATTCATTTTGGGCCTCGATGAGTGCTTCACTGTAAAGGATTTTTTCTTCGATGCGGCTCATTTCCTCAAAAAGGCTGCTGTCGGCCAAGGGCTCACTGTGCGCTCGGCCTTGGTTTTTAACTAAGCTAAAAGAATGCTCAAGCTTTTTGAGGCCTTCTTTAAGTGCGTCGATAGCTTTTTGCTCTTCTAGCAGCAGTTTTTGTATTTCATGATAACGAGCATTAATTTCTTGAAACTCGGGGCTTTCTTTTGTCTGTGCTTCATCCAGCTCGATTTTAAGTAGTGCTTCTCTTTTTTGTGCCAATTTCAAAGATCCCATGGCCCGGATCAATAATTTTCCTGCTTTTTGTTTAGTCTCTTCTAAATCAAGGAGCCTTTGGGCTCTCATTTTCTCAGGATCTTCGGCCTTATCCAACCAGTCGTTGAGATTGGAGCGCACTAAGTCATTGAATTTTTTGAATATGCTCATTTTTCTACCTATGCCTTTTTATCCCCAATACTCGGCCCTTGTTAGTGAGGAAAACTATGATAAAAGCTCAAAGCTTTGCCAATTATTAACGATTTACT
>JBPOIV010000086.1:0-5378 GCA_052034245.1 Myxococcota bacterium
GTCTAGAGCATAAGCGCAATTTTGCCGAAATTTAGCATCCAATAAATCTTTAATAACGAAATCTTCTTTGTAGTATTTTTCAACGATGGCAAAAAGAGCTTCTTCCTTCTCTTCATCAAGAATCACGCCTTGATGTATGGCTTTGAGCTCTGCATCATTGAGTACGGCCCGCAGCCGTAAGCACGCCGGCCCACCGCCATTGGCCATGCTTTCGCGAACGTTGAAGAATACTACTTCATTGATGGGATTTTTATCGCTTATAATAAGCTCAATAGCATTAGCGGCATAAGGATTTTCCTGACATTCTGAGGGTGCGAACAAAAGCATAGAGCCATCTTTTTTGCTTAAAATTTGCGAATTAAATAGATAGGATTTAACCGCTTCTTTTATGGGTAATAATTTATTGGGTATTTCGATGAGATGGAGCTCTTCATCATAAAGTTCTTCATAATATGAACTGAGTTGATCAAGGATTATTTTTTGATTGCTAAACGCATATTCATGGCAAAGAAACACTGATTCGTTAGCGACAGCTACCACATCGTTATGAAAAGCTCCGTTATCGATGGCGAGTGGATTTTGCTCAAGGTTAATGAAGTGCTCGTCATGAAGGCCATGCAAACGCGCCAGGGCAAGATTCGCCAATTTTGCTTGCCGGGCAGGAAAGACGTTGGTTTTTGAAACATTTTGGTCGTCTTTGCTGAAGACAAAAATTTGCAGGCCTTTTTCGGCATGGGTGGGACATAAGCGATTATGATTGGCGGCACCTTCATCGCTAAAGAGGCCAAAGGGCGGCAAAGCTTGGTGCACCACGAATTTATTTTCATCTTTAAAAATTCTTTTAAAGACTTGGTAATGAAAATCGCCTTCTATGCTGCGATGAAGCATGCTCACAAGATTTGCGGGCGTAATATGGGCCTTTTCATCTTGTGCATCGATGCTTGGGCAAAAAGTGCCGGCATTGGCGGCCCACATGGCCGACGATGAGCTGAGGCGAGCAAAAAGTTCTGGCAGATGCTCGAAAGCGCTCTTGATAATTTTGTCTTCAGAGCCCGAGAAACCAAGTCTTTTCAGGGTTGGCACATGAGGACGCGGATGAGGAGGAAGAATGGCTTGCACGAAGCCTCGCTTACGCAAAGCTTGCATTTTTCTTAGCCCCTGAAGTGCAGCGGCCTTGGGATTTGAAGGGCGTCCTTTATTGGTGCTTGAAGCGAGATTGCCAAAAGAAAGTCCACCAAACTGATGGGTAGGGCCCACGAGACCATCGAAATTGACTTCTTCCACTTTAGCTTTACTCATAGGACATCCTTTGTACTGGTCTTTTTATACTAGTAACATATCAGTGGTCTCTTCTAGGCTATTTGCTCACGTGTTAAATCACTATGCCGAAGGATGAAAAGTTGGAAATTAGCTCTTTCTTGCGCGATTTTAGAGCGGCTCTCCTTATCTTTTTATTTTAAATCGCTATATAATTATTTTTTGAGGTGGGCATGAAAACAGGCAGTATTATTTTGTGTGCGGGCGTGGGAACACGCATGAAAAGCGCCAAGAGTAAACTTCTCCATGAACTTTTGGGCAAACCCCTTTGTTATTGGCCCATCAAAAATGCTTTGGCGCTAAGCTCGACGAAGCCTATCGTAGTGCTTAGTCATCAAGCCAAGGAAGTAGAAGAAGTCTTGCGTTTTTATTTTCACGACACCCTCGTTTTTGCCTATCAAGAAAGTCCAAACGGCACGGGTGGAGCGGTTAAGGCGGCGATCAAGAACTTGGATCCTGAGTGTACCAATGTGGTCGTACTTTATGGTGATTCGCCCCTTCTTAAAAAAGAATCGCTGGCAAATTTGATTGCGCGACAGCGAAGCACGACTACCGCCGTGGCCCTACTTTCCTCCCTCGCCCCAAATCCTACGGGCTATGGTCGCATTGTGCGCGCGAGAGACCAGGAGATTTCTGCCATTGTCGAAGAGCAAAATGCGTCGTCCCTTGAAAAAACTATCACTGAGGTTAATGCGGGCACCTATGTTTTTGATGCAGATTTTTTAAGAAATAATATTGATAAAATCACGAATAATAACGTCAAAAAAGAATATTATATTACTGATTTAGTGCATCTGTACATGAAAGATGGCGCGAAACTTGGGCCCGTGGCGAGCTTAAGTGTGCCCTACGAAGAAATGCATGGCGTGAATGACCGCTGCCAATTAGCCTATGCCGAGAATATTTTACGCCACCGCTTACTGGTGGATTGGATGCTTGAAGGAGTTACAATTATTGATCCTCAAAGCACCATCATCGAAGAGAGCGTTCGTTTGGCAAAAGACGTCGTGATTTATCCTGGGGTGCATCTGCGAGGAAAAACTCATATTGGTGAGGCGACCATCATTGAAAATGGCTGCGTCATTAAAGATACGGTGATAGAAAAGAACGCCCATATTTTGCCTTATAGCTGCTGCGATCAGGCCTATATCGGTGAAAACACCGAAGTGGGGCCTTTCGCCCGGCTGCGTCCTGAAGCTCGCTTAGAAAATAACGTTAAAGTGGGCAACTTCGTCGAAGTCAAACGTGCGCGTCTGAAAAAAGGGGTCAAAGCCGGACATCTGGCCTATATTGGCGATGCAGAAATTGGCGAAAATTCTAATATTGGGGCAGGTACGATTACCTGTAATTACGATGGCAAAAATAAGCATCGCACTCTGATCGGTGATGGCTGTTTTATCGGCTCAAATAGCACCCTCATCGCCCCGCTCGCCATCGGCCATCATGCCTATGTGGCTGGTGGATCTACTATTACCGATGAGGTGCCAAGCAAAAGCCTCGCCATTGGCAGAAGCAGGCAAGTAAATAAAACCCAGCGCCTTCTCATCAAAGAAAGCCGCGGCGATGCGGTGGTGGAGAAATAGCACCGGGATTTTATGCTTTCATGCTGCATCATTTACGAGGCGTGATTGCGAGTCCTCATGACAAATAATGTGAGCGCGTTTTCGCCTTCGAGGCGTTAGGACTGTGGTAAAGAGCTGTCATCTTCGCGCAGTTGTTGTCATCCTCGGGCTTGACCCGAGGATCCATTCCAACCAATCAACCTATAATTTTCTATCTTTGTGGGGATCCTCGGGTCAAGCCCGAGGATGACAACAATCTAGGTCTGCTGATGACAACAATCTAGGTGTGCTGGTGACAACAATCTAGGTGTGCTGGTGACAACAATCTAGGTCTGCTGATGACAACAATCTAGGTGTGCTGGTGACAACAATCTAGGTGTGCTGATGACAACAATCTAGGTTTGCTGGTGACAACAATCGACGTCTGCGGATGAAATCACCGTTATTCTGCCCTTTGGCGTAGAATTCCGAAGCTCCTGACCAAGCAGAATAAGTACTTTGAACATTTTGTATGCGCTTTCTCCAACTAAGGAGATTATTGGCTGCAGCGCGAGTTCATAATGAAAAAATACTTTTTCTTTCTTTTTCTTTCTTTTCCACTTTTTAGCGAAGTCTTTGATGAATCGCCCAAAAATATCTCAGTAGGCCTTCATTTGGCGGAGGCCGTCGTAGGTAATTATGGCTTGAGTTTGGCCTTTCGCCTTAACTCTCATCTTGAGCTTAGCCTCCCTATAGAATGGTATAGTTTTTCCCACTCTTTGCCGGGGCTCTTGGCGCGTACAGTGGCCAATAATTTTGCGATAGAAAAGGGTGTGAAAGAGATAACACAGCTTTCTATGTTTCATCTAAAAGCCGGTCTAGGCCTTCGCTGGTTTCCGGGTCAAAGCGCGCTTGCTTCTGGGTTCTACCTAGAGCCCATTCTTTATGCTGGCGTGCTTCGTCATAGCGATTTTGAAGGGGTGGAATTTGATGATCGAAGAGAAGCGCTTCAGGCCTTGGTGAAGACGGTCTTTCAAAAACGTCCCATGAAAGATAACTTTGCCATGTCCCCGCAAATTAACATTGGCTATCAATGGATATCTCAAGCAGGTTTTTTGTGTCAGCTAGCGCTGTATGGCAACTATGTGTATGCGCCTTCGGCAAACACCATCTTTGATGCTTCCGATCGCTTTTTCGCATCGAGCCCAGGAAGCGTGGCGAAAAAAATGGCCTGGGTGCAGCCTGCCATAGATGGATATCGTGCCATTGGCACGCAGATAAATGGCTGGCATGCGGGTCTCAGCATTAATCTGGGTTTTGCTTTTTAGATATTGAGACTTTCTTTGCTCGGTGGTTTAGAGAGCAAAAAATCTTTTGGGTTCAATTTCTTCCGGCCTTGCTGAATTTCGTAGTGAAGATGTGCGCCTTGGCAGCGTTGGCCTGTGGCACCAGAACTTCCGATGGCTTGGCCTTTTTTAACTTTTTGCCCTCGAGAAACAAAAATTCTACTGAGGTGGGCAAAGCGCGAAGTGAAACTATATTGATGCGCGATTTCAATGAGTTTACCAAAATCACGGTCATTCGTTTTAACCATGCTTACGGTGCCGTCCGCCGGAGCATAAATGGTTGAGCCCCAGGGGCCGACGATATCGATGCCATCATGGCGTTTTTTTTGGCCGTTAAAGGGGTCTGTTCTATAGCCGAAGCCGCTTGAAACATAGCCATGGGTGGGAATAAGAGTTGGCACATTGTTCAACATGTTTTGCATGGCCAAAGATTTTGCCAATAAGGCCGTGTTGTCGAATTTACTTTGTTCGACCGAGAAGTTGAGTTTTGCCACTTCCATTTTGTAATTATCATCAACTAACTTAGAAGCATAAGTATAATTTGTTTCGCGTGGCTTAAGATTATTTTTGATTAATTTTATTACTGAAAGATTATCGAGATGGGTAATTGCATCATTCATTTGACGCTGAAAAGATCTAATTTCTTCTTGCGACTCGTTAAGGCGAACAATTTCGTTACCAATATTACCAATCTGCTCACGCAATGACGCATTTTCGGCGCTCAGGGACTCAATTTTCTCGTTTTTAATACGCAAGACTAAATATTGTCCAGCAAGCCCGATTACTAAAGCCATTAATAAAACAAAAAAAGAATTAATTGAGCATATATTTTTGATGGGTCTAAAATGCATATTCTCACCCCTTCTCATGCTATTTGAGCGAGCATATGCCATAAAAATCACTAAAAGGCAAGGACTCAAGCTATGGGCAAACTTGTACTAAGACCGCTGTTATATTGTCATCGCCGCCTTTATCATTAGAATTTTCTATCATTTTATTTACTGCTTGATTTGGTTTTAGTGAGCTTATTATTTTATTTATTTCACTATCTATAAGCATGTTATTTAAGCCATCTGTGCAGAGTAATAACATGTCATTTTCTTTGACGGTCAGTGAAGATGTATCAGATCTTACCGTCTTTGAATGACCGATGGCCCGCGTGGTGATATTTCGC
>JBPOIV010000194.1:0-1881 GCA_052034245.1 Myxococcota bacterium
ACCTGTTTAGCAATGGTATTCGAGATAATTTTTTGATCGATTAATTTTACTAATTCAGCGATAGATTGCGCACGAATCGAAGAGTTAAATTGATCGATTTCACTTTCGGGATCGCCACTATTTTTGGAATTTCTGAGTACCTCATTAATTATCCAGTTCGCAATGCTCTTAGGATTATTATAAATAGCAATGGCATTCTCAAAAAAACTAGCCAATAAGCGATTGCTCGTTAGAATTTCTGCATCATAGGCACTCAGTGCATACTGCTGCTGATAACGATGAAATTTATCAAGCGGCATTTCTGGAACTTCTGCTTTAAGGCCTTCAATAGTTGATTGTTCAATCAGGAGCGGCAAAAGATCTGGATCTGGAAAATAACGATAATCATGCGCTTCTTCTTTTGAACGCATTGGACGAGATTCCTTAAGGCCAGGATCCCAAAGTCGTGTTTCTTGCCGAATGCTTCGGCCAGATTCAATCTCCAGAATTTGTCGACGAGACTCGAAGGCTATGGCTTGACCTAGAAATTTAAACGAATTTAGGTTTTTAGTCTCTGTGCGAGTACCTAATTCCTGACAACCTTTTTTGCGAACCGAAACATTAATATCTGCGCGAATGGATCCTTCCTGCATGTTTCCATCGCAAATATCGAGAAAAGTAACCATCTGCCGTAAAGCTTTAAAAGCTTCCATAGCCTCTTTTGGCGTTCTTAGATCGGGCTCGCTCACCACTTCTAATAGTGGAGTACCTGCACGGTTAAAATCAACATAACTTGCGTTGATTCCGTCGGCATGCGTATTTTTCCCAGCATCTTCCTCAATATGAATTCTTCTAATCTGAATAGTTTTTAAGACGCCATCAACCATGAATTTCAAAATACCGTTCTCACAGATCGGTTTATCGAACTGACTAATTTGATACCCTTTAGGGAGGTCAGGATAGAAATAGTGCTTACGAGAAAATACGCTTTCTCGACGTATTTCGCACGACAAAGCGTGTCCAAGCTTTATTGCAGCATTCACCGCAGACTCATTGATCGTCGGCAAAACGCCTGGCAAGCCCGCATCAACAATATCCAAAAGAGAGTTTGGCGACGCACCAAAAGAATTCGGCCCTTTAGAAAATAACTTTGATTTAGTATTTAGCTGAACATGGCATTCAAAACCAATGACTGTCTCGTAATCTTCGAAAATAGAACTCATTAGGAACTCCTAAGCAGCTTTTTTGGTTTTTTGCGATCGAAAGAAGCGATTTTTTTCATACTTCATACGAGAAAAGGCAGCTAAAAGATCGGTATTCAACTCAGCAAAAGATGCGTTATTAGCTGAATCTCTTGCAATGACTACAATAGATTTGCCAGCAAAAACCTTTTGGTTGTGACGAAAAATATGGCGAATACGGCGTTTTATTTTGTTTCGATCATGAGCTGGACCCACTTTTTTGGGTACAGTGACGCCGAAATTGCCATGTTCAAGATGAGGTATTGTTTGGAAAATGACGACGACAAAGCGCCCAAAAACGCGCGTACCCCGACGTTGAACGCGCAAAAAATCACGTCGTTTACGAATGCGTTTCTCTCGAGCAAGCGTTAACGACGTATCTGTAGTGGCACTGTTTGGCACGACGAGAAACTTATTTTTGGTAAGCGATAGGAGCAAGAGTCTTGCGGCCTTTAGCTCGTCTACGATTAATTACTTTGCGGCCATCTTTTGTCGCCATACGGCTCAAAAATCCGTGTACGCGGAGGCGTTTTAATTTGCCTGGTTGAAAAGTGCGTTTCATAGTTTATTTACTCCCCAAGAATTGCTATGAAGGCTTATGTCTTACATCAAAGCTGTCAAGAGAGTTTCATGATGTTTGAATAATTGAAAAAATGCGATA
>JBPOIV010000157.1:0-3729 GCA_052034245.1 Myxococcota bacterium
GAGTATAAGTAAAATAAAGGCCTTTTTTTGAAAATTCTCTTTTACCTAGACCTAGTATTTGGAGCGCAAAATAGCCATTTGGGTTAAAAAACTTAACATAAGCGTAATTATGGGTTCGGCTTCGAGAGTAAAACCAGGATCAAAGTCGTTTTAAGGGCACATTGGCTCCAAAATCATGATTTTGGGCGAATTACCACCAAGGTCCGCGTGAAGTATAAACGGCCTAAGCTCTACATTATTGCACATCGCCCATGAATAGATCGGCCTCTTCCTCATAGCACACTGTATATTCATCCGGCCTAAATACGTTCGGAGGGGCTGTGGTCATTTTTAGTGACTTCAAGATGCTAGTTATCACCCTTGCTTCCTTTATGAAGGAAATTATCTGCATGCGGGTAGCACCGAGGGCAACTTAACACATCAATATCAAACACGCGCCACATCAGATCGGCGAACTTCGGTCTATATATTTTTGTCTTTAAGATATCGCCCTTTTTTTCTATGTGGGACAGCAATTCGCCTCTTAGTTCTGCGTTCGGGCCAAGAAATCCGTGATATCTTATTTGATTTTTTTCGTGGTGCAGGGATTAGGGCCACTAATCTTTCGAGCAAATCAAAAGGCGAAAGCAAAATACTCGATGTTCCATCTCGCCACGGCGTTTTCAATAGCAAGATCAAATTCTTGCCATCGGGTGCCAATTGCAGTCGATGTGAAGATAAAGGAGGACGACCCATGTAGCGTAAAATACGTTCAAGTCCTTGGCGGTCATGAGCTTCTATTGCCGGTGATGCATGAAGATTAAAGCCAAGCACAGTTCCCTCTTCAAAAACATCTGCTTTGATGAGCTCAGGGGATATTAATCTTAAAAGGGCTTGCCTGAATTTATGCCGAGCGCGCTTAAATATCTAATCGATGCCGCATAGCACTTAGCCAACATTGGTTGTTTATCCAAGAGACCATCACATTCCAGGTCATGCATGCGCTCTTCCAAGTAACGATGCACACGGTTGGCAATCTTTATGGTTATGCGCCTTATCTCGGCGGGGCTAGGACTAGGGACACGAATAAATCTTATCTTGTCTTTACCATATTTCACATAGGCGCCATCGCTCACTTGACTATGGAGATGAACGTTTAGATTCAAGGCCGAGCCGAAGCGTTGAATGAAAGTCACAGCACCAGGATAATAGGCTTGAGCATCAAGGGCCTCTCCCCCGCTCCTTTTTGCCTTCTTTCGCAAATAAGAAAACAACGAGCCGGTAAATGCCCTCACCACGAAGTTTAGAGCCTCATTGTCATAAGCGATCAGATAGCGAAGCGGAGCTGGTACGCTTAAAACCCATTGCCTGGTCGAAATCTCGGGTATGATTGAATCCACTAAACGCGCTGAGGTCTCGCTCATACGACGAGCGAAGCATGATCCACAAAAGCCCCGCTTCTTGCAGGAAAACGCAATCAACCTGTCGTAGCCGCACGCCTGACAATAAATCCTAGCAAAGCCGTAAGCTAAAACTCCGCACTGCAAATACGAGGAAGGTTGTATTAGCGATGATATTGCTGCTCTAAAAACGTTATTAGAAATTATTCAAATGCACGGTTTGAAAACCTACAGCGTGCATTAAAGGCAGTAGGGTTAAATATGGTGCTTAATGAAAATGGGTTTCCTTTACCTATGGGGCAATTTAACTATAGCCAATTACCTTATTATAAAATCAGCAAAATTTGAGTTATAAATTTAACACTGTTTTTTTAGACCAAGCATCAATGCCGCCGCTTAGGTTGTAAACATTTTTAAAACCTTTAAGACACCATTTTCGCGTCTCTCGTGAATTTCTGCCACCATGATGGCAATGAAGTAAGTCTTTTAAAGAGCACATTGGCGCCAAATCATGATTTTCGGCAAAGTATTATAAGGACCGTTGGATTTTATTAGTTGAATGAGCTTAACGAATAGCCTTGGCCGAACAAATAAAATAGGTCTCAGAAAGCCCCTTTATAGCATGCCTAGTGAAGTGCGTAGCTATATAGGCAACTGCTTTGACTAGACTTAAAGTGGGATAAAATTGCAAAGGAGCAGAAAAATAACACCCAGTTGAGCCAAATTTATTAGATATTGTAAAAACTTTCAGCAGACCGATGAAAGTACCTCAAAGTACTTCTCGGTCGCAACTATTAATATAGTTTCCTTCTTCACCATGTGAGTACATATAAAATCTATTCCCATATCATGTATTCTCGATAAAAATGCATATAGGAATAGTTTTTTTATGAAGAACAATGAGCAATAGTTTTACAACCTTTTTTCGCTAGCAGTGAGAGAAAATTGCACGCCAATTATCTTATCTTCCATTTTTAATTCAGTTACTCCTCCGGGATATTCTTGGAGAAAATTCCTAGCCTTTATAATCCATTCTTGGTCTACTTTATGGCTTGGATGAAATGTTTTGCCCTGTTTTTTTGCACTCATGGAGCTTATAAGTTGCGGACTTAGGAGCAATTCAATGCTTTCTTGAGCGGGAATGGTTTGGTTATAATCAACTCCACGTTCACTTGTCATTGTAACCACCACCGGATTTTTTGTGGAATTTCTGAAAAAGAAAGCTGATTTAACCTCTTCTGGCTTAGCCTGAGCAAATGCGCTACTTAATAACAAAAAAATTATAGGCAATTTCGAATAGTTAACCATAGAAACCTCGCGTTAACAGATATACAATTATTTAACTACAGAAAACTATTAATGCAACAAATATCAACCTCCAAGAGTGGGAATGGTGAGTTGGCTATCAGCCTTAGACCTACGACGATTATGGATAGCAATCGGCAAGTGGAATCGATGACGCTCTTCCATGAAATTATAGATGGTAGTTTTTTTCAGTCTTGAGATGGACAAGGGTTTTTCTTGAGTCACGAATTTATATATAAAACTTCGATTGCTTCGATCGTGATAGATGGAAATCTCCCTTCGATTAAGGCCTTCACCTGAGCAATTCGATTGTGTGGGACAAAAATAACTCTAATCTCTTGTGGGGATACTCCACCAGTAATCCCTATTTCGCCATTAATAGTAGAACTAACGTTCACCAAATCTTTTTTACGATTCTCCATTGGCCTAATACCGTACAGAATTGGAAAAGAATTATTAACAAGATCCTTTTCTATTTCGTTCAGTTTTTCCCATTCTGACATGCGGGCCTGATTTATTTCAAAGGAATTTTTATAGTAAGGCACGGCCTTATGGGGGGTAGCAAGGTCTATATGTTTTTGACCAATTATGGGATTCCACGATTCAGCCTTAGCATATTTTATGGCATTCATTAAATAGCCTGCATGAACTGTTGAAAGGGCATGGCTGTTAATTCCACTTCGTAAAAATCCAATTTCTCCTGAAAACGGAATTTTTTGCTGAGCTTCTAATTGTCCTGTTGGAACAAGCTCGCCTTTAAAGTTGTTATATCGGGTAAATGCGAGCAAGGAAGCGGAACTCGAGCCATGAAAAAATTGTGCTCCATGAAGGCGAGCTCTTTCAAAGCCTGTTCTCTTTTGAAGCAACTGCACATTGGCTTCAATTAAGGGAGCATTAAACTTGATTTCAGGAGAAATGAGGCTGTTGTTTTGCCATTCTGATTCTAAAAATACAGGTTCCTCGATAATTATATTTCGATTAGGCCCTCTCATGTTTTGACTAAAATTGCCATTACAATAGGTACTTTTAAGTAAAGGTTGTTCCA
>JBPOIV010000143.1:0-14507 GCA_052034245.1 Myxococcota bacterium
GACGATTCTCGGGGCGTTTTTTTAAAACCGATAAAACTCGGGTTTTTATGGCCCTTTAACCCACACCCCGAGATATTCTGCTTGCGATGGAGTGAGCGCGGTAAGTTTTACGCCAAGATGATCCAAATGTAGTCGCGCTACTTCCTCGTCAATAATTTTGGGCAAAGTATAGACCTGGCCTATTTTAAAGCTTCGTTGAGTTTTTTTACTGTCCTCAAATAACGCTATCTGTGCCAGAACTTGATTAGTAAATGAAGTAGACATTACAAAACTCGGATGACCGGTCGCGCAGCCCAAGTTCACTAAGCGCCCTCGCGCCAGCAAAGTAAGACGCTTGCCATTAGAAAAAATAAATTGATCCACCTGAGGTTTTATTTCTACGCATTTGATCTCGGGATCTTTTTCCAAAGACGCAATATCAATTTCGGAATCAAAATGTCCAATATTGCATAAAATAGCCTGATCCTTCATCCGCGCCATATGCTCTTTACGTACCACTGAATGGCATCCAGTGGCGGTTACAAAGATATCGCCGACATTAGCTGCCTCTTCCATAGTGAGTACCTGAAAGCCTTCCATCGCGGCTTGCAAGGCATTTATGGGATCGATTTCGGTGATGATGACCCGAGCCCCAAGTGAGCGCGCAGATTGCGCACAGCCTTTACCCACATCCCCATAGCCGGCAATCACTACAACTTTGCCTGCCACCATCACATCGGTTGCTCGCTTAATCCCATCCATCAAAGATTCTCGGCAGCCGTAGAGATTATCAAATTTAGATTTGGTCACAGAATCATTTACATTGATCGCAGGGCAAAATAACTGTTCTCTTTTGCCCATTTCATAAAGCCTTCGCACCCCAGTGGTAGTCTCTTCAGATAATCCACAAATGCCATCAGGTCCTTTAAAAAGTTCAGGATATTTTTTGTGGATGAGGCCGGTCAGATCACCACCATCATCCAGGATCAGATTTGGCCCTTTGCCACCTTTAAAAGCAAAAATTTGCTGCTCAAGGCACCAATCATACTCAGCTTCCGACTCATTTTTCCACGCAAAAACAGGCACACCTTTTTTGGCGATTGCCGCAGCAGCATGATCTTGAGTCGAAAATATATTGCAGGAGGTCCAGCTTATTTCCGCACCCAGCTCGAAAAGCGTTTCGATGAGCACGGCAGTTTGAATGGTCATATGCAAACAGCCAGCAATGCGCGCGCCTTGCAAAGGCTTGGAGTGGCCATATTTTTTGCGGATGGCCATCAAACCTGGCATCTCGCATTCAGCAATAGTTATTTCTCTTCTACCAAAATCTGCCAGCGCGAGATCGGCAACTGTAAAGGGGACTTTTTCTTGCATCGTAATCTTCCTTTTAAGGCACTTTATTGTCACCTTGCCATTATAACCACGAAGGACCAAATAATTTTCCCAATCCTTCTCACATGTCTTGATCGGTATTGACAAAGTACAGGGTTATCTTAAATGGGAAAAACCTGGTTTTCATGGGGCGTAGAAAAGTTGGCAATTCATCGGTTTTTGGTACCGACATTCGTAGGTTCGAGTCCTACCGCCCCAACCAATACTTAAAAAAGCGCTGGGCCAATAATTTCATGTCAGACACACCTATAAAAATTTTTTGCGGCAATTCCAACCGAGATCTCGCCAACCGAATCGTTGAGTATCTGGAAATGCCTTTGGGTTGTGCTGTAATCAAGCGCTTTTCCGATGGCGAAGTGGCTATTTCGATTGCTGAAAGTGTCCGTGGCTATCATGTCTACGTGGTGCAATCTACGTGCCCTCCCGCCAATGAACATCTCATGGAACTGCTCGTAATGATCGATGCTCTAAAACGGGCATCAGCGGTAGAAATTACGGTAGTGCTTCCTTATTATGGCTATGCCCGCCAAGATCGCAAAGCTGCTCCTCGCGAGCCTATTACGGCCAAATTAGTTGCTGATTTATTGGAAGCTGCAGGTGCAACTCGTTTGATTTCGCTCGATCTGCATGCGGCCCAAATTCAGGGCTTTTTTAACGTGCCTTTCGATCATCTCTATGCCTCTCCTATTTTTGTCGAAGACATCAAACAAAAATACGGCACTGACCCTGCGCTCTTAGATGATCTCGTCGTGGTATCTCCTGATGCAGGCGGCGTTGAGCGTGCTCGCGCTTATGCAAAACGCGTACAGGCATCCTTGGCTATTATCGATAAGCGCCGTCCAAAGCCAGGCATTGCCGAAGTGATGAACATTATTGGTGATGTCAAAGATAAACGCGCCATCATCATCGATGACATGATCGATACAGCAGGAACATTGGTTAAAGCTGCCGAGGCTATTAAAGCTCAAGGCGCCAAAAGTATCTCAGCCTATGCGAGCCATGGGGTCTTTTCGCCGCCCGCCATTGAGCGCATCCAGCAAAGCGTTATCGATGAAGTGGTGGTAACAGATTCGGTTCCTTTGCGCGATGATGCCAAAAATTGCTCCAAAATCCGCGTTTTAAGTTGTGCTGCATTAGTTGGAGAAGCCATCAGCCGCGTACATACTGGCGCAAGTGTATCTTCGCTCTTTATTTAATGTAGCCAATTAAGGAAGGCTTTCGCTATATCTCTTGTGCCACTACCACGGGAGAAAACTATATGCGTTTATTCTTAGCTACTACATTTTTTTTACTTACCCAAAACCTCTTCGCCTACACCCAAAATGCAATGAACATACAATGCAGCGGAACAAATCGCAGTTTTTTCATACTTTATATCGGCGAAACAGCCAATACTGTACGTGTCGCGAGTTTTTTTGATGGGCGGACTTTGTGGCTTCCAAATTCAATAACGGTGAATGGTAACGACTACTCAATGCACATGTTTCGTCCTGAAAGCATAGGTGCGGGAACAATGCCCGAAGAAAATGCTCTAGAGAGCCTGAACTTCACCCTGCCAGCAAACCGAAAAGTCTCTCGCGTTCAAACCGGCGGGTATTACATTCCTGAATACACTACCTATCCCGCGCAGTTTACTATCGACTTAAAAGTTCAAACAAAAAATGGTGATTCTCTTGCACCCATCCACGCGAGCTGCATTGGGTATTAGTCAGTTGTATTTGAGGCCCAATCAACTAAACGAAGGCCTTTTAGGAAGCTTTGCAATCCCACTTGGCTCCAGCTTAAAGGTGGAATGAAAATTGAGCTATTTTAGCAAGAACTTTGAATGTGGAGTCTTCGGCTAATTTATTGAAAAATAGAGGTTTTTTTAGATCGCTTGACGAGTGCTTAAAAGCCACCTATTGAACAAAAATATCTTGCGAGGCTTTGGTCCAATAAAGGGCCAAGAGCGTTATCGAGGGAGCATTTATGACTCAAGTTTTACAAGCTAAAAAACGTTTACTTTTAGGAAAGGGCCCTGCGCGTCGCTTGCGCATGAATGAAGAATTGCCCGCAGTGGTGTATTCTTTTGGCCAAGAAACCTTGCCCATTATCGTCAGTCCACGTGAAGCGTCAAAGATGCTTCGTGGCCCATTGCGTCGAAATGTTGTTATCAATCTTGAAATCGCTGATGACAACAAAAAAACTCGTAGCGTAATGATTAAAGAGCGACAAATCCATCCTATTCGTCGTGAACTTACCCACATCGATTTCATTGAAGTCGATCTTAAAAAACCAGTTACTGTCTCAGTGCCGGTAAAGTTGGTTGGTAAGAGCGAAGCCGTTGTGCTTGGTGGCAAGCTTGATCACGTTTTGCAAAAAATAAAAATCAACTGTTTACCAACTGCAGTGCCTGAACAAATTGATGTTGATATCAGTCCTCTTCTTTTTGGTTCTACTCATTGCCAAGATATTCCTCTTCCTGCCGGCATTAGTCTCACAGAGAAACCACGTGTGGTGGTCTTAACCATCAAGAAGCCACGTGGTGCTGCTAAAGAAGAAGAAGGTGCCGCAGCAGCCGGTGGCAAGCCAGCAGCTAAGGCAGCAGCGAAACCTGCCGCAGCCGCAGCAGCTCCTAAAGCCAAGAAGTAAACTAATTTCTTTTGTGCTAATAAGTGCCGCATCGTCGGCACTTTTTTTTAGGAGTTTTTATGTGGTTAGTTGTTGGTCTCGGCAACCCTGGTGCAAAATACGAACTTACCCGTCACAACGCAGGCTTTTTGGCCATTGATGCCTTCGTGGACAGGCTCGATAATTTCAAAGGGGCTTTCAGTGGGCAAACAGCGCGCAAAGAGATTGCAGGCCACACCGTTCTTTTGCTTAAGCCAGAAACCTTCATGAATAAATCAGGTTTGTCTGTGCAACAGGCGATGTCTTTCCACAAAATTGCCCTCGATAAGGTCATTGTGATTCACGACGAACTCGATTTGCCCCTAGGTGCCATGCGCATCAAAAAAGGCGGCGGCAATGGCGGCCACAATGGTCTCAAAGATATTACGCGCCTGCTTGGTGGGGAATTTCTTCGTATTCGCATAGGCATCGGTCGCCCCACATTCAAGGGCGACGAAGCGAATTATGTTTTGAGCCCTTTTAGCGATGGCGAGATAAAAGTCTTAGAACCAGTGCTAAAAAAATCAGTCGAAGCCGTAGAGTTACTCATCACTGCGGGACTCGAAAAGGCGCAACAGCAATCCCAGCTCAATCCTCGTTGATTATTTTTGCCAAACGCTCTTGCTAAGCGAAGACAACTTGGGCACAAGGATTGTACTCTGATACTTCAATGGAGAGGTGGTAGAGCGGTTGATTGCACCGGACTTGAAATCCGGCATAGGGTTAATCCCTATCGGGGGTTCGAATCCCCCCCTCTCCGCCAATTGTATTTTTAAAAGGCTCCGCCCCTTCTTCGAATAAAAACTGTTTATTATTTACAAAAGTGTGCCGCTTAAAATCAAACTCGCGAAACTAAAGTAAATCACCAATCCCGTCACATCCACCAAGGTTGCCACGAAGGGCGCTGAAGCGGCGGCAGGGTCGAAGCCCAGGCGTTTGAGGAGAAAAGGGAGCATCGCGCCGGTGAGTGCGCCCCAAAGCACCACGCCTACTAAGCTGCTCGCTACGGTTGCTGCGACGAGGAAATAGTGTTCGCCATAAATAATTTCTTTTTTAGGCCATAAAAGAATGCGCATCATGCCGATGGCGCCTAGGATCATGCCTAAGCACGCGCCTGAACAAAGCTCGCGCAGAAAAACTCGCCACCAATCTTTTAAACGCGCTTCCCCCAGGGCGAGCGCGCGGATGATCAGCGAAGATGCTTGAGAGCCTGAGTTTCCACCGCTACTAATGATGAGCGGAATGAATAAAGCGAGCACCACCGCTCGATCAATTTCACCTTCGTAATACCCCATAGCGGTCGCAGTAAACATTTCACCAAAAAATAAGATTGTGAGCCAGCCTGCACGCTTTTTGATCATGTCAAAAAAGCCAATTTTCAAATAAGGCTCATCCAAAGCCTCGCTACCACCGATCTTTTGAATATCTTTGGTCGCTGTTTCACGCTCGACATCGACAATATCTTTAACCGTGACAATACCCTTCATGCGTTGTTGTTCATCTACCACGGGTAAAGCCATCACATGATAGAGCGCAAACATGCGGCCCAGCTCTTCTTGCTTGAGATTTTCTGAAACGGTCACGAAACTTGTTTGCATGATATCGGCGATGACTTTATCTTTGCCTGCTACTAAAAGGTCGCGAAAGGCAACAATACCCAATAGCTTCTGCTCTTCATCGAGCACATAGGCATAATAAATCGCCTCGATGGAACTTCTTGCTTGGGCTTTTAGATAACTTAAGGCTTCATCGCCCGTCATATCTGGGCGCAGGCGAAAAAAGCGCGAGTTCATGAGTCCGCCGGCCTGATCTTCGGCATATGCTAAAAGTGCTATCACTTCACTGCGCGTTTGATCATCAAGCAAGGCCAAAGCCTCGTTGCGCTCTTTGTCGCCGAGAAGCTGCATGAGGTCAGCTGCGTCATCAGGCGGAATAAGCCTTAACCACGAACGCTTTTCTAAAGCTTTGAGCTGCTCTAATAATTCTGCTTGATCAGGCGCATGCAAACGCAAAAACAACTCCTCCGCATCGGTGCGTGAAAGAGCTTTGAAAATTGATTTGCGGGCGCTGGTTTTTAATCGTGGCCAGTTATCAAGCAAAAATTCCAGGGCCATGCCTTCAGCAGATTTTTTAGGGGCAGCTATGGTATTCATGGCTTTGATACTAACACCTGATCTTTGTTTCTCTCAACGTTGGGGCTTTTTATCCTTTTTGTCCTGATGAGTATTTCTTTTCCTCAATAAGGGCGCATATTGAAAACACGCTCGCTCAAGGGAGAATGTCTGATGGACTGCAAAACAGGTTTTATCAGTAAAGAGCTTCCGCATCCGAAAATGCACAATTCGGGTCTTTATTGGTTCAATGAAATTGAAGCGCTGTATGCTTTTTTGCTGAGCGAACCTCTTTCTCGCATTTTTGTCGACGGCGATATTCAAAAAACCTTTGGGCCTTGCGCCCTGCGCTACCAAAAATTAATTGAACAAATGTATCCCAATTTGCGATTTCTGCCTTTTGATATGAAATTGCTTTCTGATAATAATGGCGTGCTTCGCTACTATCCTTCCTTAGAAACCCTTTTTAAAAATGGCGATTTAAAAAGTGTGTTTCAGCCTATTATCAGCACTACCAATAATAAAGATTCCATCATTGGTTTTGAATGCTTATCGCGTCTGCAATACAATAATGTTCCGCTCGCTCCTGACTTTTTATTTAACTATGCCCAAGAAAAACTCCAACTGAGTAATTACGATAAAGTCTGTCTTCTGCAAGCGCTAAGCTTAGCGCCGCATCAAAAGGGAATTTTGATTTTTGTCAACGTGCGGCCGCAAACCTTAATTTCGACCAATTTTTACCCGTGGCTCAAAGAGCAATTGAAAAAATTTAATCTTGATCCAAAAACGATCGTCATCGAGATAACCGAGCAATACTGTGTCATGCCTGAGCAACAAATTGCAGCCCAATGCGAACTCATGCGTTCCTTGGGTATAAAAATTGCCATTGACGACTTTGGCTCGGGACTCTCCAATTTATCGCTGCTACAAATTACTAAACCTGATTTTATTAAGATTTCAGGCCGTTTCACCAAAAATGCTCATTGCGATAAAGAAAAGCAATTACTCATAAAAAATATTTTGGATTTAGCTCAAGCTTTCAATATCAAAGCCATTATTGAAAACGTAGAAACGAGCAAAGAATGGGAGCAGGTCAAAGCCTTAGGCGTTCGTCTGGCCCAGGGTTTTTATTTTTACCGCCCTATGAGTCAGGTCGATATTCTTCACGCTTTGAATAAAGTCGCGGCGTTGACAGTTTAGGGTGACCGCCTAAAATGGACCTGCAAAATTCATTAGACGAAATAAAGCTATGTTTGATTTAAAAGCAAAATTACTTGAAAAAGGCTTAGTTACTAAAGACCAAGTACAAAAAATTGATCAAGAAAAAAAAGCCAAAAAATTCTTCAAAGATGCTCATCAAGATTTTTCCAATGACAGTGCCGCCAAGGACCGCGCGAGAGCTTTGCAGCAACTAAAAGCGAGCACCAAAAACGATCAATACGTGCTTATAAGAAAATGGGTCGATATCAATCGCCGCGATAAAGCCATGGATATTTCCCTGGATTGCGAAAAATTCTTCATTCCGGCCAAAGACGACCAAATCACGTGGCTTAGTCTCAAAAAAGAGATTATCGAGGAAATCAAAAAAGGCGATGCGGGCGTTATTGCCTACATGTCCAATCACGGCCTCACTCATGCGGTTGTTCCCCGCGATATCGCCGAAGACGTGGGCGAGGTATTTCCTGATTGGTTGAAAGTTTTGAACGATAAAGAGTAATGCAGCTTCCATTAATGCTTTAAAACTATTGCCATTATCCTGGATTGCTTCGCTCCGCTCGCAATGACGATGCCGGGGGGCTTGTGCCCTGGCGGACGATAAAGCCGCGTGAGCTCGTCATGGCGAGCGAAGCGAAGCTATCAAGCGAACTAAGAAGAAGCATGCGCAATATCTCTTGTGCTTCCCTCACATTGACGATGCCGGTGGTCTTAAACCCTGGCGAACGATAAAGCCGCGTGAGCTCGTCATTGCGAGCGAAGCGAAGCAATCCAGCGAACCAAGAAGAAGCCTATCCTTTGGCAGGGCCATTTTATGGTCTTTTAATGACACCTGAGTAATGCATAAGGCTAAGCCGCTTCTCTCAAGGATGCGACCCTTCGCTTCCAGCGTGGGTTGATTTGATGATCAACCAAATAGCCATTTTTCTTGAGCATTTCTAGAAATTGCTTACGAAGATTTTTTTCCAAAAGTTTAATGCGCGCCCGCGTTGTGTTCATGATGGCAGCACTTCCTTCCTGAGTATTGCCCTCCGAAAAACGCAGAGTGAAAAATTGCCGCTCCTCGTCGTTAAGTTGGGCAATAAAATTATCAGTGAGATTTTTAAGCTGTAAATTTTGTAATTGCGTTTCCGGGCTTTGGCCATAGCTTTCGCGAGAGCAAAAAGGATAATTGGTAACAGGCTCTGCCGTATCTTCCACATGCTCCACGTTCACCAAACGGTCGCGATGGTGACATTCGCGTAACACTAAATTTTTGGCTATGGAAAATAAATAAGTCTGAAAGGGCCTAAGACCATCGTAATTGCTTCGTGTGGTGGGGATAAAAGCGCGGGTAAAGGTCTCTTGAATAATAGCGTCGATATCCATAGCTGGATCAACACCGCGAAAGCGACAAATGCGGCCTTGTGAGGAAAATGAAAATCCTCCGTGCAAAAATTTCTTCAAAGGAGAGGAATGTTTGTTATACAAAATTAAAAAAGCTGATTTATCGCCTTTTTTATATGAAGCAAGTAATTCAGGATTATTCATCATAATAAGTAATTCCTTTCAAATATTTATGCATCGTTTATTCGCTAAAATACTGTTCGACTTTGAGTGGAAAAAGTTGTTGCCAATAGGCTTTTTCGGATCCGCTTTTTCCTAAAATAAGCGCCTGAATTCTTTACCTTTGGCTCTTTTAAAGGTAGGAGCAAAACGACACGAATACTCGATAAGGATGTATTATGGTTTTTCTGCGAGCGCTTCTTTCACTTTTTATACTAGGCCTCCTGCCTGCATCTTGGGCCCTTGCCCAAGCCACTGACGATGCCATTCCCCAGTTGCCTGAACAGGAAGAAATCAAGGAAGTTTCGGCCCCTGCGACCTCTTTAATCGTCAATAATTATCAAGATAAAATGCCTGCTGATTTTTTCAGTGAGCCCCATCTTAAGCGCGGCAATGCTAGATTTTTTAATGCTCTTGAAATTGAAGGTGCTTTAAGAACTCGTTTTACCTATTTTCGCGATCCTCATTTAAGAACTTTTATCCCTGAATATCGCTATGGCACTTCAAGTTTTCTGCCGAATCTGAGCATTTATGATGCTGCCAATGAGGAAGAGCCCAATCCTGCGCAAAATAATTTTTCGGGAAATATGCGCCTAAGGCTAAACCCTACGATTCATGTCACTGAGACTATTCGCGTTCGGACAAGCTTTGATATTTTTGACAATATGGTTTTAGGCTCGACGCCTTCTTACATGTATCGAGGTTTTGCAAATCCTGCTGTTCCCGTCTCGATGCTCTCCATGTCGCAGAATGCGCCTATGCCTGGCATCAACTCTTTTAACAGTGCAATCATGATGAAACGTGCGTGGGCTGAAGCAAGTTTTCCTATCGGGGAATTGCGTTTTGGACGTATGCCCTTTCATTGGGGCTTAGGGCTTCTTTATAACAGTGGCGATGGACTAAACGACAATTACGGCGATCAAGTAGACGGTATTTTATTTAGCACTCGTATTTTTGATCACTATTTAAGTCCTGGTTATTTTATAGCCTATTCCGGTCCTTCAGCACGCGGTGGCGGTTTTGCTGATCCAAGCGCTTCTAATTTTGCCAATAGTCATGTTGTGAGCGAACTTGGCCAACGCTATCCGCTTGAATCTGGCGATATGACACATGTTTTCACGCTCAGCTTCCTAAAACGTCAATCTGATTTTATTACTGATCAAAAACTCGAAGCAGGAAAAGCAGTTTTTAATTATGGTATTTTTGCGTCATACCGCCGACAAAATTTAGATTCTCAACATGTGAATTTAAGCCAAGATAATTCCCAACACCAGATCGTAAAAAGAGATGGCAATGTGGGTCTCTTATCATTTTGGTCCGCATTATCTGTTGGAACCTTCCATTTAGAAATGGAACTCGCAGGACTTTGGGGTAAATATCAAATCGGGGAGAAAAATACTGACGCATTAGCAAAAGATGGCGCCACTTCGCTTTCCCAGCGCGATGTTTGGCTCTTGCAAGGTGGACTTGCGGTTGAATCGAAATATGGTTTTCTCAGCGACCGTCTTCAAGTGGGACTTGATGGTGGGTGGGCCTCAGCTCAGTCAGGCGCTGGTTTTGGCTTTAGAGAAGGGCTTAATACTGCCTCGCAGCCAGGCTCTCTTGACGGAGCGAAGCTTCCTGCTGATGGTTCTTTTAAAACCAATTTTAAATTTAACCCGGGCTATGGCGTTGATTTATTGATGTATAGAGAAATTTTAGGCGGCATTAGCGGCACCTTTTATTTCAAGCCTCACCTTTCCTATTTCTTTAGTAGAAACTTGGGTCTTCGCGGAGATCTCATCACAAGTTTTGCGCCTCTCAAAGAAAATACCAGCGGAAAGTCTAATTTTCTCGGTGTGGAGCTCGATGCTTCAGCATTCTTAAGAACCGATAGCGGCTTTTATTTCTCGCTCGGCTATGGCGTATTGTTCCCACTAAAAGGGCTCAATCATGAGAAAGCTCCCGGCATGAGCAATGCGAACTTTACTAATTTCGGTGAAGCCAGAATGGCACAAACGCTGCAAACTTTTATTGGCCTCGCGTTTTAGTCTACGGTCCCCTTTTATCGGCCCTCGAAAAGTTTATGGATGAATAATCCTCTTTGGCTGGTTTGTACGCTGTAAAGAACCTGCAAAGAGGATTATTCATGAACGCGCCCCGATTACAAGAAAGCCCTCGTCGCTCGAAAGGCAGCAGTGTTCAAAGTCGAGATTTTTTTAAACTGGCCGCGTCTATCGCTAACCCCAGCATAAAAATCGTGCCGAAAAATGGGGCCGACAATCATTTTTTTGATGCCGAATATATACATTCGCCTTTTTTGGATCCAGCCTATCAACAATGCATGTATTCATTTTTAGGCTTGCCCCTAACCGCACCCCAAAAAGAAAAAAAGCTTCTTTTATCTCCGGGTCCTGTGGACGTTGTGCTTTTTCATCAAACTCTTGTATCTTATTTGACGGCCATTCCTTGCCATAGTTTTAGGCTCCTCGATCAGCGCAAGCAGCAGACTTCTTTTCTCGTCCAAAAAGCACATTTACTCTGCGCCAATCGATTGAAAAATAAGTCGTGGCAAACAAATGCTGGGGTACTCGCGGATATTCGTTATTTTCATGGAAATTTTTGGTCGACCAAAAAGAATATGCGCCATGAAATTCTTTATTGGCTGCGTTTCGATGAAAACAGCGTAGCCATTGAAGGGAGCCTGATCACTAAACACGAGCAATAAAAGGAGGAGCGATGCGCATCAATCACAGTAATCGTGGGTCCTTTTCATCGGTTATGAAGCAAGAGACACGAAAAAACTTTAGTGAGCTCGTCACCAAAAAAAGCCAATCCATGAATGACACGAAATTGGCCCAAAAACTTTGCTCCTCGCTTAAAGAAGAATCAAATGCATGGCATCCCAACTGGTGGTCATCGACATTAAGTCTGGGGATAAAAGATATTTCAATGCTACCTATTAATTTGGCTGACATGAGCATACAAGACACAAAGCTAAGCGATATTTTAAAAAGCTCTGCTAAAAACAAAGAAGAGTATCTAAAAATTTACGAATTATAAATGCCAATAAAAAATGATCCAAATCAAAGTGATACTGAGCGCTTAAAAAGCATTGATAGCGCGCATATATGGATCATTAAAAACACGCTTCCTAAAAGCTCTAACCCCCTCATAAAAGATATAATAGGGCGCTATATTCCGGGTGAGATTAATATTCTCAAAGATGCAAAGGGAAAACCATATAGTGAACACCCTTCAACTCTTCATCTGAGCATTGCCCATTCAGGATCTTATTTAGTTTTGGCTTTATCATTTGTAGCCGCGGTGGGCGTGGATATTGAGCTAATAAAACCGCGTTCACAATGGCTGCGCATTAGCCAACGTTATTCATTTAAAAGTAGTTCTCTCCTCGCATTTTATCGCGATTGGACGGCGCGAGAAGCTTTTGCGAAGAATGTCGGTGTAGGTGTGTGGGCTAGCTTTAATTCAATTCAAACACGAGAGGATGAAGAACACTATCGCATTGGCTTTGAGAAACTGAGCCATGAGATTGATTTTCAGGAAATTGATAACCACATCGTCGCTCTTTGCGTGGAGAGTCCAACAAATAAATATTTGAAATACTTCTCTATTTAACAATAGTTCTTATCTGATCTTTGAACTTAAAGGGCTGAATTCTGCACATAGCGAAGGCTCAATGCTAATCTTAAGCAGAAGATTTTAAGGAGGTTATTGTGAAAGGAATTGACCAAATTGCCACAAGGGAACATTCGGGCTTTTTTGCCTGGCCAACCGCTCTCATGGCCTATGCTTTAGGAATTGGTTTAGTAGCTGCGCTCACTCTAACTTATTTAGAATATATCCCTTTATGGCTTTGCGGAGTGATTAATTTTGTCCTTTGTTATCTCGCTTTCACGCCTTTACACGAAGCGGTGCACAATAATGTTCGTGGCCCTCATAAGAAATGGGCCTGGGTCGAATATTCAGTCGGCCATCTAACCGGCATCATGCTTTTGGGTCCTTTTCCCTGCTTCGCATTCTTGCATTTGACCCATCATGCTCACACCAACGATAACAACGAAGATCCCGATGCATGGGTCGCGGGCAAATCAGCGTGGGCCATTTTTTGGCGTTGCTTAACTATAATGCCCCATTATTATCACTTTTTTTTCACCAGCAAAAAACGGGCTGCACAACGACTATTTCTCGCCACGATATTAGGCCTTGTTATGATGATCTGCATGCTTGCAGTCCTTATGTATTTTACATCGCCACAACTGTTTATCGTTGGATGGATCGTGCCTGCTTTGCTGGCCAATGGGGCTTTGGCATTTTTCCTTGATTATTTGCCGCATGTTCCGCATAACACGATGGAACGCTATAAAAATACTAATGTGGTCTTTGGACGCCTTATTTATTGGGTCACTATGGCGCACAGCTACCATGTTGTGCATCACTTATGGCCACGCATTCCCTTTTATCGCTACAAAAAAGCTTTTTATGCTTACCGTTCTGCGATTGAGAAAAAGGGCACGCCAATTTTTGCGTCGCTCAGCCATCTTTTGCAGACCGCAAAACATTAAAATATTTCCTTTCTTTAGCGCTCAATATTCCTAACGCTTCTCGATACTTTGCGACTGTACGGCGCGCCACTCGCACCGTATTGGCCTCAAGAATATTTTTCAGGGCCTGATCGGAATAAGGATGTTGCTTATTTTCGCGTGCGATCAGCTCACTCATTTGAGCCTTTATGCTTGCCGATGAAGCATGCTCGCTATTATTTTGCGCTGGTCCCTGCGTAAAAAAATACTTGAGAAGATGTAAACCCCGTCCGCTAAGGAGCTCTTTATTCTTCACTAGCCTACTCACGCTCGATTCATGTAGACCCGTTTCTTCGGCAATATTTTTGAGACTAAGAGGCTTTAAGGCCTTATTCTCAAAAAACCATCCTTTTTGATGCGCCACAATTGCACGTGCGACCAAAAGAAGATTGTGTTCACGAAACCTCATGGCTTTGAAAAGAAAACGTGCTCGATATTGGTATATTTTTATATTCTTTGTTAAACCAAATTCACTATATTTTAAAAAAGCATTGCTATCGAAAACATAGTTATCTGAGTTTTTTTTAATCAAATGCAAAGAAATTGGACCTGGTCTTTGATCGAGTAATAAATCAGGAATTGAATAGAGAATTTGGCTCTGTCGAAAAGCCCGCGCGGGACGCGGCTCAAGTGATTTCATGCATGAACTATCACAATTTTCTATCATCTTTTTTAGCTCCATTTTGCTGAATTCCTGGATAGTTTTACCATCCAGTTGTTTCAGCAAAAAACAGATCTCCTTGGCTTTCGGGAGCAGTGATGCCTGAAAAAATAAGGCTTCCTTGACCGAAAGCGCACCGCATCCAAGCGGGTCAAAAGCTAAAAGACGCAGACGTACAGATTCACTCCATTCGCTAAAAATGCCACTCTCTTCATAAATATGCTCGAAAACCTCGGATGCATCGGTCAGCAGACCATCATCATCGAGACTATGAATCAAATATTCGGCAATATATTTTTCCACGCTGTTAAAAGAATGGAATCTGAGCTGCTCTAAGAGATGCTCACGGAAATCTTTGACCTTTTGGTGGGA
>JBPOIV010000245.1:0-15838 GCA_052034245.1 Myxococcota bacterium
TGTAGTTCCTAAAGAAAATTCACCTGCCTTTTTTCATGTCGAAAAATTATCAGATTCTCACGAGCTTTTGGTGGAGGTTGGAAGTTTTTGAGCTCTCGTACTTTTTAGTTGGGCTGACAGTATTTCACATTTATTGATGGCGGATATCGATAGTAATATGGTGAAATTTAACCGTACACACTTGGAGTTTATCCGTCGCATTGCTGAAATTTTCCCCAATGATGTGCGCTCTCAACGTATAAAATATATTGCAGATTTGATGAGCTTTTTTCCAAAAAAAGAGCAAGTTGAAAACTTCCCAAAAGATCTCAGTCTTTCCCTTGAATCTATAAGGATATATGCCGAGCAGCACCCACAATTTTTGGCTAATTTCGATGACAGCTTATGGCCTAAAGAAAGCTCTTCTTTTTTACGCGATATTTTGATGACCAATCGCCGCGCCAATATCTTGTTTGGTTATGAACGGGTGGGGACTGAAAAATATTACTGGGAATGCGATGATGGTTTTAAAAAGATTGTTTCTGCCCTAGAGAATCAGCGCATAGCAGTCGCCAATATTGATTTAGTACAATGGGATGTTATCAATGATTTTGTGGCGAAAACCCAGTTACATTGGGGCATCCTCGACTCTTCAAATTCATCGCTCTACAAAAACCAAAAAACTGAAAATGATACGTGGTTTTTAAATATCCAGCATAGCCGACGCGGGCCAAAAAATTATTTATATACAGGTCCAAACCACAACACAAAAAAGGGCTTTGCTTATTATTCGACCGATAAATTAGGTTTTCTTCAGTATCTTGGAAGCTTGCTGGGTCCAGCCTATTTTATTTACTCAATCGATGATGTGGATAATGAACTGATGGACCTGCTCGACGAGGCAGCCGCTCAATAAATTATAACTTTATTTCATCGGACCGTTCATCGAAGGATATATTGTGAGGTTTTATCCATAACCCGATAAAAAAAGCCAAGGCAAAAAACCTTGGCTTTCTTCATGAAGACCGAAAATACTTTAAGAAAGGCTTGCAGCAATTTGCTGAACATCAAGCTTAAGGCCTGGGCCCATCGTCAAAGAGATCACAATCTTCTTCATGTACGTACCTTTTACGGTATGCGGACGAGCTTTTTGGATTGCTTCAAGCAGCGTTTGCAAGTTCTCTTGCAACTTATCTTTAGCGAATGAAGCACGACCAAATGGGGCATGGAGCGTTCCGGTTTTATCAACACGGAATTCGATTTTACCGCCCTTCGCTTCTTCAACCGCACGGCCGATATCAACGGTTACGGTGCCCACTTTAGGGTTAGGCATCAAACCACGAGGTCCAAGTACACGACCAAGCTTACCAACCACAGCCATCATAGAAGGCTCAGCGATAACGCGATCGAAATCAAGGAAACCCTCTTCGACTCTGGTTGCTAAATCTTCAGCACCAACGAAATCTGCACCAGCTGCTTTCGCTTCTTCAGCTTTAGGGCCTTTAGCGAATACCGCTACACGAATCTTTTTACCGGTTCCGTGTGGCAATACGATCGCACCACGAACCATTTGATCCGCATGACGAGGATCTACCCCGAGGTTGATCGCCACATCGGCAGATTCATCGAATTTAGCGCATTTAGTTTCTTTCAAAACTTCGCAGCCGCGTTCTAAACTGTATCGCTCATCGTGATTAACTTTCTTATGAGCTTTTAAATAATTTTTTCCACGTTTTGCCATTTTTTAAATCCTTTTTAAAACTCGTTAACCAACGATCTCGATGCCCATTGAACGAGCAGTACCAGCAATGATTTTCGCGCCAGAAGCCACGTCATAGCAGTTCATATCGGCCATCTTTGTCTTCGCGATGTCTTCCAATTGCTTTTGTGTTAACTTGCCAACTTTTTCCTTCCCTGGATTTTTAGCACCAGCGCCTGGCTTCTTTTCAAGCTTGAGGCCGGCAGCTTTCTTAATCAGAGTCGAAGCTGGAGGAACTTTGGTTACGAAAGTAAAGGATTTATCTTGATACGCAGTGATCACCACTGGAATCAACATACCTGCTTGATCTTGGGTTCTTGCATTGAACTCTTTGCAAAAAGCCATGATGTTCAACGAGTGTTGACCCAGAGCAGGACCTACTGGTGGTGCCGGTGTCGCTTTTCCGGCAGGAATCTGCAACTTAATAAACGCTGTAGCCTTTTTAGCCATTTTATCTCCTTGGTGGTACCTACGCCCAAATGGGCTCCCACCGGGCTTAAATGGCAAAGGAAGATGGATTTAGCAAGGGGGTACAAAGCAGCCAAAAAGCCAAGCTAAAGTTTGTGGAGGCAAGCGCCGGCCCGCGCGACAAAGCACTAACAAAAACGAGACCCTCCCAGGACTTTTTTAGGCTCAAAAGCGGCATAAATCTCGGCCTTGTGACCTTCTACCGTGCACCAATAAAAAAACCGAGCCTATGCCCGGTCTTTTTTTAACTCAAAGGCTCAATTTAGCCGATCTTTTCAACCTGATTAAAATCAAGCTCAACCGGAGTAGAACGCCCAAAGATCGAAACCAAAACGCGAAGTTTTTTCTTCTCAGACTTCACTTCTTCGATCGTCCCTTGGAAGTTAGCAAAAGGACCATCGGTAACCTTCACGCTTTCGCCTTCCGAAAATTCCATACTTACGACCGTGGTCTTAATACCCTTAGAGAGCTGCATCATGCGCTCAGCTTCAGTGCGAGTAATAGGCAGGGGCATCTTGCTGCCGCCAACAAAGCCGGCGATTTTGCCAGTGCCACGCACAAGCTGGCTGGTTTCAGCATTAAGTTCCATTTCCACGATCATGTAGCCCGGCAAGCATTTTCGACTTTGTACGCGTCGCACATTATTTTTTACATGCTCAATAGTTTCGGTCGGCACCAAAATCTCGCCAAATTTCTCTTCAAATCCATACTGAACAATGCGTTCTTGCAAAGACTTCTTTGCCTTATTTTCCATACCTGAATGGGTATGCACGACATACCATTTCATGTTGGGGTTTTTTTGCTCTTCAGCCGAATCCTCAGCATCACCTTCAGGAGGCAAAAGAGCAGATTTATTTTTCTCATTCATTTAAGTAATGCCCTAAGTTAAATGGTTTTTGAAATCGCGCGACGAAAGGTCGGCCTAAGATAAAGCTCAGTGTGCCACTAACTCTCATAAACGCAAGAGGCGTCGGCCAGCCAATACTGCATAAGCCCAAAAAATATTTGCCCGCAAAAGCGGGCAAAACACTACACTCACATCGAAAAACTATGTTCTACCAAATAAACAGATTATTATTGGTTAACCATTGGAAAACACCATCAAAAACGCCCAAAATCCCTGAAGCAATCAATGAAACAATCACTACAGTAAATGTCGCAAGTCGGGTTTCTTTCCATTCTGGCCATGCAACCTTGCTAAACTCAGTTACGCATTGCTCAATATAAGTACGAGATTTAGGATAGAAAACACCAAAAAAGACACCCAAAATCAGCGCCAAACCGACAGCAATGAGCGTACTCAAGCGAAAATTATCGCTCAAAATTGCTTTGTTATCGATTTGAAGCCAAGAAAACACATCTCGGGCAGCATAATTGAGGGCCACAGCCACAATCAACGAAGCTAAAAAGAAAAACATCAATACCCAAGTACTTTTTGCTCGCATTCGAGCCTCCACACCTTAAAGAGATAGTTTGGCAGGCCACGAGGGAATCGAACCCCCAACCCCCGGTTTTGGAGACCGGTGCTCTACCAATTGAGCTAGTGACCTTAAACCCGACTACTGATCCCATAACGCATATCAACAACGAAGGCGAGCTTCATAATCAAAAAAAATGCATTCTGGCAAAAAAAACTAATTCAATGTGGAGCTACCAACCAGGGTTGAACTGGCGACCTCGTCCTTACCAAGGACGCGCTCTACCAACTGAGCTATGGCAGCACATGGAGCGGGAGACGAGATTCGAACTCGCGACATTCAGCTTGGAAGGCTGACGCTCTACCAACTGAGCTACTCCCGCGAAACTGGTGCAGGGAGAAGGATTCGAACCTTCGAAGGCTTGCGCCGGCAGATTTACAGTCTGCTCCCATTGGCCGCTCGGGCATCCCTGCACAATCAAATTCTTTTTTTTGGAGCTGACGATGGGACTCGAACCCGCAACCCCCTGCTTACAAGGCAGGCGCTCTACCATTGAGCTACGTCAGCTTCCAGTGCCCAAAGGCAACTTGAACACAACGGGTAAATTCTTGTACCGAACTTGTCAACTGGCCATTGAAAAAAAGCTTAAAAATTTTATCGCAAAGAAAGTTCCTGACCTCGCTCTTTGCCAAAAGAAACCATGATTATCGGCACTCCTACTTCTTTTTCAATCAACTGACAAATTTGGCGAAAAGATAAAGGAAGATCATCAAATTTCTTAATTGACGCTGAAATATTTTCTATGGGCGCAAACTCTTCATAGACTGGAAAGATCTTTTCTCCGAGGAGAGTACGATCCATCGCTTCACTAAAACTGAGATCTTTTTGCTGTGCGTCACGGTAAGATGTAGCAACTTTAATCGGGCCTAGGCCTTCCAAAATATCAAACTTGGTAATGATAATGCCTGTCGCACCATTAATACGAGCTGCATAGCTAAGTGCAGGAATATCAAGCCAACCACAGCGACGAGGCCTACCGGTCGTCGCACCAAATTCATTACCCTTTTCCCTAAACAATTTTTGTTCTTTCTCGTTGAGTTCCGTAAGAAAAGGCCCTTCACCAACGCGGGTGCAATAGGCTTTACTTACCATCACTACTTCATCTATCGCCGTAGGCCCCACTCCACTGCCGATCGCTGCTTGAGCTGCTACGCAATTAGATGAAGTGACATAGGGATAAGTGCCATGATCAACATCGAGTAAGGCACCTTGGGCGCCTTCAAATAAAATACGTGCGCCTTTTTTAAGCAAATTGTCGACAGTTTCGCCGCTATCGCAGAGAAAGAGCCGCAGTTGATCGCCAAAACTCAGACAAAATTGGAGCGTTTCTGACAATTGTCGACTATCCTTTTGTCCATGGCGTTCCAATAAATTGCTTAATTTCTTCTCTAGAAGTTTTGGATCTAACAAATCACCCATCCGGATACCATAGCGTGCAACTTTGTCCTCGTAGGAAGGCCCAATTCCTCGCTTTGTGGTCCCAAGAAAACTTTTGGCTTCACTTTCACGTTGCTGATCGATAAGCCGGTGAATAGGAAGAATAAGATGAGCATGACGGCTTATTTTTAAATTTTGCGGTGTACACGCAATGCCGTGCTGACGAAGATCATCCATTTCTTTAAGCAGCGCTTCAGGATCAATGACGACGCCATTTCCTATAATCGCAATATTTCCCTCTCGCACGATGCCGCAGGGAATCAAATGCAAGACCAAGGATTGATCGTTGAAATGAAGGGAGTGCCCCGCATTATTGCCACCATGATAGCGAACTGTGGCGTCGCATGTGCTCGCTAGTGTATCGACGATGCGTCCTTTGCCCTCGTCACCCCATTGCGCGCCCACCACAACGATGCCGTAACCCTTCTTCTTCATAGCTTCCTCGTCTTAAAAAGTATGTTGTAATTTCGTCTCTTTGTCGGCGTAGATCCTAAGCCTGCGAAGCGCAATGGTGGAATGATCTGGACTCCTCAACTGCAAAACATATTCGCCAGCCGGCAAACTAAGCTCAGGGATGGGGGTCACCCCATAAAATTGATCACCAATAAATAGTTCGGCCGAAGGATGCACTTTGAGAATTAATTTTCCCATCGGTACTTCTTCGTTTAAAGCCACTTCTTCGCGATGTACAGATGAGTTATGCGCAGTCCCAATAACACTTAGCTGAGATTTGAAAAGCTCAACGACAATGCAAAACATTACAAACATCATGAGCACAAGAGCCGAACTTAGGCTTGAAAGCTGTGCTAAATACTCCAACAAAGGCGCCCATCGAGCTTTTTTTGGTTGATACAATTTGCTCGTTTGCCGTAAACATTCCTTAAAAATATTCTCTTTGTCGATGTTGAAACGATGCTCAATTTTTTTGAGTTTATCGAGCATCTTTTGACAGTCAGAAAATCGCTCCTGTGGCTCTTTCGCTAAGGCTATCTCAAGGACATTGCGTAATTCTTTGGTGATGGCGTAATTTTTTATCCCTAAAAAGACATCGTGATCAGGATGTTGAGGCCGCCATTTCTCGCCACGTACGATTTCCATCAGTACCCGTGCCAAAGAATAAATATCGCTGGTCTGATGAAGCTTACAACCTTCCAGCTGCTCAGGCGACATGTAGTGAATAGTGCCAATCAATCTGTCATGATCGTCATTTTCCCTCATACTCGTTTCAGCAAGGCCAAAGTCAATTATTTTAAGACTTCCCGCGGCCGAAATGATCAGGTTTTGCGGGCTGATATCTTTATGAACAAGGCGCAATGGCTGATGCCGATCATCCCGACAATTCCAGGCATAGGAGAGCGCCTCACACACAAAAATACCAGCGGATACGGCTAGTCGCGAACGAAGGCTAGCTGGCAATTCTTTAGAAATAAATTGCTCAAGGGGTTTGCCAACAATATATTCCATCACCAGAAAGAGACGTTCTTCTTCCTGTATGAGTTCGATCGCTTTGACGATATTAGGGTGATCCAACTTAATGAGAAGCTCAGCCTCATTAATAAAAAGCGCCCGTTCTTTTTCGCATCGATAAAAAGTAGGCTTAAGCGCTTTGATAACCAAAAGTTCATCGCTCTTTTCGGCATCTGCCAAATAGATTTCCGCCATCCCGCCTTCCGCAAGAAGATGGCGAATAACAAAGCGATTATCTATCTTGGTTCCAATTTTCAGCAATTTCTCGTGGCCCCGAACTATCCCAATGAGTTTTCGAGGAGACAGAACTGATGGCCTCGGGTTTTTTCTTCCAATCATTCATGTAGCTGATAAATTTCTCAAAACAATCAGTGGCATCTTTGGGTCCGGGAGCACCCTCTGGGTGATATTGCACAGAGAAAGCTTTCAACTCGGGCAGATCGATCCCTTCGTTACTGAGGTCAGAAATATTCAAACTCGCGTTGAGCCCCAAGGCCCTCTCGTCGGTACGCACGGCAAAACCATGATTTTGTGCAGTCATTATAACCCGACCATCAGCCAATTTCACAGCCTGATTGCTTCCGCGATGGCCAAACTTTAATTTGTAAGTGCTCATTCCTAAAGCTTGAGCTAGAATTTGATGGCCCAAACAGACGCCAAAAATAGGCAATTTGCCGATGATCCCTTTGACTGTTTGCACTGCGCGAATTTCAGTTTTTGGATCGCCTGGGCCATTGCTTAAAAAGAGACCATCAGGAGCATGCGACCAAATATCTTCAAGACGAGTATCGGGAGGCAATAGTTTTAGCTCGCAACCATTGGTGTAAAGATAACGAAGAAGTTCCTTTTTGCAGCCAAAATCAAGAACCGCAACTTTAAATCTCGCCAAAGTCCGAGGCATAATGTCGCCGTTAATGGACGTCATCGGCTCTGCAAAGTCCATCACTTCACGTACCGCCACCTTGGTTGATAAGCGTTGATTAGCCATCGAAGGCAAGGCACGCAGCTCGCCAAGTGATGATGGAATCATCTCTTTGTCGCCCAGGACTATGCGTGCCATCATGGCACCGTGATCACGAATGTGCGAAATTAATGCTCGCGTATCAATGCCGGTCAAAATAGGTATATTTTCGCGCATGCACCAATCAAACAAAGTCAAATCCGAACGAAATGAAGAAGCTCTGCGCGAAAGATTTTTTACAACGAGTGCCCGAATTTTAATACCTGAAGATTGCATATCGCTTAAATTGACGCCGTAGTTACCTACTTCAGGGTTTGAGAGTACGACTATCTGCCCGAAAAAAGACGGATCGCTGAGAATCTCGGTATAGCCAGTATTTGCCGTCGAGAAGACTATTTCTCCATCGACTTTCTCTTGATTGCCAAAAAGCGTGCCAGCAAAAACCGTGCCATCAGTTAGAATAAGATGCGCCATATTTTTCATAAACTATCCTCTTAAAAAAGTCTTCGATTACTTAATTCTAGGAATTGGCGAGATAAGTTCTCAAAAGTTCAGTACGAATCCTCAAACCATTATGTACTTGGCGTCGTATGAGAGATCGTGGATGCTCACTCAGTCCGCTCTCAATATCGATACCTATATTCATGGGACCCGGGTGCAAAATTACACATTTGTCGCCGAGAAGAGCAAATTTCTCCTTGCTCAGACCATACAAGTGAAAATAGTGATTATCTTCAATCTGAAGCTTTGCACTCAAACGTTCTTTCTGCAGGCGTAACACCATGACGGCGTCAAAGTTCTCGCAGACTTCATCAAAGCTATCAAAATTTTCTATAGTGCTATCCATAATCCTTAGCTCCTTAGGAGCGAGCACACTCACCGATGCTCCGAGCCTTTTGAGCAATTTGATCGACGAATGAGCGACCCGGCTATGCAAGCTATCTCCGACAACAAGGATTTTTCGCCCCCAAAGATCATCGCTCTTAAAATACTCAAGTAGCGTGAAAGTATCGAGCAAAGCTTGTGTCGGATGCTCATTAACGCCATCTCCCGCGTTGATATAGGAGATAGGGAAATCGCGAAAAAAATCGTGTTCAAGATTAAACGCAGTGCGTCCGATAATGAGATCGGGTGCTAAAGCAGCAATCGTATATAAACTTTCTTCCCAGCTCTCCCCTTTCTTCATTGACGACGTAGAGCTGTCAAAATTAATGGTGCGGGCGCCAAGCCGCAAAGAAGCCATTTCGAAACTCAAGCGCGTACGTGTCGAAGGCTCAAAAAAGCAGGTCATTACGATGCAATTATCTGAAAGCCTCGAAAGGTCGTTGGATCTTGTGGCAAAAAAAAGGCGACCTAAGTCGCTATCAGTAATGTCATCGCTACTCAAAAAATGTTTCAGCATCTTCGCTCCGTATTAGCGTACAAATTTCTTAGCAAGTTCGATGACCTTAGATCGCATGGCCTCTTTCGATGCCCTTTTAAATAAGCACGAAATAATAAGCTCGCCAATAATGTCTATTTCTTTGATGCCCATTCCTCGACTGGTAATGGAGGCAGTTCCCAAGCGAAGCCCACTTGTTACGGTCGCTGGTTTTTCGTCAAAAGGAATTTTATTTTTATTAGCGACTAAACCAATTTCATTTAAAGCTTGTTCTGCCTCATGGCCGCTGATGTTTAGATCACTCAAGTTTAATAGCAGCAAATGATTATCGGTTCCTTCTGAAACTAATTTAACTTTTGCTTCCACCATAGCTTTGGCAAGATGCTGAGCATTTTGGATGACCTGCATTTGGTAATTTTTAAAACCAGGCTCTAGCGCTTCCTTAAAACATACCGCCTTGCCTGCTATTTCATGCATCAAGGGACCGCCCTGAATCCCAGGAAATATCCATGAATCGACACTTTTAGCAAAGGCTTCCTTGGACAGGATCATTCCGCCACGAGGGCCACGCAAAGTTTTATGGGTGGTCGTAGTAACAATATCGGCATGAGGAAAAGGCGATGGATGAAGACCTACGGCAACGAGACCAGCAATGTGCGCCATGTCGACAAGAAAATAAGCACCCACCTCGTCGGCAATGGCTTTAAAACGAGCAAAATCAATAATGCGACTGTAAGCAGAAGCACCAGCGACAATGATCTTAGGCTTATGTTCGCGAGCAAGTTTCGCGACGGCATCATAATCAATTCGCTCGCTCTCGCGATCGACGCCATAGCCCACAATGGAAAACCATTTGCCTGAAAAATTAACTTTGGAGCCGTGCGTTAGATGTCCGCCATGATTTAAATCCATGGCCAAAATGGTATCGCCGTGTTTGGCCAAAGAAAATAAAGCCGCCATATTGGCATTGGAGCCTGAATGGGGCTGTACATTTGCATGCTCAGCGCCAAATATTTTTTTCGCCCGCTCGATGGCAAGTCTTTCGATCTGGTCGTGAATTTCGCAACCGCCGTAATAGCGCTTGCCGGGATAACCCTCGGCATATTTATTGGTGAGTTCACTGCCAACTGCAGCACGCACTTCGTCTGAGACAATATTTTCGCTGGCGATCAAGGACAAACAGTGTGATTGCCTCTCGCGTTCTTGGTTAATAAGATCCCTTATTTCCCGATCAACAATCGACATATTCACCTCGACATTTTTAATTATTAAGCTTCGTTTTCTATGGATTCAGCGACCATAATTCTTTGACATGAAGGACATTGTTCGATCACTTCGCATTTAGAAACTTTGATAAATATTTCTGCGGGAACTTTTCGTTGGCAAGCAAGGCAAACTTCATTACGCAAAAATGCGATCCCTTGTTGATTACGATTAGCAAAAATTCTTTCATAACGATTTTTTAGCGTCGCCGGTATTTGCGCAAGTAAAGCTTCTTTAGCAACGGCCCCAGCTTTCAAACGCTCTTCTTCTTCGCGCAAAAGTTCTTTCACTTCATTAAATGCTTGATTCGCACGCGTAAGATTATCTTCGTGTGCACCACTAGCTTTGACAATTTTGTCGTCGCTATTTTTAATCTCAGTAGTTAATTCATTAAGCTCAGCTTCGATACCGCCAATAGTGCGTTTTTGGCTTGAAATCTCACTCATTAAGGCCGTGTATTCCCGCTCGCCTTTAATTTTTTCGGCGCGTGCTTCCCATTTCCTTAAGTTTGATTTTTCCGCTTGAAGTTTTTCATCAAGCAATTTGCGGCGTTTTAACGCTTCATTCTTCGAGGCTCCAAGGCTCTCAATGGAAGCTTCTAAGGCAACTGCTGTAGACTTAGCCTGATCTGAATCTTTGCTAAGACGCGCAACATTATCGCGACTGGCAATCATTTTAAGATCATGGCGGGCAATTTCGGCGATTATTTTTAATTGTTCTTTGGTGTGCATAACTATCCTCAATTGGACTTTTTTGGGCACCAAAATACTTATTTCGTGACAATTTTGGTGGGCCCGGCAGGATTCGAACCAGCGCGCTGTCGGTTATGAGCCGAATGCTCTACCGCTGAGCTACGGGCCCAAAAAAAGTACTTCGTTATGTCTTCCTTGTACGACAACAATGAAAACTCACAAGAGAGCAGTATACAAATATTTTTGAGGCTCATAGGCAAAGCTAAAATAGCTCGCTAGATTGTCGCTCAATTTCGCCATTAATTCAGGGTCTTAGTACTTGCTGCACGAGGGACAGTGTTTTGCTAAATAACCTTATTAGATTAGAGATGCTTATGCCTAGATTACTAATAATCTTCCTCGCTCTGCTTTCGCTTTCATGCGATCGCGCGCCTCTTCCTGAGCGACAAACCGATGCGCTCTTTATTGGCGCGGGAATCATGAGTGCCACTACTCTCGCCCTACTCAAAGAGCTTGAGCCTGAACTCAAAGTAGAAATTGTTGAGCGGCTAAATCAGGTAGCATTAGAAAGTTCAGCCGCATGGAATAATGCAGGCACGGGGCATGCCGCGCTTGCTGAACTTAACTACACTCCCGAAAAAGCTGATGGCACCATCGACATTAGCAATGCGGTAAAGATCAATGAGCATTTCTTTGTATCGAAACAATTCTGGGCATACCAAGTTGTAAACAAAGGGCTTGTAGCCAAAAGCTTTATTCATACGGTGCCGCATCTGAGTTTCGTCACTGGCGAAAAAAATGTTAAGTTCCTTAAAAAGCGGTTTTTTGCGCTTAAGAAGCATCCGCTTTTTAGCGACATGCAGTATTCCGAAGATCACCAACACATTGCTTCTTGGATCCCTTTGGTCATGCAAGGGCGAAATCCACATGAGAAAGTAGCGGCAACCAGAGCCTCGCATGGTACCGATATTAATTTCGGCGCTCTGAGTAAAGCGCTGCTTGATGGCGTAGTGAAGATGCCCGGCGTGAGTTTGTATCTTGGTTCCGAAGTTACTGATCTTAAACGAACACCAGATGGCGCCTGGTATGTCATCGTAAAAGATCTAAAGAATGAAACTAAAAGTGCTGTTAGAGCTAAATTTATTTTCATCGGTGCAGGCGGCAAGGCCCTAACTTTGTTGCAAAAAGCAGGCATTGCCGAGGCCAAAGGCTATGGTGGCTTTCCCGTAGGGGGACAATGGCTAGTCACGGATAATCCTGAACTGATAAAACAACATCATGCGAAAGTGTATGGCATGGCCGCAGTAGGCGCTCCCCCCATGTCTGTCCCCCATCTTGATACGCGGGTAATTGATGGCAAGCACTCGCTCCTTTTTGGCCCCTTCGCCACTTTCTCGACAAAATTTTTGAAAAATGGTTCTTGGACTGATCTTTTTATGTCGATCAATTTCAATAACATCTTACCCATTCTACAAGCAGGCTGGCACAACATAGACCTTACTAAATATCTCATCAATCAGGTCATGCTGAGCCGCGAAGAGCGAGTTGATGCCCTAAAAGAATATTTTCCCACTGCAAAGCTTGAAGATTGGCGTTTGGAAAACGCGGGTCAGCGCGTGCAGATTATCAAGAATGACCCCGACAAAGGTGGTATTTTGCAATTTGGCACTGAGCTTGTGGGTTCAAGAGATGGCAGCATCATCGCCTTATTGGGTGCATCTCCAGGGGCCTCTACTTCAGTCCAGATCGCGCTAGATGTACTGGAACGCTGTTTTAGCGATAAGTTTAAGGAACAATGGCGGAAAAAACTAAAAGAGATGGTGCCTACTTTCGGTATTCATCAAGTAGATGAGCCTGAACTTTATAAGGCCGTCGAATCTTCCACCAACAAAATTTTGCAGCTCGAATAGTGTAGTGCATAGGCAAAGTGCGCAAAGATAATTTTCTTGCTTAATTAGCGATAAGATTAACTTTTCTCCTTTTACACCATGTTCATATGGCGGTTTTTATAGTAGTCGTGTTATGGTGGTCGCGACTAAAGGGAGTATTATGGCACGTGAACTAACCGACAAACAAAAGCGCGTTTTATCGACACTGGAAGCTTATTGGACCACTCACCAAGTTCCACCTTCAATTTCAGATTTGGCCAAGGAGCTTGGCATCAATAAGGCGACGGCTTACGAACATCTCCTTGCACTCAAGAAGAAAGGCTATTTACTCCATCAAGCCAAGGCCGGCCGTACCTGGCGTTTGGTCGAGCAAGTAAAAAAAGTAGTGACATGCCAGCACATGCTTATTCCCGTGCTTGGACGCGTCTCTGCGGGTCTTCCTGTGCTTGCGCATGAGCATATTGAAGAGCACATCACTTCTGACATTCGCCACAACGGCGATCTGTTTGCTTTGAGAGTCGCGGGTGAAAGTATGATTAAAGCGCACATCAAGCACAACGATTTGGTGATTGCTAATAAAGCCGCTTCAATCAATCAGCATGACATTGTGGTGGCGCTCATTGATGGGGAAGAGGCAACGGTCAAGCGCTTTGAAAAGAAAGATGACCTGGTGCGTCTCCTGCCCGAAAACGATGATTTCAAACCACTGGAGCTCGAAGCTAAACGGGTTCATATCTTAGGTAAGGTTGTCGAAGTGCGCAGATCGATCAACTAAAATTTCCAGCGACGCATAAAAAAACCCTCTCGCGAGGGATTTTTTTTGGCTTAAACTTTTTGTTTAGAATTTTTGCTGTGGTTTTGGAAGCTGGCTCATGTTAACGCTGCTTTCTACATCTTGATTGCCGCCTTTAGCCGCTGCTTGTGCTCTTTGATGACTTTCCATAAGCAAACGATAATTCGGCATGCGATAACAATAAAGCTCTGCGAAGGCTGCTGCTTCTGGTCGAGCCCAGGTTTGTTGAAGCTCTGCGATGAGCGCCATGGTATCGGTCGGAATCACCCCAGCATGCGTCATGCGCGCGAGCACTATGTCCTTAGAAAAAGCGCTCCACGAGCCAGACGCATCCATGAGCGCGTAGACTTGATAGCCATCTTTTGCGGCACAAATAGCGGGAAATGCTAGACAAATATTTGATAAGGTGCCGGCCATTATCAAGGTTTTTCGGCCAGTTTTCTTCACAGCTTTAACAAAATCCTCATTATCCCAAGCATTAATTTGCCCGTGGCGAGTCACATAGAGTGCATCGGGAACAATTTCAGCGATTTCGGGAATAAGAGGACCATTAGGGCCATCGGGAACAGAAGCCGTGGTGATAACGGGAAGCTTCAATAATTTGGCGACTTTAGCGAGCGCAACTACATTGCCCCGAAGCTCTTCTTGCTCAAGATCCTTCACTAACTGAAAGAGTCCGCTTTGGTGATCGATGAGTAGTAGTACGGCGTCATCGACGGCGATCATCGATTTATGGCTGATGTATTTGTTCTTGCTCATTGCTTGCTCCACTTCTTTTAGAAAAGTGTAGCGCTGCTTTCGTTTTTCCAAAAAATTTTGGCTTCTTCAAAAAAAAACGATCGCCAAAAGCGATCGTTTTTTTGATCATGCAACGATGAACTATAGATTTCTTTCTTTAAGAACTTTTTCAATGCTTGGGACATTGATGGTGTCTTCTTCATAGCGCCAGCCGCCAACAAGGATCCATGGTGTACCCTTGAGTTCGGCTTTCTTAGCACCAAGTTCGATATCGCCATCAATAGTTTTATTGTAGCGCTCATCGTTGGCTTTCAAGTCAGCAGTGAATTTTGCTACATCGAGACCAATTTCTTTGGCCCACTTTTGGTAGTTTTGTTCGCTCATAGAATCTTGATTAGCAAAGATTTTTTCTGCCATTTCCCAGAATTTTCCTTGTTCGCCAGCAGCAAGAGCGGCCTTGGAAGCAGGACGCGCGTTAGGATGACGCTCAAAGGGGAAATGCTTGAATACAAGCTTAACGCGGGATTTAAGTTTATCGTCTTGCACGGCGAGACGCAAAGCTTTATCCGCATGGGCACAATAAGGACATTGGAAATTACTGAAGACCGTGATGCTTACGGGGGCATTCTTGTCGCCAAATACATAGGAATCGCCATCAGGGATCACATAAGCTTCTTTTTGCTTTTCTTCTTCAGGAGGCAAAACTAATTTTTCCAGAGCCAAAAGACGAGTTTCAATCTTTTCCATTCTCTCTTCAAGTTTCTTCGTAGCGGTACAGCCATTTAGCATGAGCGTACCGGCCAAAACTAATAGAATATTTTTTTTATTTAACACAAGGATTCTCCTTCATCACAATAAACGCTGAAACTAACCATTAAAGCTACCAGCGCTATGCAGTTAAACACTGTGCACTAGATATGCAATGGGCCTTTGAAGCTATCCAAAGGCCAAAAAATGCAAGGAATCGGAGAATTTCCCCTGCGCTGTTAGTGGCAGGAAGAAGGCTTCGGCGTGCTCGTAAAACCAGAAAGCGTATTATAAGCAGTGATGATAGCGGAACATTTGACCGCTAAATTGGTAGCGCTTGCTATAGCATTCATGCCCGTGTCTAATAAACCCGCTGAACGACGCTTTATGCCAGCATCACGCAATTCTTCCATGGAAGGATGGATGGCATACAGACGATTTCTAAGCCGTTGCAAATATATTTTTGCCCAAGCTAAAGATAGACCTGCTGATAACTGTGTGATGCGTAGATTGGCCGTCTCCCTAATAGCTCTATACTCTTGATTGTCACTTTTGGCCATGTCCATGATCCAATCGTGAGAATCACCTTCACTAAGAAGAACATTCTCAAAGTGAAGCACTTCCTGATGGGCTATCCTGCTAATAGCTTCCAGTTCCAATCCTATTGCTTGCCTCAAAGTATCGTTGCTATTTTGGGCAAAAATAGTTCCACTGATTAACAATAATAATAATACTCGTAGCATTAATAAGCTCCCTTTCCTGTGTGAGTTTATTAGTGTGTTCACT
>JBPOIV010000147.1:0-8136 GCA_052034245.1 Myxococcota bacterium
ATCCAATTTCGAAAGCAATTGATCCAAAGGACCATAGGGAAAATCAAGGAGAAATTGTTCAACCGAGCAATTACCTTCAGCCATTTGTCTAAGATAACCGTGATACAGCCTGAGGGGATTTTCAAACTTGGCAACTTCTTCTTCAAAATGCGTTTGAATATCTGAGGCCATGCCGGTGGGAATGGGATAACGCTTAAGAAAATGAGAAATAGCCGCTTTCTGCTGGGCTATATCATTATCCTGAAGCCCGGCGAGCTTTTCGATTTCTTGGATATAGCTTTCATTAGCGGAGAATTCACCGCTGAAAGAGCGCATGCACATAGTTAAAATAAGTAAAAATATGGGATAGGTTTTCATTTAATTCTCTGTATTAAATTATAAGTAATTATTGTAATTCATAGAACATAATGGTCAATACTGACATGTCTTATTTTATGATTTATAGTGTTGCTAAATATCTGTTTATCGCTGGCTATTGCGCTGTAAGTATTTATTTATAAATAGCTATGCGCGTTCGGCAGTTATGAATATGCAAAAGACCCACATTTTTCTTCTCTAAAAAATTTTTGCCCGATAGGCTTCTTTCATAGAAGCCGCCAATTATTTCCTTAAAGCCTTTGAACATTCTCTAAAGTCACAAAAAATCTATCGCTGATAAGGGCGGTTTAGGGCTGTTTTTTTACTAAAAAAAGCCTTTGCTTTTTTGCTTTTAGCTATGTATTGAGGGCCTATGTTGGGACACGTGGTGCAATTCTTAAAGAGAGCTAATATCTATGCGGATTACCGCTTAGTTTCGCTTTTACTTTTAGGTTTCGTCAGCGGTTTGCCTTTTTTACTGACTTTATCAACGCTTAGTCGTTGGCTGGCTGAAGAGGGCATAAGTACCACTACGATTGGCACCTTTATGCTTGTAACCACCCCTTACAGCGCAAAGTTTTTGTGGGCGCATTATGTCGATTCTTACCGTATTCCCTTTTTGACCAAGTATTTTGGGCAGAAACGCTCGTGGTTTTTGCTTTCTCAAGTTGGCCTAATTATCTCTTTGATCTTTTTATCGCGTTGCTCCCCTGAAGCGCATCTTGGGCAAATGGCTTTTTTTGCCTTTTTAGTGGCATTTTTTTCAGCCACCCAAGATATTGTCGTCGATGTCTACCGTATAGAAATGTTTAGCGCATCGTTAAGTGGGGCAGGGGCCGCCATAGAATCTATTGGTTTTAAGTTCGGCATGCTTGCCTCTGGGGCCGGCGCTCTTTACCTTGCATCTGATTACGGGTGGGCCAGCGCTTATCAAATAATGGCGGCCTTGGTCATCATTGGTATGCTAACCGTCTTAGTTATCCCTGAGCCTGTATCTGGGGAAAAAGAAGAAAATTTTGTCAAAGTTCATTTTTGGCAATCGTGCCAAGAAATTTTACAGAGCAAGCATATTATTTCTATTCTCGCTTTTATTTTCTTTTTCAAGTTTGGCGACGTAGCTCTTCAGGCAATGTCCGCACCTTTTTTACATGAGCTTGGCGTGTCGAAAGTTGAGTTTGCAACTATTACCAAGGTTTTTGGTATTGGTTTGATGGTGGTGGGAGGCCTCTTCGCCGGTATTTTAATCAATTATATTGGCATCGCTAAATCAATCATCGTTGCCACGAGTTTGCAGGCTCTTTCTTGTTTTATGTTTGTGCTGTTGGCCATAGTTGGCTATGACGAAGCCTTGTTATGGCTTAGCGTTTGTGTCGAAGGATTTTGTTCTGGCATCGTCACCTCGGTGTTTATCGCTTATTTATCGTCTCTATGTGTACGCCAATATGCGGCAAGCCATTTCACACTGCTCTATTCTTTTGGTTCATTATGCCGCGTCGTAATTTCTATGCAGGCAGGATGGCTTGCTGATCACATTGGATGGACCGGGCTATTTTTCTTGTGCGCCTGGGCCTCAGTGCCGGTTTGTTTTAGCTTCCTTAAGCTTTATCGCCCCTCGTTTTTATTAAAAACTTGAGGCCTAGAAGCTTATTCAAGCATGCATTTGCCTGGGCCTTCCGGTTGCCAAGTTGGGTGAATGCCATCATCATCGGTGCCTTTTCTATCTTCGATGTTGACAAAGGAGAGCCCATCTCTTGTTTTAGGAAGACTCGTTTCGTGAATTTCTAATAAAACATTCTCGAATTTCGACGCCAGTTTCACAATTCCGTAAGCATCAAAAGGAACTTGTTGTCCTTCGGCAGCCGTCGTGAAGGTAAATACCGGGGCATAAGGGCTAATCGATATACCCAAGCGGGCTTGCTCAATGAGCTCTTGGCTTTTGACCACAAACTTCCAGTAATAAGGCCCATTTTCATAGGATCTAGTTGCTCTTTGAGCCTCAGCAATCCCTTCATCATTCATATCTTTAAAAAACATCTTAAGACCAAATTCCTGATCCTGATGGCCTCGGAAAACAGCTTTGATATTATTCTCGTTAAGATAAGCATCCAAGGTAGCAAGCCCAGAGGTGTGGGCGCCCGACTCAGGGCTTAAGCCTCGCACACTGTTTGTTGCTTCTTGTTGCTGGCCAAAATCGGTCCAAGTGTAGCCCGAATGAATGGCCTCGGGGATTTGCTCAAAGGCAATAGTTGCCGGGGCCTTAAGCAGCGTTTTGGGAGAATGGAGGAATTGTTGGGTCGCACTATTAAAGGCATAACCACCGTGGGAAAAATGGAAAAATTCTCTCTTAGCTTCGGTGCCAAATCCGGTGAAAATTACCACAGGCAAGAAGCGAAAAAGGCTGGTGGTATCGCTAAATAACCTTTTTCCATTGTCTGCATACTTCGCGATGAGTTCCCTATAGAAACCATTCGAGAAGGAGATATCTACCGATTCGTGATTACCCCGAATCAAATGCACGCGATCGAAATTCGCTAATTTTAATCGCAATAGAGTATACAAAGTTTCAATGCTAAAGCGGCCACGGTCGACGAAATCGCCCGTAAAAATCATATAGACTTTATCACTACGGATCTTAAAATTATTAGCAATAATATTTGACTGTTTTAGACGCCATAAATTTCTGAGCAAGGAGTGTAAGCTGCCATGAAAATCGCCCATCACGACGATTTTTGCATCAGACGGTAGATTAAGCCTGCGTGCAAAAAAGAACTCATCCGGATTGACCGATTGAGCCTGCGCATTTCCTAAATAATCAGTCTGAAAAAAAGATTGGGGAGGAATGTTTTGGCCGAGCCAACGGCTGTTTTTTTGTAATTCTTCCGAGGCCTTGAGGGCAAAAGCCTCTAAGGCCTTATCGATTTCACTCAGTGCTATTTGTTCGTTAGGCTCAATGGGCTGGCCGCGAAATCTAGATTCCCTCCACGTCAACGCCTCATCGGTCCATGATTTTAGTGTAGGAAAAGCAAATTTATTTTGCTCTTCTTCACCTTCAAGGTCTTCATCCTCCGGTTCATTCGTTTCCTCATTATTATTTTGAACTTGAGGAACAGTTTTCGTAGGCGCGGGCCGTAGTTTTGGGCTTACTGCAGGCTTACACCCCAAAAAAGAGGAAAAGATAAAAAATAACAGTATATAAGAATAAGAACTCATCATGATGACGCCTGCTATAGGTATATTGAGATAATACTTGGTTTTTATCGCATCAAGCAAAATTAAATCTATGCCCAAGTGTATAGGATTATTGGCTCACGTATAGAGCCATCCTGTATTTTAGCGAACTAATAAAAAGCAGCTAAGGGCCCAAAGACTTGCCTTAGGAGTCTCTTTCATTATGACGTATTGATCATCACCAATTAAGCCACTTTTTGCCGCTTAATTGCGATTAGTGGAGCCGACTTTATGGCAGTAAAATATAAAGATGGCCCCCTTCCTTTAACTAAGCTTGATTCTGTCGAGCGTTTCGATCGCAGAAACAACCGCGTCAGGCAGAGGTGCCTTAGCATTTTTCTCGTAGTCAAAAGAAACCACCATAGCTTCTCCCTCAGCTGCAATGCGCTGATGACGATGACTAAATATGGCGTAGTGCATTAAAAAGCGGTCGTGCTCAAGTTTTACGGTTTTAGTACCGATGGAAATAGTATCCGGAAAAGTAAGGGGAAATCGAAAATTGCAGGAAGTAGATTTTAATATAGGCCCTATAGGTCTCTTTTTAATCTCTTCAATAAAATGAGTCTTATAAAAATAGGCGATGCGGGCATTTTCGAAAAAGCGAAAGTAAATAATATTGTTGACGTGCTGAAAAGCATCCATTTCTGCCCATTGTAAGGCTTGTTCGATGACGACAGAATATTCCTTGAGCATTCTAAGCTACCTATTTTAAAGCTCATTTCTCTAAAGTAGAGACCGCTGGTTTTTGCGAATTCTTCTTTAGTTCTCTGAGCAAAAATCCACAAGCGCCCACCATAATAGCGATGTCAGCAATATTAAAAATCCCCGTTCTCAAAGGGCCTATACCTATGTTGAGAAAATCCGTAACATGGCCGCCCAAAAATATTCGATCGATGAGATTGCCAATGCCACCGCCAATTACCAAGGCCGCGAGCACCACTTGGGTCACACTCAGTTTTGATTTGAGAAGAATAAAAAGGATACCGCCAAGAAGAAAGACTACAGGAAAGGCAATGAAGAAAATGAACTTAATGGTGTCATCAAATTCCGCACCTAGGCCCAAAAAAGCCCCAGGATTAAGGATGAAATTAAGGCGGATGGAGTCGAAGAAAAAAGAATGAGTTTCGCCACTCGCGAGATTTTGCTCAGCTAGGCGTTTCGTCGTTTGGTCGCAGCCAACGGAAGCCGATAGAATTAGGCTAAGAAGCACTAATCGTTCATAAAAATTCCTAGACATGAGGCCCCCTTTTGAGAGCCAGAAACTAACGATTTAGGCTACTGCTGTCAATAAATTTATAGAACTAGGCCCTTTATTTTTTAGTAACTATATATTGTTTTTATTTTATTCCCTTAATGCACAAAAGGCGATTGCGAGCCTTAATAAAGCCATGCACACTTTTTCTTGTATGACCTTAACGCTTTAGGTAGGAAATCATGACACCAACAAAATTCTGGAAGCTTAGGAAAAACCCGGAGCTTGGCGAAGTAGTGGCACCGGACGAGCGTCTTCGTTGGCCTTTTACTTTGGTTATGGGGATGCAACATGTCGTCGCTATGTTTGGCGCCACGGTACTTGCTCCTTTATTGATGGGCTTTAATCCGAATCTTGCTATTTTGATGAGTGGCATTGGCACTTTGCTGTTTTTTGTCGTTGTGAGAGGCCGTATTCCTAGTTTCTTAGGCTCCAGTTTCGCTTTTATCGGGGTCGTTATTGCTGCGACTGGCTATACTGGCAGCGGGCCAAATCCACATATAGCCTCGGCCTTAGGCGGCATTGTTGTGTGTGGTTTTATTATTGCACTCGTTGGCCTCATCGTCTCTCGGATGGGGGTCGCATGGATTGAGCGGTTTATGCCTCCGGTCGTAACTGGTGCCGTTGTTGCTGTTATTGGATTGAATCTTGCGCCAGTGGCTGTGCGTGGAGCGATGGGCTCTTCAAATTTTGATGCCTGGATTGGCGTTTTGACCATCGTTTTAGTGGGCAGTGTGGCCGTATTTAGCAATGGTCTTATGCAGCGGTTATTGATACTCATGGGCCTTATTTTTTCTTATGCCGCTTATTTCTTGTTATGCAATGTTTTAGCCTTAAATACTCCCATCGATTTTACGCCACTTCTTGAGGCGGCTTGGTTTGGCTTGCCCCAATTTGCCTCTCCGCAATTTGAAAGTACCGCTATTTCCTTGATAGCGCCGGTGGCCGTTATTTTGATAGCGGAAAATCTAGGGCACATAAAAGCGGTGAGTGCCATGACTAATCGCGACTTTGATAAAGACATGGGCAGAGCCTTTATCGGCGATGGCTTAGCTACCATGCTTTCGGCCGCCGTAGGGGGGCCCGGTGTAACCACCTATGCCGAAAATATTGGTGTGATGGCCGTAACGCGGGTTTATTCAACGCTTATTTTTGTAGTGGCAGGATGTATGGCGATAGTCTTGGGTTTTTCACCTAAATTTGGCGCCCTCATCCAAACGATACCGGGCCCCGTCATGGGCGGTGTTTCCATGGTTGTCTTTGGCTTAATCGCTATTGCTGGCGCCCGTATTTGGGTCAATAAGCAAGTAGATTTTTCAGATAATCGCAATCTTATCGTCGCTGCTGTTACTTTGATTTTAGGTGCTGGAGATTTTAGTTTAAAGCTTGGCTCCCTCGTACTTAGCGGCATCGGCACCGCAACCTTTGGTGCCATTTTTCTTTATGCCTTTTTAAGAAAACGCGCTTAAATTTGCTTGAGCGAAGTTCTGCATACATCATTTATTGGCAGCCCGGCGCGAGCCGGGTTCGTTTTTTTTGGGGCAATAAAATAATTTTCAATTAGCTTTGCACCGAGCATTCAGGCAAAGCCCAAAAATAAAGAACACTTCGAGATAACCAAGTCCCCCCATGTGTAGCGAATAACTCACCTAGGGGGTACACATGTTGGTGCTTCGCCTTTGGCCAAAGACTCGTGTGGTCTTTGGTTTTCTTTTAGTGTTGAGCGGTCTCAATGCTCATGCTGCTTCGTCTGTAACTACTAAAACTTGGGCTGGTTGGGAGTCATTAGGCGGTGTTCTGACCTCTTCTCCTGCCGTCGCCTCTTGGAGCCTTGGGCGATTGGATGTCTTCGTAAGGGGTACCGACAATGCCTTGTGGCATAAATGGTATGACAATGCTTGGTCTGATTGGGAATCATTGGGCGGCGTGCTCACTTCTGGGCCGGCGGTTGCGGCATGGAGCAATGGTCGCCTCGATGTCTTTGTGAAAGGCACGGACAATGCTTTATGGCACAAGTGGTATGACAATGGCTGGTCACATTGGGAGTCTCTTGGGGGCGTGCTTACTTCGGACCCCGCAGTAGCCTCCTGGAGTCATGGTCGTCTTGATGTTTTTGTTAAAGGTACTGACAATGCTTTGTGGCATAAATGGTATGACAATGGCTGGTCGAATTGGGAGTCCTTGGGTGGCGTTCTCACTTCAGCTCCCGCTGTTTCATCGTGGGCTTATGGTCGTCTCGATGTTTTTGTTAAGGGTACTGACAATGCTTTATGGCATAAATGGTACCAAAATGGCTGGTCGCATTGGGAATCCCTCGGTGGTGTTCTCACGTCCGCTCCCGCCGCAGCATCGTGGACCAATGGCCGCATCGACGTCTTCGTGAAAGGTACCGACAATGCTTTATGGCATAAATGGTATGACAATGCTTGGTCACATTGGGAGTCTTTGGGTGGCGTGCTGACATCAGCCCCTGCAGTCTCGGCGTGGAGCGCCAATCGTCTTGATGTTTTCGGCAAAGGTACCGACAACGCACTTTGGCATAAGTGGTGGAACTAACATCGCTGGCCGGCCCGCGTCATAAGGCTGCGGGCCTTTTACTAAAGCCTACTTTCTATGGAATGTTTTTCCATGGTTCTGAGCATCTCGGCTGAATCGCGTGCGAGCTTCTCCTGCGCGTTTTGCACATGTTCATCAGGCGAAACAAGTTTATCGTAATAATTTTTATCGATTTGGCTTTGGCCTTTGCCCCAATTGCTGTACTGGCTAAACTCGCCGTAGCGCTTCAACCAATTTTGGCGTCGTAGCTGATAACTCTCCCAATCCCACGAAGGCAAAATACTCTCCCACATAAAAATATCTACGTGACGTTCGCTTTCTTCTAAAGCAGCATGGGAGCGGTAGCGGACTGCACGGCCCGCAACTTGCTCAAGAATGGCGGGGTAAAGAACAGGCTCAAGAATATGAAGCTGTCTGGTTCTAAATAAATTAACTCCTTCGGTAAAGGTGAATAAAAGTATCTTTTTTTTATCGTCATTATAGTCGGCAATTTTTTGTGCTTGTAGTTGGTCTGATTCACGGGGGTCGATTATTACTGCGTCATCGCATTTTTTAAGCGAGCAAAGATAATCATAAAATTCCTTTATGCCGTTGTGAAAATAATTCGAATAAATGGCAATTTTTCCCGGACTTTTTTCCATCTCTTCGGTCATGCTTTTAAACTTTGGCGAAACGCTATTTTTAAGGCTTAAATTCCCGATTTCTCGTCCATGACCGGCTCTCATTTTTAACCTTTTATTAAT
>JBPOIV010000048.1:0-2034 GCA_052034245.1 Myxococcota bacterium
CAAATCTGGCGACGCATGCTTTTGGCTTGTTATGAAGCTTTCATAATATTCTTTTAAATTGTTTTTATTGGTATTCATTATCTAACTCAAAAAGGGCATTGTGCACTCTTTGGTGCTTATCGGTCAATCGTCGGATACGAAAAAATTTACAGCAAAAATATCATGTGCTTTCACCAATCGACGGAGGAAGCTATGAAACGTGCCCAAAACACAGGTTTATTGCTCGTACTTTTATTAAATTTACCGCTCCTTGCTATTCCCATGCCGGATCGAACAAATTTGCCCTTTCCGCATGAGCTCAGTGAAGAAGACGAAGAGCTCATCTATGAAGCAATGAAGCTGCAAGTCTATCCCGACTCAGAAGATCCCAATCAATATTATTACATGCCGCCGCTTCATTTTAGGCAATATGCTTATGGCGCTGCCAACATGACTTTGCATACCTATAATGTTAAGAGATTTGCGGAAGCAAAAACCAGCTTCAAAGAATTTTTCAAATACCGCGAACAATATAATGGGATAAGAATCAAAGAGCTAGAAGCAGAGGTGGAAAAAGCTAAGGCTGATTTGCTCGTCGCCAGAAAAGAACTGAATACCGCCGAGCTTAGCGGAAATCAGGGGTCGATAGCTGTAAACAGAGAATGGGTAGCTGAGGAAAAAGCAAACTTTGAAAAGGTGAGCGACAAGCTACAAAAAGCCCAAGAAAAAGTTGCCAACAATGAGTTTCTTATGCCAGCGGCCTTTGGGCGGTCCTATTTTGATGTGGCGATTTTCAATATTTCCTTGATGGGTGCAAGCCTAGGGCATACTTCGGCGGAAAGTCCTGAGATTGTGGAGAATGCTATTTATCAAAAGCTCGGAGAACTTGGCGGATCTTACGGCGGTTTTCTCTCAGCCAATGTCTACGGCGGATTCACCCGAAAACAAAAAGATGCGATTTTGACTTATCGCAAAAAGTTCTTTCCAGACATTAAAATATCCTTGCTTCCCATCGAGCATCTTAGCTTTGTGCCATTGACGGATTGGCAAAAAAATCCTGACGATAAACAAGCGAAATTAAACTCAATGTTTACGAATATCACCGGAGCTGGCGATTATTTAGGGGCAGCCCTCACGATAAACATGACCATCAGCGGTGCTTTTGGACTAGCAGAGCGTTTGGGGCCTTTTATTCCGCCGATGGGCGTAAGTGCGGTGATCCGTGAACAATTAAAGCCTTCGGAGGCCGAACTTAGCTGCGATTTCACGAAGAAATTTGAACTTTTCGGTAGTGCCAATGTGCGTGAGGATACCGTGATTTACGAGCGCACTCTGAGTAGTTTGAAAGTGCAAGATGATAGCGATGGAGCATGTTCGCTAAAAATAATTAGTGGCGATGTCGACTCAAGCTACATCAAAGCCTTAACTCATCTTGAAAATAAGTTTGAGGAAATAGGGTTGAGAAGAACAACCTTATCGAAGTCGGAAAAAGAAGACTATCTTTTAGAGATTAGTAACAATAAGTCTATTCAGCCCCTGAGTGACCCGACCGAAAATCCTCAGCCTTTTGGGCCTGAATTTGTTACGTCTGGGCCAGTCAATCCCGAGCATGTGCCAACTATTATGAAAGCTATGAAGGATTCTACGGGCTTTTATTGGCATATGAACTCTGAAGATGTCAACAAGCTCAGAGAGTTAAAGTTTAAGACCAGAGTGTCGGTGAATGGCTATGAAAAAGTCAAACGGCAACTGCCGGTCGATCTGTGCTTAATTTTTAATCAAGAATTATTGGCCTATGATCGCTGCCAGGATGAAGAAGAAGAAAAAGCCCTTCCTATGGTGCAATCCATTGCTAATGCGAGTTCATCTCAGCTTTGCGAAGATATAGGCGATCCCTTCGCGTGCGGCAAACTTCGTGCCCAAAGCGATGAAGTAGCTCATCGAAAGCCAGTTCCCTTTCTTAGAGATGACGAGATAGTTACGAATTTTTAGCTAGCGATTGGCGAAGGATAGAGAGAGCACGTGAGGTGCTCTCTTTTTTTACTAGGATGGAGC
>JBPOIV010000251.1:0-12012 GCA_052034245.1 Myxococcota bacterium
TCTATAAAGCTAAAAGGAAATAAGTTATAAACAAAGGCTCTCCCGGCAAGCAAATTAGCGCCACCTCTTTTTAATTTTCGCGCACTAGAGCCCGTTAGAACGAATTTTTTATTTGTACTTTCAATAAGTAAATGCACTACATCTAAGAGTTTTGGTATTTTTTGTATTTCATCAATTACTATATGGGTAATGCTATCGGGCAAAGCTTTAACTATCGCAATTAACTCATTAGGGCGAAGCGCGAACTTTTGTTCTTCTTCAGGATCGAGCAAATTTATCCAATAAGTACTTGTTTTTGGGAATATCGATTTTAAAAGGGTACTTTTGCCTGTGCCCCGGGCCCCAAAAAGTAAAATATTACGATCTTTCGGTAGCTTAAGTAATCGTTCAATCATAAATGTACGCCATATCTCCTATTTTTCAGGGAAATTGTACGCCATTTTCATGAAATGGCAAGGAAATTGTACGCCATTTTCTAGGGTCTTAACAATGAAAAGCTCATTCGATTCCATCACCTCAAAGTCTTTTTTTTGCTTCTTCGAGTGAGCATATGAGAAGTTTTGGGCCCTAATCCAAGTCAAAAAAACCTAGACCCCGACAGGTTAAAGGGTGCCCTTGTTCTCGCCGGCAATTTCAGAAACATTGGATACTTTTTCTTTTGGTAAATAAAGCTTCAGCTCGCCATCAATAGGATTGGCGAAGTTAAAAACTTTATAGTCGCCGATAAGCTGGATGCCTTTTAAATCCATCCAAATATCACTCGGGCAAACGGGCGTACATTCTTTTTGGCCTCGTGGAATGGAAATTGCGTCGCTTTGACGAAGGTTTTCCTCGTCTTGAATTATCCTGAATCTTTCGACGCCTTGTGCATCCGAGCAAATATAAGCAATGTGCTTAGGATTTCCCCTCCACCGCCTGCGAAAGGTTCAGAGTGAGAAACATAAATAAGCTTAGATAACGAATAGTATACTTATCCTCTTGATTATATGAAGCATTTAGCCAAACTAGCCCGCTAGTAAGTGCTTGGTTTAAAAATGTTAAATTAGAATTATTAATTGGATATTTATGGAGCTAAAAATGAGAGCAAAATTTGTTCTTTCAAATTATTTCGAATAGCCTAATTATATGAGTATAGTAAAAGAATTTAAAGAATTTGCAATAAAGGGCAACGCCATTGATTTAGCCGTTGGCTTGGTCATCGGTAATGCTTTTGGAAAGATTGTAACATCTTTAGTGCAAGACATAATCATGCCTCTAATTGGTACACTCATAGGCAATTTTGATCTGTCGAAATTAAACATAGAATTAACGCCCGCTCAGTACGAAAACGGGCAACTGGTCAGCCCGCCGGTGGGAATAAATTTGGGCATATTTTTGAGTAGCATTCTCGATTTTATCTTGATTGCACTTTCAATTTTCTTGGTCATCAAGCTTATAAACCGGACACGAGAAAATCCCCCGAGTTTAAAACCTACCGTCAACTAACCAGTCTTCAATTTGCTCAACGACAGGTTGCGGTTTTTCCAAAAAATGGCCCATGCGTTGGCCTTTGACCTTGAGATAATCTTTGGCTAGATGAGGAACATCGGCCACATGAGCTAGGCGCTCAACGACGTGAATACCCCCATTAACAAGGCCATCAACTTTGTTGGGATTATTGGTCATGAGCCTTAAAGAGGCCACGTTGAGATCGCGCAAAATACGAATGGCGCATGAAAAATCTCGGCTGTCATCGGGAAAGCCCAAAATACGGTTAGCATCAACGGTATCGACGCCACCTTCTTGTAGATTATAGGCTTTAATTTTATTGCCTAAACCAATGCCACGACCTTCTTGTCGAAGGTACAGCAAAACCCCACTGCCTTCCTCGGCAATCATTCCCATGGCCTTATCGAGCTGGTGTTTGCAATCACATTTCAGCGAAGCAAAAACTTCTCCGGTCAAACATTCCGACTGGATGCGACAAAGAACGCCAGATTTATGTTCAACATCGCCTTTAACGAGTGCTACGTGCTCAAGCCCATCTTGCAAATGATAGACCACACAACGAAAATCGCCAAAATGCGTAGGCAAAACTGTCTCAGCAAAGCGAATATCACCAAGCATAATCGCTTCCTTACTTAAACAAGCAACCATAAATTCCCAAAATTAAAGTTTCACTCTCATCCTATCACGCTGATTGGCTTCGTCTAGCAAGGCCTAAGTAGGCAAAGTAAAAGCCTTTCTTTGAATAGGTGGTGGACGTTCACTTGACATTAAAAGCCCAGTGTCTATGCCAAAAGAACCCTAAGAATTTTTGGAGTTTTAAAATGCCTCTTTATGAATATTCGTGCTCAGAATGCCTCAAGACCAGCGAAATTCTTCAGAAAGTAAATGAAGAGACGCCTAAAAAATGTCCTCAGTGTGGCGCAAGTGCTACGCTCAAAAAAATAGTGAGCAATAGCGCTTTTCACCTAAAAGGCGGCGGTTGGTATAAAGATTTGTATGCATCGACGAAGCCGGCTGAAAGCTCAAGCCCAGCTAAGAAAGCTGATGAAACGGGCGCTAAAGCAAAAGAAAAAAAGGATGACTTGCCCTAAAGGAGTGCGCGCATGCCTAAAAGTTCTTTTTTAAGTGACATTCAAAAAATTCGTGATCGAGCTCGCAAACACATGGAACGCGGTGCCATTACCGACGGATACAAAGGCGATCCGAAGCAAGTAATCACAATCTTAAATGAGGCTCTCGCTACTGAAATTGTATGCACATTGCGTTATAAAAACCATTATTTTTTGGCCAATGGCATTCATTCAGAATCCGTGGCGAATGAGTTTTTAGAGCATGCCCATCAAGAAGAAAGCCATGCGGACGCTATTTCACGGCGAATAGTTCAGCTCGGCGGCCGCCCCAATTGGTCGCCGGCTGACTTACAAAGCCGCAGCCATGCCGAATATGTTGAGGGCGAAAATTTACAACAAATGATTGAAGAAAATTTGGTCGCAGAGCGCATTGCTATCGACACCTATAGAGAGATGATCCGCTATGTTGGCGATGATGATCCAACGACCCGGCGTATTTTAGAAGATATCTTGGCGCAGGAAGAAGAGCACGCCGATGATTTAGCAAGCTTGCTGAGTGATTTTGAACGAAAGAAATAAAAAATCCTGTCGCTTGGCGACAGGATTTTTGTTCGTTTGTGGGGCTTTTAATCGAGAGCTAATTCGTGGCCTGTGCGCTCATCAAATGGACGTGGTTTGATGGAAGCGGAAGAACCAGCCAAGAAGCGATCAGATACCCGTATCGCGAGCGCGCCATCGGGGGCGTTGTAAGTTTCAACGAAACCTTTGGCCAGCAATTTGTCGAGCACAATGCGTCGATTATCGGGCGTTGTATCAAGATGCGCAGAGCGCCATCTGGTCAGGAAATATCCCAATCCTACGTAGCCGCCGCTAAATTTATTTTGCGCTTGTTGCAGTTCAGCAAGAAATGAATCCATGGAAATATCGCCCGTGACAGTCGAAATTTCGAGGCTCGATTCGTGCTCGTTAACATAAGGCGAATGGCTATCTTCTTCCGGTCCAAGTTCACGTTCAAATTCAGCTAGGCCTTCGAGCATATCGATGTGATCGAATGCTGCGCTGCGAATGCGCTTGCTTACGCCTGTTCCGCCCCAGCTTGCGATATAGGCTTGTTTACCAAGTTGGCGAACAGCTTTAATGGCGGGTGCATAATCAGCATCGCCAGACATGAGTACCAAGGTGTCATAAGCATTTTGGGCAGCCATTTGCACCATGTTTGCAACCATGGTGGTATCTACTTCTTTTTCAAGAACGTAGCGATTTTCAACACCGCAATCACTGCAGGTAATGGAGCCTACTTTGCGCTTGAAAGTATGCACGAAAAAGCCAGGCTGGGTTTCGAGCATATCGAGAAAACCCGCTAATTTCTGTTGAGGATCAGTTTGTCCTTGCTGAATGGCATCATCTATACCAGTGTAATAATAGGCGCCCCAAAGGTTATTACCGCGGGCTTTATGAACAAGCCAATCTGCAAGGCGAGCAAAATCTATTCTTCGGCCCTTCGCAGCTTCACGCCATCCGGAATAAAAATTTTTTCCATCAAAAAATAGAGCAACACGCATTTACTATCCCCACATGAAGAAATTGTTCTTCAAAAAAATTGCGAATCCGAAACTTACCACTCACAATTGACTTCTATTGGTGTATTTTCCAATATTTCCTTGGTGACGGCACTCATTCTATGCGCCACACCTTCTTCATAAAGTTTATTTCTTATATTCTCAAGTCCGGTTTCCTCCTTATCTAATGGCAAAGCTTTTTCTCTTCGAACAATAAGAGTAAGTGCTTGCTTATCTTTGAAGGGCCCGATGATCTCTTCTTTAGGATCTTTATTGAGCGCAGCCTCATAATGGTCTACGAGGTCTCCCTTTTTATAATCAATAGGACCAATAAAGGATACATCTTTTTGATCTTTATATTTTTCTTTTACTGAATCTATTTGTTTTTGTGTTTTAAGTTCGTATTTTATACTATTTGCCTTGTTTGTTTGAGGTATTACTGTTTGTTTTTCTTGAGATTTAATAGGTAGTATTGATATAAAATAAATCTCCCAACTTTCAGGATTTTTATGTGTTGTTTTTTGGGCTTCCTGAACCTTTTTTTCATTAATATGGATACTTTGGGCAAATGAGGTTTCGATTTGATTCTTAAGCATGGCGAAAGCCGTTTCTTCTTCGTAGTGCTCCACGGTTGTAGAATACGGGGGACGTCGCAAAATTTCCGCGAATTTTTCGGCATCTAGATTATTCTTCTCCATGATAGTTTTAAGATGCTTTTCAGCGGCTTCATGAATGCTAGAAAGGCTCAATTTTTGTTGGGTTTTAGCATATTGCTCTAGGGCCCGGTCCTGCAATAAAAGTTGATAAGCTTCTTTGGGGCTTATTTTATCTTCTTGGGCTCTTTTTTGGACATCACTTAACAGTATGGGCCGTTCTGCACCTACAATGGCGCAAATTTTGTCCTCAAGCAGGAGTTCTGCCAATGAGGGCCAAGCAAGGATTAAAAGGCAGAAAATAGGGAATTTATATCTATTCATCGAATGTCTCATAAAAATAAAAGCCGGCCTTGTTAAAGCCGGCTTCAGCAATTTAGTGGGCAGCAGGTGCAGGCTCCGGCTTCTTCTCATCTACTCTTTCTACGGGAATGCTTCCAGCGGGTACCTTTTGCGCAAGATTTTCCATGCCAGCAGGCACTTGAGGGATTTGAGCTTGGGCGGTGCCAATAGGTGTTACCCCTTTACCTAGCTCTGCTACTTTTTCTTGCACTATTTTCACGCCATATTTTTTTCTAAGCTCAGCTACGTAATTTTCGTAGACTTTGCCCCGTTGTTCATAGGCGATTCTTTTTTGAATTTTTGGTTTGGCTTCTTCGAGGGTTTCGTTAAGTGTTTTTCTATAGCCAGTTTTCATGACCACGAAAAAACCTTTGTCGGTCGTAAGCAAGGGGCCAACATCGCCCACTTTTTCTAGTTTATTGACGACTTCAAAAGAATCTTTGCCGAATTTCGCTTCGAAATCAGATTTTTCGAGGAAACTTGATTCGTTGGTCTCAAGACTTATTTTGATCTTATCCTTCATGAGCTGGGCATGCTTCATCGCCAAGCGAGCAAATTCTTTGATATTTGCATTTTTGACATTTTCTTTAGCGTCTTTAAGCAAGTCTTTTGCGAGCCTTTGGGCGCCATTTTTGTCCTGATCAAAAGGAATAGCAAAATAGGCAACTTTTAAGGCTTCAGGCCGGTTATAGAAGTTAGGGTTTTCATCATAATGCTTCTTAATCTCTTCTTCGGTAGGCTTATATTCTTCTTGAGCTTTGGCCAATTTGTCGCGCACGAGCTTTTGCACAACGATCTTTTCTAGATCTCTTTTAACTTGCACATCATCAAGCAGCCCTAAGCTAATTCCTTCGAGAAATAATGCTCGCTGAGTGACCGCATTTTCCACATAATCAATGCGTTTTTTCTCAGTATTAAGGTGAGGTGCTCCACGGAAAGTCCCTTGCCGATCAAGGAAATCTTTACTTAGTTCTTCAAGAGTGAGAACGGTGTCACCAACATGAGCAAGCGGCTCGCCCTTTTGGTGCTTAATCGTGAGCTTAATATCAGCGCCGGATTTTCCCGACTGCGTACAACTCATAGCGGTGACCACTAAAGCCAAGCTTAGAATCTTGCTAAATCTTTTCATTTTTTCTCCTACACACACTTTTGCCTACATCACTACGATGCTTCTTCAAACGATCGAATTATCAGAAATCTTACATGATCTTTCACGGCGCACTCAGAATAAATTTTTCTAAGATGCCGCCGAAATTACCGTTCGACATAAAGAGTAGTGCCTTTTTACCCTCTGCACTGTTGATTTTTTTTTCAAGTTCTTCATAGCTTTGGCAGGCGAGGGCCTTTTGTCCTTGTTGATTAAGCTTTTCCGCTATCATCACCGTGTCGATTTGCTCAGAAGCTGCAAGCTTTCTTCCCACTGGTGCAAAAATGGCTTCGTCGCAGTTAAGAAACGCTTCTTGATAGGCGCCTTCAAATAATTTCATGCAACTGGTTGCAGAACGCGGCTCAAAAATAGCCCAAAGTTCGCGATCGGGGTATTTTTGGCGAGCGGCCCACAAGGTCTCTCTCACGGCTGTTGGATGGTGCGCAAAATCATCGATGATGATGACATCATTTTTCGTGGCGCGCTCTTCAAGCCGCCTTTTCACGCCTGAAAAACTTTTGAATCCCTGAGAGATGGCTTCATGTTTCAGGCCATATTCTCGCAAAATGGCATAAACTCCCAGGGCATTGTAGAGATTATGGCGTCCAAAAAGAGGAATGCTGAGCTCTCCCAGATCTTGGCCCTCAAAGATGACGTGAAAAGAGATGCCGTGGGGCCCAAATTCGATCTTCGCTGCTTGATAATCACCACTGGGCCCATAGCTCAGAACTTTGGCTGGCGAATTTGCGCGTTTTAAAGCTTCTTTGATGTTTTGATCATCGCTATAAACGATGGCCGTTTTATCGCTCGTTAGTGAAGAAAGCAGGCCAGAAAAGGCGTCTATGATCGCATCGATGCTCGGGTAAATATCGGCATGATCGTATTCGATAGAGGTGAGGAGTAAAAAACGTGGGTCGTAATGAACAAATTTTGGGCGCTTGTCAAAATAAGCCGTATCGTATTCATCACCTTCGATTACAAACGGAGAATTCTTTTTACTCGATGCTCTAAAACTTTCGCCGAAATTAATGGGTATGCCGCCGATTAAAAAACCTGGGTCAAAGCCTGCACAAAAAAGACTATGGGCTAAAAGTGCACTGCAGGTAGTTTTTCCGTGAGTGCCGGCAGCTACGATGGGGCTTGCGTCCTGCAAAAATAATTTTTTTAAAGCACTGGGAAAAGACTCGTAGTTTAGGCCTTTTTGGCGCATCATTTCGGCTTCAGGATTATCCTTTCGAATCACATTCCCGACAATCACAAGATCGGGCTCGCCAAGATTTTTTGCATCATAAGGACTTTGATACTCAATTTCCCATTCTGCTAATTTTTCTTTCATGGGCGAATAAACTGCATTATCCGAGCCATTTATGCGATGTCCATATTTTTTAAGGAGCCCGGCGAAAGCGCCCATACCCGTTCCGCCAATACCCATGAAGTAAATATCTAGGACTTTTTCTTTGTTATTCATGTGCTTGGCTCCTTGACCCAAATGGTTCTAAGTTTACCACTAAGCGAAGCTTGCGGGCTTTTAGCAGCATGGAGACTTAGCTTAATGCCGGATACTTGCGATAAAAGCAAGAAAGATTTGGCTTAATTGGCATGAAAAATGGCTTGACCGTATAAAGATGGATTCGTATAGGTGAGCTAAGTAAAATATATATTTGAAGTGAAAATAGCGTGCGTAGCTTTCTAACCATAAGGATGACAGACAAATGGGACTAATTTCAAAGATCTTCGGTACAAAAAACGACCGTGAAGTACGGGCGCTCGCTCCCATTGTACAAGCCATCAATAACTTAGAAAGTGAAACTAAAAAGAAAACTGATGCTGAGTTAATGGCGACGATTCAGTCTTTAAAAACTCAAATTTCTGCTGAAGTTCAGCGCATGGAAAGCATCAATAAAACTCCTAAAAAAGATGATTACAATCTGATTTTGGATCCCGTGCTCCCCCAAGTTTTTGCGACGGTTCGGGAAGCGGGCGTACGTGTTTTAAATATGCGCCACTACGATGTGCAGCTGGTCGGTGGTATTAATCTTCATCGCGGTCGTATTTCTGAAATGAAAACGGGTGAAGGAAAGACCTTGGTGGCGACTTTGCCCTTGGTGCTCAATGCCTTGTGTGGTAAAGGTGTACATCTTGTTACCGTTAATGATTATTTGGCTTCACGCGATGCCGAGTGGATGGGCCGCATTTATCGATTCTTGGGCTTAAGCGTTGGCGTTGTAGTGCCTCAAACCGGCGAGCGCGCTAAGAAAGAAGCCTATTTGGCCGATATTACTTACGGCCAAAATAACGAATTCGGTTTTGATTATTTGCGCGACAATATGAAATTTCGTCTCAGCGATTACATGCAAAGAGATCACTTCTTTGCGGTGGTGGATGAAGTTGACTCGATTTTGATCGATGAGGCGCGTACGCCGCTCATTATTTCTGGGCCTTCGGAGCAAAGCACTGCTACCTATCAAGTTGCCAATGAAGTGGTGCCTAAGCTGAGAAAAGATTCCGATTATTCTATCGATGAAAAATCACGTGCCGTGATGCTCACCGAATCCGGTATCGAAAAAGCCGAGCAATTATTAAACATCAAAAATCTTTATGACCCGGCCAATATTGAATATTTGCACCATTTGAGCCAGTCCCTACGCGCGCATTCACTCTTTAAGCGCGATGTGGATTATGTGATTGAGCAAGGTGAAGTAATCATTGTTGATGAGCATACCGGCCGCCTTATGCATGGAAGACGTTGGTCTGACGGTCTTCACCAAGCGGTTGAAGCTAAAGAAAACGTGCGTGTGCAGGCTGAAAACCAAACCCTTGCGACCATTACCTTTCAGAATTATTTCCGTATGTATAAAAAGCTTTCAGGTATGACGGGTACAGCCGATACGGAAGCCGAAGAATTCGCCAAAATTTATGACCTCGATGTCTTGGTGATCCCTACCAATAAGCCGATCAAACGTATCGATGATCAAGATTTGATCTACAAAACCGAAGCCGAAAAATTCAAAGCGGTTGCGGCAGATATTGAACGCTCTCATAAAAAAGATCAGCCAGTCTTGGTTGGTACCGTTTCGGTAGAAAAATCCGAACTACTTTCTCGTTGGCTTAAAAAACTCGACATTCCTTTTCACGTGCTTAATGCCAAAAAACACCGTGACGAAGCGGCCATTGTTGCTCAAGCGGGTCGATTAGGGGCGGTGACCATTGCAACCAATATGGCAGGTCGTGGTACCGATATTGTTTTGGGTGGTGATGCTGAGTTTATGGCTCGCTCAAATGTGGCGCGCGCTATGCATGAGACCACCGAACAGATTGCGCAGTTTGGCTTTCTTACGGGTCGTCCTGATTTGATCAACACCGAAAAATTAGCTGAAAGAGATAGTAACGATAGAGCATTTATTGCTGAGATCGATGAAAGAATCGGAAAACTCAAAGAATCAGGTGTGGATCCGAGCAAAGAAGGTTTGCCATCGACCATCGAAGAGGCACAAAAGCTGATTTACCAAGAACGAAAAGCTTTTTACGATGAGGCCGTGCGGCGCTATGATGAAGAGCTTAAAAAAGCTACGGCGATTTGTCAGGCGGAAAAAGTTAAAGTGCTTGAGGCCGGCGGTTTACGCATTATTGGTACTGAGCGCCATGAATCGCGACGTATCGATAATCAGTTGCGTGGTCGAGCAGGGCGACAAGGCGATCCTGGATCCAGTTTATTTTATCTCTCTTTGCAAGATGATTTGATGCGTATCTTCGGCTCCGATCGCATGATTGGCATGATGGAGCGTTTGGGCATGGAAGACAATGTGCCCATCGAGCATCCTTGGGTTACGAAATCCATTGCTAATGCGCAAAAACGGGTAGAAGGCTTTCACTTTGATTCTCGTAAGCAACTTATCGAATACGACGACGTGATGAATCAGCAGCGTAATACCATTTATGGTTTGCGTCGCCGCGTGCTCGATGGGCATGGCATGCGTGAGATGATCTTCGATCTGGTTGAGCAAGCTGTAGTCAACATGGTGATGATGGCGGCTCCCGAAAAAGCGAGCGCTGGTGAGTGGAAAATAGCTCAGCTTGAAAAAGATATCGAGCAATTATTTGGCATTAAACTTGAACTTTCATCGCACGCCGAAAGCCGTGAAAACTTGATGGATTATATTTTCCAAGGCATCAGTACTTATTACGATGCTCGAGAAAAAGCCCTTGGTCAAAATGTGGTTCGGCAAATCGAGCATTTTGTCTATTTGCAAACCATTGATCGTCGCTGGAAAGAGCATTTGCAAGCGATGGATCACTTGCGAGAGGGCATTCATTTTCGCGGTTATGCACAAAAAGATCCTAAGCAAGAATATAAAAAAGAAGGCTTTTATATTTTCTCCAATATGATGTCTTTTATTCGCGATGAAGTATTGGAAAAAGTATTTAAAGTCGAAATCCAACAAAGCTCCAATGATGAAGCTTTAGAAGAGATGGAAAGTTTAAAAAATAAACAAGTGGAATTGGCGCAGAAGCAGCAAAGTCGCCAAGTTTTAGGGCGTGGCAAAGGAGTCGCTGAGGCCTCCAAAACGCCCCCCGCCATGTCTAATTTACGTGCGCCACCATCGGCTGAAGATGAAGAAGGCAAGCTTAATCGCCATCAACGTCGTGCCATGAAAAAATACAATAAGAGCGAAAAAGCAGGAGTACGGCGCGGGTAATACTGTTGCTTAATACGATATGACCAATAAATTATCCGCTAAAGAACTTCTTCTTCAGCGTGGCCTACGACCGAAAAAATCTTTCGGTCAAAACTTTATGCTCGATCAAAACGTAAATCGCAGCTTTGCCGCTGCGGTTTCTGATTTTGGAAAGGATCTAAGAGTAATCGAAATTGGTGCGGGCACCGGATCTTTGACAGCGCATTTACTTGGTTTTGCCAAAGAAGTGCACGCCGTAGAGCGCGATCGCGACCTGGTGCCGGTATTAAAAGAAGAGTTTAAAGACTTTATCGCGGCCAAAAAACTCATCATCCATGAAGCCGATGGTGCTCGCTTTGCCATCGATCAGGTAGTTTCAGAAGAATCCCCGGGCGTACTCTTGGGCAATCTTCCTTATCATTTGACCTCTTCGATTATTTTTTTGGCGATTAACCATGTGAACTCTTTGCTCGGTGCGGTTTTTTTAGTCCAAAAAGAGGTCGCTGATCGCTTGGCAGCACAGCCTAGTACTAAAGAATATGGCTTTCTTACGGTCGTTTTAAGACTTCTATTTAGCATCGACAAAGTATGCCTCGTGAATCGCGCAGCTTTTTGGCCCGTGCCAAAGGTAGATTCAGCGATCCTTCGTCTGCGCCGACTAAAAAATGGCGCCATTATCGAAGAGCAGGATAAATTTATCGCTTTTGTGCGTGAGATTTTTCAACAACGAAGAAAGAAACTCTCCACGATTTTGCGCAATCAGGTAAGCGAAGCGCAATTTGCAGAGGCCAGCATCGACCCAAATCTGCGACCGGAAAACCTTCACCCCGAACAATTCCTGACGCTATTTAAGGTGAAGAATAAGGTATAAAAAAACACATATCCACCCCAAAGTGGCTGGCACACAATCCCATGCCAGCACAGGCCTTGCAGCCCCGTCCTAGCATCGCCATTGCGAGGCGCAATTAAACCCACCGGCGTCGTCATTGCGAGCGTAGCGTGGCAATCCAGTTATAAAAACGTTGTGTATATTCGCTCCAAAGTGGTGTCAGACAGCACAGGCCTGCAGCCCCGTCC
>JBPOIV010000237.1:0-3250 GCA_052034245.1 Myxococcota bacterium
TTTTTTTACTTGCAGCATCATTAAGTGCAACGAAAGCTAACAAAAAATCGAGAAGTCGTGCTGCAGCGCTTGCTCAAGAACTAGAGGACCTTCAACCTTGGGCCGGAGTTTCTTGCGACGGCGTTAAATTAGGCGATTTTTTTCAAGGTCCTAAGAAATGCAGAAGAGCTTGTACTGAAAAAGCTGCTAGATACGATCAGAAAAAGAGAAAAAAAGGAAAAAAATCACCTAAGACCTGCGGCCCCACATGGGGAGCCTGGCGAAAAGATAATCCCGGCTTGCCGTACAAAAAAGCACTTCTTCGGTTTTTGCAACAAGAAGAAGAGTGTTTGCGCCAAGAAGAAATGGCTGAATAGGCTTTGTAGGCAAAAATTTTGCTTATCTTTGGCAGCCGATTGTTGTTTTGGCTCCAGATGCTAGGCTCTCTTTGCAAAGAGGGCTTGGCACTCTATACTCTTTTGAAAACGCACGTCATTAAATATTGTTAAAACCAAGTGATTTAGAAATCATTTACAGGCACCAAATGTCATTTGAAAATCTGGGCTTATCTGAAGCTCTCCTGAAGGCCATTGAAAAAAAAGGCTATAAAGTTCCATCACCTATTCAAGCAGAAGCCATTCCGGCAGTTTTGAAAAAACTTGATATTATGGCCTGTGCCCAAACTGGTACAGGAAAAACAGCCGGCTTTACGCTGCCTATTTTGGAAATGCTGAGTGCTACTCCGCCGCGAAAGACCAAATCTCCACGAGCTCTTATTTTGGCGCCTACGCGCGAGCTTGCTGCTCAAATCAATGAATCGATACTCGATTATGGCGAGAATTTGGAGCTTTATTCAAATGTTGTTTATGGCGGCGTAAAAATTAATCGACAAATACTACGACTTAAAAATGTCGTCGATATTTTGGTCGCGACTCCAGGGCGCTTGCTCGATCTTTATAATCAACGCGCGGTTTCTTTTAGCACTATCGAAGTGTTGGTTCTCGATGAAGCCGATAGAATGCTTGATATGGGCTTTATTCACGACATTAAACGTTTGATTTCTTATATGCCAAAGAACAGACAAAACCTGTTATTTTCGGCTACTTTTTCGGATGAGATTCGTAAGCTCGCGAAAGGCTTATTGGTGAAACCTGTTGAGATAAATGTGGCCCCGCAAAATGTTGCAGCTAAAAGCATTGAGCATAGAATTTATCCCGTAGACAAAGCTCGTAAGGCCGAGCTTTTGAGTCATTTGATTCGTGAGAACGATTGGCAGCAAGCTTTGGTTTTTAGTCGTACCAAACATGGCGCTAATAAATTGGTAAATAGGCTTGCCCAGGATAAAATCTCGGCCCTTGCGATTCACGGCAATAAAAGTCAGGCCCAAAGAATCAATGCTTTGAGCAGCTTTAAACAAGGGAAAATAAAAATCCTCGTCGCTACAGACATAGCCGCACGTGGCATTGATATTGAGCAATTGCCCCAAGTGGTTAACTTTGATTTACCAAGCGTGCCCGAAGATTATGTACATCGCATCGGACGGACTGGACGTGCAGGAGCGAGCGGCAAAGCAATTTCGTTATTTAGTATCGATGAGTCGAAGCAACTAAGTGATATAGAAAAAGTTTTGAAAAATCCTATAGCGCGAGAAATTATCCCTGGTTTTGAGCCAAATCCTTTGATTAAAAACGCACCAAGTGAAGAGGGCGCGCGATCAAATAGATTTGCTAATAACCGACGAAGCGGCAATAATAGAGGCCCCAGCGGACGCTCACCGGAGGCTAAAAAACGCGGCTTTTCAGATCGGCGAAGCTCCAGCCGCTAGCTACTAGACTGAGCTAGTTGGTTCTCGACCGTCTTAGGGCGGTCTTTTTTTGGCCTTTATTTAAAGCTAGGTGAAACAGCCGCTAGCTCGACCGGCCTAACTGAGCTGGGATGACAAACTCTTTATTTATTTTTATAGCTAAACCATTGATAGTGGTCTTCGATGGTATCGATGCCGTAGAGACTTATCATAAGCGCAGAATCGTCGGCCACACTATTCTTTTCATTCCTATAAGATCCTAAACTCATGACTTTTGCGCCAACGGTTGACATTTGCATGGCAAGACATCCGCAGCTAAGGCCATGCATAGTTTTTCCGAGGCAAAGACGCCAGTAATTAGTTGTTTTATTTGAGCCTTTTAAATCTCGATGCGTATCTCAATAAGTTAAGACATAAAGACTTTAAATAATTAAAAAACGTGCCTATGACTTTGGCAGCCATGGCACGCTTAGAAATAGACTTAGCAAGTCTATTTTTCAACATAATAAAAAATCTATTCTTTATCTAATGTTGTTCCCCAAGGGTAAGTTTTTACCAAGCTCCTAACATGTTTTTTACCTTGATAATATGTTTGACTCACAATGTAAGTTGTGTCAGAAAGATTTAAATCAGGAACTTCACTTAGGATATCGTCAAACTTTTGGTTATTCCAAGCCCCACTCAGTAGTGAGCTAGTTTCAGTTTTTTCCAAAACTACATTCCCATCGCAATCCTTAATAACAGTAGTACACTCTGTTGCTGCTGGTGTCGCTTGAATTTGTTTGATAATATGTTCACCAGAATTTAGCATACTTTCTATACGTGGATCAGGGTGGAAAATTTTATTGTCAGAAAGTTTCACCTTAAAACGATTATTGCGAGACATTCCAAACCAACTCCAAAACCTGCTACCACTTCTATCGATAATGGTATAAGTTCCCTCTTTGGCTAAAGGAAGGCTTTTTATAATAGCCAGTGCTTCTTTCTTGGAAATCGTAGAATTAAAATCACCATTAAAACTGGATGTCACTGCCCTATAAATGGTATTATTATCTGAGTCACGGATTTCAATGTCTTTTCGACCTGTGAAGGTATCTTGATCATAACAGCCTGCATCAAATGCTTGCTGAACAGAACTGTTCATCTCAACAGAGTTGTACTCATCATCATCATAAGAGTCAGTCTCTGAAGCCATAAGAAGATTATAATAGTCACTTCCAGCATATAAATCATCTACAGAAATACTTCCTTTTTTAGGCTTAATAGAGGTGTTTGAAGTAAGGCCAAAATAATATTTAATAGTGTCCTTAATTCCGGCAGACAATGATAAAGATATGCTAAAAAATGTTAAAGTTATTATATGTTTCATTTGTAATCCTTTGAGAAAATATAAACACATGATACTGGGTTTTTATAGGTTGTAAAGAGTGTTATTTTGGAAAAATGAGAGAATTTTTATTGTTTAAA
>JBPOIV010000298.1:0-3828 GCA_052034245.1 Myxococcota bacterium
CTTTTCGGCTTGTCAGCGGGAATCCATTGATAACATAAATAATAATGCAAGCGTCAATCAACCTGTTTCCGAAAGCGAATTGACCACGGACATTCCTGACAACTTTTTGCCCACCCCCAAGTTTACCTTTGGACAAATCTACGGAGTGGTAGGCGGGGGCAAAGGATCCAATCATCCAATGTGATGCTCCCGTACGATTTGTGATGGTACCCAAAGTTGCTTCACCTTTAATGAGCCTGCGGGAACCCGCTGCGGTCATCCTCGAAGAGATGTTTGCGATGCTGAGGATGAATGCGACGGCAAAGGCAACTGTGTTGATGTTAAATTTAGTTACACAAAATGCAGCGAAGGTACGGGAGATTGTGATCCACCAGATTTTTGCAATGGCGTCGATGATTTCTGCCCCAAGCAAGTATCAGCGGCTGGGGTTAAATGTGGCCCCGATGTAAACACTCTGTTAGCACCATGTGACCGCAAGGACGAATGCGATGGCGAAGGCCATTGTCTTGACCTCGTTCATAAATCTACGAAAATTTGTGAAACGGGTGTAGAAGATGAGTGTAACCCGTTAGACCATTGTAACGGCGTTGATAAAACCTGTCCCGTAACCTTGGCTCCCCCCGGCAAATTTTGTGGAGAAATCGATGCCGCTGGCCCCTGCGACCTGCCCAATCAGTGTGATGGCGCAGGAGTTTGTGTCGATATAAAAAATCCAAGCGGAACGATTTGTGACTACTCGCACGGGGCCTGTTCACCAGATTCCGTATGTGATGGGCTCACCTCCGCTTGCCCCGCTAACCAAGCCCTTGCCGGCACACCCTGCGGCGCCTTGCTTCAGGGCGTCTGCGATAATGAAGGCCTTTGTCGAGATCAAAATCAAGAGCTTGTTACCGACAACTGTCCGACCGGTACGGGATCGGATCCAGACAATGACCTTGATACCTACTCCACCGCCTGTGATTGCGATGATAATGACCCAGCAGTTTATTTGGGCACGCCTTGCGCGGGGCAATCAGAAGAGTGCGTCTCCAATATCTGCAGCCTTTCAGAAAACAATGTATCGGCTTGCATGCCGGTGAATCTACCTGATGGCACGGCCTGTACAAACGATACTTCTTCCGATGCCTGTGCCGATGGCGGATTTTGCTCATCTTCAGAATGTGTCGCCACGATTTCACCGGCGGGAACAGTGTGCCGCGCCTCGGCTGGTTCTTGTGACATCACCGAATATTGCGATGGAAGCTCTACATCCTGTCCGTCGAATGCATTGGAACCAGCGGGCACAGCATGTGGAAATATGGAAAATAATAGCTGCGTGGAAAACCAAACATGCAGCGGGCAATCCGTAAGTTGCGACTCGGCGCTCGTTTACCTTGACGGCGTTGAAGCCGCGAGCTCATGTTCTAGTAACACGCCCGATTCTGTTTGCTCGACCGGCTTGGAATATTGCGTGAACAATGACTTAACGAACGAAACCGATAATCCCAAAACTATTCTTGTCGGCAATGAATCGCAATTGAACGAAGAATTTGGTGCGTCCGTCTCCGGTCTATGGTAGTACCTCGCGCTAATTCGGCCCAAGCCCACTGTGTGTAGCGTTTTTCTTCAGTAGTCTTTAGGTTCTCCGCAAAAGCTGAGCCCATAAGGGCCCTTATGTGACCTTTTTTGAACAATCGATTGTTATTTTGGCTTTGAGGTGAAGCTTTTATAGGACGCCAAAAATAAAAAAGGCGGTTTGTTTTACCTATCTACGGGAAAACGCGATTAATGCTCGAAAGGTACCGACGCTCATCAAAGTGCCGGTCCTGTCACCCAATACGCTTTCGTACAGGTGAGGACTTCTTTCATTCGGGAAAGAATAGTCTGCACTAACTTGTTGGCATGTAAAGACGCAGTAAAAACCAAAACAAACAGAGCTATTAAAATATTATTTTTTCATTTTATAACCTTAGTTAATATATAAACATATTACTTGCCTGGTTTTATAATTCAACCCCGCCCTGTCGGCTACAGCGCTTAGCTAAAAAATCGGAACCCAATTTATGATTTTGCCGATGCGACTTTCATGGCATACTCAAAAGACTTACGGATCCGAGCCGTAGAATATTTTCAGAGACAACCTAATTACCAAAAGGCTACTGAAGAAAAACGCCATAAACATTGGGTTTGCGCCGAATTAGCGCAAGGTCTTACCATAGACCGGCCATTACTCTGGATAGTTATTGAAATCTTTGGCCATTTGTTCAGTGTTACATCACAAGTGCGATCAGTTGGAGAATGGTATGAAGCAACTCGGTATTATGGTTTTTTGTTTTGGTGTGGCCCTGGGAAATTTTGCTGATGCAAAAAGCATAGGGAACTTGGCTGCTTATGGTATTGGCAATATTTTAGGAAATTTTAATTCTCTTTCCGATGAAAGCCTTACCAGTGTCGATATATCTCAGCAAAATCAATTACAGAGTCCCGTTACCCCTACCTATACATCTTTCGTGTCGCCACATTCTCCCACTTATGTGACTGGATTTCTCGATTACTATTTTGCGATAAATTCCGTGAAAAGCTCCATCCTTTCTGCTAAGAGCTCGCAGGAACAGAGCGCCTACTTCTTAGTGAAGGACGGCGGGGACACCATGTTGGTAGTTGGCGGCAAAGAAGGTGCCATCGAGCTTTTTAGTGCCACAACTGGCGCGTTGGTGCGGGACTTTACCTATGTGGGGACAGCCTGGATTACGTGCTTTGCCATGTTTCAACACAATGGCCAACGATACTTAATCGCGGGCGACATGGCCAACACCATCAATGTTTATAACTTTGACACCGGCTTGCTCGTGCAGTCCATCAAGGCCTTTGCTCAAACTGATGCAAGCAGTTCCCCGCCTTGGGTCGTAGATATGGTGGTATTTCAGAACAATGAAACGATAAAAATTCTTGCCAATGGTTTCGCTCACGAGGTCAACAACAAAGGCTCGCTTGCAAGCTTTAATCCCTTAACCGGTGAAAAATATTACGAGACCATCTGCGCCAGTCGACGGGATTATTCGAACTACAACTCCGGTCAAACTTACGGCATGGTGCTTTATAAGCAAGGCGAGGCTGCTGAGCTGGCTATTGCAGTGAGCAATCCTGATTACGTTTTAAAAATTTATAACCCTATCAGTGGCGAAACGGTTCGCCAGTTGCAAGATCCGCAAATTTCCGCCGCTCAAGCGCAACCATCAGAGGTAAGAGCATTTAAATCTAAAGGCGTCATTAAGCTTGCAGTTGGCTATTTTAATGGCTACGTGGGCATCTGGAATACGCAAAGTGGTCAACTTGAATATTTTGCACAGGTACTAAAAAGAAGGCAGATGATTCGCGGTATCAGCATTTTTTACCATGCTTCAGAAGCCTTTGGGGTAATTACAGGCGGCGATGGCCTAATACCAACGTACCAGCTCGATCCCTTGCAATTTCGGGAATCTCTCGATGTTAACCCTAAAAGAGATTTAGTCTCGACTGTCGCGCACCAACAAGATTTAGTGACCAATCAAAATGAATTTGCCGTTTCTCACAGCAACATTAGCCTCGGCGACAAAATACCAAACATTGATTTGAATATAGTACAAATCATCAGGGTCCATAGCGCATCATCATCGAGAAGGTGGGACCCTATGCTAGAATACGTTAAGAACTGGTTTCAGTGAAAAAAGCCTGAAGGCTTTAATTACTGCCGGTAACCCAAAGACCCGGTCTATGGTAGTACCTCGCTCTAATTCGGCCCAATCTTACTGCGTGTGGCGTTTTTCTTCAGTAGTTTTTAGGTTATGAGCAAAAGCTGAGCCCATAAGG